>DQHS01000046.1 GCA_003524365.1 Cellvibrio sp. | reverse complement strand
ACGATACCGAGCATCGCCATCATAAACAGTTGCAAAAGTGCGTAGAGGCGACCGAGGGAATCCTTCTCCGCCAGATAATAGCGGGCGTAAAAAATCACCAGCAGGCCGATAACCAGGATCAAGAGCGCGAACATCATGCCCAAGCCATCAAGGCGCAGACTCAAATCCATGCCCAACTGCGGTAGCCAATCCAGATGGAAGAAAAACANNTGCACAACTACAGCCAGCGCAACAGGCTGACTATAAGCATAAAACGCAGACGAGTATTAGATTAACGCAGGTGGGTCGGTAAAAAAGGGATGGCGCTGAAGAAGAGGCGAACGGCTACGCAGCCAGAAGGCATCGAAGTTCGGGTGTTCTGTACCCGATGTGTTGGCAAAGCAGGAAATCAACATGCCCCTGTTATACCCATTTTGGCTGGGCTACGCCAGTTAATGGTTGATTCTTCACAGTTTTTTGCGCGCGTTTAACACTTCAGCCGAAAGCCCGGATTTGTACAGTACTGCTCGCTCTTCCTACTGACGGCCAAGCGCCAACATCAGCAACCTGCGGCCCAGCTAAAGTCGGCGCCTTAATTGAAGGCGCCAACCCTAGATCTCTATGTTGTTCATTTAAGAATTTGTTGTCTCTCTCGCGTAAGCGGGAGTCCAGCTNNTCCCCGCGTTCGCGAGGATGACGAAAAAATAATCTTAAGTGAACAGCATTGAGCCACAGATCAGGGTTATTGATATTCAATCGTCAGATTATCAATGGTTAGATTACTCACACTGCTGTCCGCGCGAATCTGGAAGAAAGAATTGGCCGTACCTACGCTCGATTCAAGCACCACTTCATGGGGCACACTGGTGATGGTGTTTGCCGCAATTTGGATTAACCGCGACGCCGTGCTGCCGATAGTCGAATGGATGGAATTACCAGCACTGGTGGTGTTGTTATCCACATAGACCTGGATATTACCGGTACCGGCAACGGCGGTGATGGTGAAAGTAACGCGGTAGGGCTGCGCCAAATTGAATGCGCCATTGGGCTGGGCACCCGCTGCGGTTGCTGTGCCTTCACTCAAATCGCCGAGGGTGAAACGCGCGTTAGACATGCTCAGTTGGCCGCTGGCGAGCGTGATATTGGCACCGCCGCCGGTCNNCACTGCTGGAACTGGACGATTGCACCGAACTGCTAGTTTGCACGCTGCTTGATGACGAACTCACTTCCGGCAAATTCAAACAGGCGGCGATTTTATTACGCCCGGCATTTTCCAACACATAGGCTTTCACCGTGCTCACGTCTTGCGCGCTGTAAGTGTACGGCGGTTCGTAGGCGATATTGGAATTGTTGCCCCCGGCATAACAAGGCGGCGTGCCGCAATTGGCGTTGAAGCTACCGCTCCAGGTGGATGCGGTAAATGTATTACCGGTAGCATGCCAAAAGCCGATGGCGGAGCTGTCGCCCGACCAAATCGCATTTTTCACGCTTTCAAAGACGTTGTTATCCACGCGCATTTTGGCGCCCATACGCGAGTTAATACCCGAACCACTCACGCCGTTGTAGTAGTTGTTCCATACATGGCCTTCGCCAAAACGGAACAGCGGCAGGCGCGATACCACGTCTTTCCAATGGTTGTGATGGAAGCTGATGGTACGGCCGACATCTTCGGCAGCGGCATCATCCGATGAACCCCAGAGTGAGGTTTTTTGGCTGTCGTGGAAGTAGTTGTGCGAAATTGTCACGTTGTGCACGCGGCTGCGACCACTGACCAATTCGTCGTAAAAATCTTTATCGACGGTGAGATCGTTGTAGAACTCGTTGTGGTCGATCCAGATATTGCTTACCGCGCCGTCCTGACCATCCAGATGAATATGATCACCTGCACCATGGGATTGCGGTACTTCATGCATCAATAAATTGCGGATCACGATATTGCTCGCGCCATGGCTCACGCGAATACCTACACCGCTGAACTCCGCATTGGCGAGGCCGATAATTGACACATTGCTGCGGCGCACACGGATTTCCGCGCTGTTAGAATTTTCCCAGGTGATAGTGCCGTTGATGTAGACGATCAGCGGTTTGTCTTTGTAGGTGGGGTTAGCCGCGCTGAGCGCGTTATTTAATTCCACCCCATTGCTGACGGTGACACTGTTATTGCCCAAACCGGCATCGGCCCCGCCGGTGGTGCCGTTACCCAGGGAGGCAAAACCCTGCACAGTGTTGATGCCAGTACAGGCATTGGCGGCGGATGAACTGCTGGACGAGGAAGGCGCCAGACTCGCGACTGAGGAGGCAACTACCGACGCCAGCGAGGAAGATGCAGGTACTGAACTCGGGGCCAGACTAGCCGCATCACTCGATGCGGCCATCGAAGCCGGGCTGCTGGAGGCGATAGCGGCTGTGCTGGAACTCGCCGGCGCGGCCGAACTGGCTGCAGTACTGGTTGCGGGGGTACTGGTTGCTGAGGTACTGGTTGGATTACCACCACCGGAACCGCCGCTTCCGCCACAGGCGGTCAATACACCGGAAATGGCCAGGGTTAAGGCCAGGGTTGATTTTTTCATCATGACTTCTCTCTCTACTGCTGTTGTGTTTGCATCCTGGCGTAAATGGAAAAACGACCAACGCGAGTCAGTCGTTTTTTGGCTCAGATTAAAACCTTATTGCATGCTGTCTAGTTCGCGACCTCGATATTCCAGATACGGATACCGCCGCCACTGTCGCCATTGCGACTCATCAAAATAAATAATTCCGTCACCGTCGCATCAGTAACGGTGGCTTCCATAACGCTGTTGGTGGTGCCGCAGGCCGAGGCCACTTTCCACGTCTTGGTGTTTTGATCGACCAGTGCTATCTGGCCGTTGGCACAACTACCCGAGGCGTTGGAGTAAGTGATTTTCACCGTGACCGGATTGGCCGTTGCCGCATAGGGAATCGAGACATAACGGGTCACACCACCAGCGGCATTGAGGATTTTTGGATCCACCTGACCGCTGGTGCCTTCAACCAAGGTCACCGGAGTACCAGTGGTATCGTCTTTTAGCGACGAGCCGTTGTAGTTGATGGCGTAGAGCGGCGCCGAGGTTTCATGCAAGCGCAATGAACCGCTCGACACCGAGTAGAAATTAAAATCGCCGACACTGATGGGGGTTGCGGTAGCGTTAAACGGATAGTTACCACTGGCCAAAGCGCCGACATGGGCGGCAAACTCGGCCTGCGCTGGCGCCCAGTTAGTGACTGTCGCACTGCTGGCAGAACTTGACGAACTGCTCGACGAACTCGCTGCCGGTGCGGAAGAGGAAGACGAAGAACTGGCACCACCGTCCGGNNGCTTCCGCCAATGACAGCGAATAACCAAACTGGCGACCAGACATATTCAAAGGCGTGCCGTTTAAATCCATGCTGTTGTATTCACGCCAGCCGGTAGTGGCAGTGCCAGTGGCTGGATTGGCGGCCGGTTGTGAATTCACCCCCAAACCGGCCCAACCGTCAGCGGCTATGTGGGTACCGATTTTGGTATTCACAAATACGATATTGTCGAAGGTGGTGGTACCGCCGGGGCTGCGCGCCAGATAGTGGCTACCATCAACGGGCAATTCGCCGGTTGGCCCCGCACCGCTGGTCAAACGGCTATTGAGGAAGACAAAACCTTTATCGCCCGCCGCTTCAACCCGCGCTTGCAATACATAACCGCCGTTGCTGTTGCCGGTGGAACGGCCGATAGAACGGATTTCGCTTTTCTCAAACAGCGAGGCCTTGCTGTAGCCCCAGATAAAATCGACGTTGCCGGCGACCAGGGTGTCGTAGAAGAACGTCCAACCTTTGAGCAGGAGCGTGTCTTGCTCGCTGATAAAATTGGCGTTTTTGGCGATCAATCGGCCGGTCGGGCTATTGAAGTAAATCGTTTCCGCCTGTCCGCCCGCGCCGATCAAGGTGGTGTTTTTCAGCGTTAGTGTATCCAGCGTCAACATATCCGCTGCTGCCACCACCATGAGCGCGCGCCCGTCTGAACCGGAATTGAGCAACTCGTTATTGGGGTATTGGATAACCGTACCAGTGCGGCTTTCGCCCTGAATCGTGACGTTGTTTTTAGCGCGCAGATAGAGCGGTTCTTCATAGGTGCCGTTGCGCACACTGATGGTCGCCGGAGTATCCAGCGCGATATTTTTCATCACAAAGTTCAATGCACCCTGTACGGAACGGAAGTCGGCCGTGCTGCCATCATCATCAACAGTGAGCGTCGTTTTAGTGATGTCCGGGCCAGCGGCGCGGGTGGTAAAAGTCCAGCCAGTATCTTTGCCGATACCGTCGAATGCTTTACCTGCAAGGGTTGCACCGGTAAATACCGCCGGGCTGATGGCTACGTAATAGCTGGTGCCCAACTCAAGTTTGTTAGCGTGCAAGGAGATGCTGGCGGTGTTGCCGCTGATGCGCACTGGTCGGGTTTTGATGCTGCGCAGGGTGCCAAAACCGATAGCGTCTGACTCGTCGGTAAGGGCGACTTTATCGACCAGTGAGGTATCGCTGGTTTTGAAAATGCGAATCGAACCGCTGGTACCCAGAGTCGGCGCGCCGTCAAAGGTCAGTTTAAGCGTGGCATCCTCATAGGCATTCTGTTCCGCTATGGCCGGTACCGTTAAACCGCTCAAGTTGTAAGTCGCGGTCGGCATCACAAACTGCGGCGCAATGGTCGCGGTAATGGTGCGCACCAACCCGGAAGTGCTGGTAAAAGTGAGTGTTGCACTGCCCTCGCCCACCGGCGTTAAGGTCACATCGGTACCACTGATGCTGGTGCTAACCACGGCGTTATTGCTGGAAACCACGGTGAAGGTATCGGCCGCGCCAGTGTCGGTTTTCGCGGCGACGCTAATGACACGCGGCGCATCACCCACTTCGGCGGCGTAGGTAGTCGCACTGGGCGATAGCAGCAGTGACGCGGGTTTGTCGTTGGCGTTACCGACTTTGATATCGTCAATTTCAAAGGATTTATTCGCGGTCCACAGACCGATCAAACCGGTGCCGGTGAAATCGGCATCCGTTGTGGTCGCAATAGTTTCACCATCCAAATACACGGTGAGATTGCTGCCGAGCGCTTCAATCCGCAGGGTGTACCACTGGCCATCCAACATACCCAGGGTGCCCTGGTCGATAGGTTTTTTAACCTGTTTGGGGCGGCTGATGGAACCGGCTTTCATTTTGGCGATTTCCACCTGCGTACTGGTATTGGCGTTCTGCACGTTGAGCGCACCGGCGTACCAGTTGTTGCCATCCACATAGCGAGTCAGCAAATAGATTTGTTTATTGCCGGTGGTGCCATTGGCGCGCGGGCGGATTTTCGCCTCCACGTAATAATCGGCAGAAGTCACGCCGGTAAAGGCGTCTGGTTTCACCAGCGCAATCACCCCGCCCGTGCTGGCAGCGGTGTAACGCAATACGTAGTTGCCGCTGTCGTCGGCGATATCAAATAGGCCGTTGGGCACTGAGGTGTTGATCGTTGTAGGTGGCAGCTCCCACTTAACACTGTTGTTCGCACCAAAATCATCGCAGAAATACAGGCCGGTCGCCGGGCATGTCCAGACCAGATTGGCCGGCGCACTGCTTGATGAACTGGAGGAAGATTCCGGTGTTGAACTGATACTGCTCGCTTCCGCTGAAGATGCCGGTGAACTACTTGCCGGAGTGCTAGAAGCAACAGCTGCAGTGGAACTGGCAGGGGTGGAAGACGCCGCACCGGAAGATTTATTGTCGGAACCGCCGCAGGCACTTAACAGGCCAGCAGCAAAGAGACTGAGTAATAGTGATGGTCTTTTCATTTCACATTGAATCCTTTTTATTATTAATCTGACTATTGGTTTTGTGAGAAAAAATAAACCGGTAGTGGCCGGTTTATTTTTCTGCTCTCGCTTATTCAGTTACTCATTGACTATTGGTACTCGATGGTCAGGTTATCAATCGTCAGATTAGTAACGGCGCTGTCGGCGCGGATTTGGAAGAACGAGGTCGCGGTACCCACTGCTGACTCAATGACCACTTCATGGGGGAAGGTGGTAATGCTGGATGCCGCAATTTGGGTCAGCCGCGAAGCTGTGCTTCCTATAGCGCTATGAATCGAACTACCGGCGCTGGTGGTGTTGTTATCCACATACACCTGCACATTGCCGGTACCGGCTATGGCAGTAATAGTGAACTTCACACGGTAGGCGTTGGTCAGGTCATAACTGCCGTTAGGCTGTACACCTGCGGCAGTTGCACCACCTTTGTCGCCAATGGTGAAACGCGCGTTATTCATGCTCAACTCGCCGTTGGCAAAGCTAACGCGCGTGCTACCGGCAGTTGCCACATAGAGCGGCAAGCTGCTGTCGGTGGGGATGGCTTTATAGGCATTGGTGAAGAAATTGGTGGTATCTGCCGTCGCAAAATCTTCGCTCAGCAAGGCAGCGCCCGAGGATGCGGCACTGGATGAGCTGGATGATGTAACACCGCCATCAACACTGCTGGCGACTGAGCTTGATGCCTCAGAACTGCTAGCCGGAGCTGATGATCTGGCAGCTTCCGAGCTTGGTGCCGAAGAACTGCTCGCTGGTACGGAAGAACTTGCCTCACTGCTAGAAGAGCTTGAAGAAGATATAGGACTATCGGCATAGCTCTTAACCAGTTTGATTAAATCCATACCACCTGAGCTGGTACCTTCGCGGGAATAGAAGGCGCGGAGTTCTGTGGTGCTATGGCCTTCCGCCAGTGCTACAGGGATATCAACAGTAATGGTGCTATCGGCAATATCAGTCACGCTGACCACACGATTATCCTGATCAACAATCACCGCTTTACCGGCTTGACCACTACCCGTTTGTTTAACAGTAAAAGTGATGGTCGCCGCACGACTCGCTACTACAGGTGTACCCACATAGGCGCGTAGTTCTGCAACCACTTCGCCCACTGCAGGGACGCGACTGTCGCTGGAGCGGAACGAGTTACCGTTGTAGTTCCAACTATTGCTGTCAAAGCGATAGCGCAACGCAGTACCGTTGTTGAGGAAGATCTTTAAACCATCGGCATCGTAAGCAGTTTCACTTATCGTCACTGCCACAGTGCCAGAGGTGCCCGATACCAGAGCGCTGTACTCAAAGCTGTTGAAACCCCACTCCTTACTGGCATCGATACCTGTTGGTGCTACCGGTGTACCCGAAGCCGAAGGACTGTATTCACTGCTACCAATAACGTTTTTCGCCTTCACCCAAACAAAGTATTCCTGGCCATTGATCAAACCAGACAATTGCGCACTGGTGCCATCAACCGGGTTACCGCTAAACGCCGTTGCCGAAGCAACATCATTCACCGTGTTGTAGGCAACTTCATAGGTCACGCCTGTTCCCACCGAAGCCCAGCTGGCAACCAATTCAGCATCGCCCGCGATAATCGTGGGTGCAGCGGGTGTTGTGGGGGGAGTTTCCGGTTGTGGCGCTATCGAATTTTCAGCAACGCAAGCTGGCAAGGTAAAGCCGTGTGGCTCGCCTGCATATTCAACTACCACATCATCAATTACTGCCCAGCCACCGCTGGACACACGGATTTGGAAGAAGGAAGTTGCGCGACCAATCTGTTTTTCGCCCGCTGCTTTAGGAACCACGACCTCCTGACGAGTGCCTGGCACTAAATTGGTTACCGCCATTTGCAAAATGCGTGAAGCGTTGCCCGCACCATAAATAGAGTTGTTACCGCCGGTCGAATTGTTATCAACATAGAGTTCAAAATTACTCGAACTCGCGCCACCTGCCTCCACCACACAAAAAGACACTTTATAAGGTTTACTTAAATCAAACTCACCCCATGTTGGAACAGTTTCATCCGCCGTGGTGGTATTCACTTCTAATTTGGTTTGACCCAAACTCAGACGTCCATTGCCAATGCGCAATTTGCGATTGGCGTCTGCCGTAATCCAAGAGGTTGCCGTAGGTGATGGATTGCCCAACTCATCCAAAAATCCTCCCGTCGCAAAATAAAACGGCAAACTGGTATCGGTATTCAATGATTTGTAGTTCGCCGAAAAAAAGCTGCGGGTATTGTTCGCCGCATCAAAATTTTCATGATAAGGAATTGTCTGGTTAACAATGTTTGAAACTGATGACGATGAACTGCTCGCCGATGACGGTGGAACATAGCCGTCAGGAAACAAATTATCCGGCTTGGATGATGCACTCTTTGGGTCGCCGCCACCGCAGGCAACCAAACCCGCGCTTAAACAAACTGCGCTTAATACTGTTATTTTTTTCATGTTCAAATTCCTCAATAAATTCTTGGTCGCAATGATTCGCTGTTAACTCACCGGCTTACATAAATTTGTAACTCGCACCCAGCAGATAGGTGCGGCCGTAGTCTTCGGAGGTAAACAGCAGCTTGCCGCCAGAACTTTCATTACCACTGAAATAATAGGTATCAACGTGATCGGTCAGGTTGGTCATATCAAAGCTGAGTTGCAGGGCTTTGTTGAATTCGTAGGTCGCTTTGAAATCGAGTGTTGCGCTGGTGTCCTGATGNNCGTAGCCCAGTGCTGCATCGTCTGCCACCGCTTGCGCATTACACGCGCCAACACGTTTAAGAATTTCACCGCGATAGTTACCAATTAAACGCGCACTTAAACCCGCACCTTCCCAACCAAGAGAAAGGTTAATAGTTTCATCCGCTTGCTCTGGTAATTTGATGGTGCCCACGCGCAAGGTATCGCCCACTTTGGCGTTGCTGTCCATCAGCGTCATGTTGGTTTGTACAAAAAATCCGGAATCAAAATATTTGGAATAAGACAACTCAACGCCATACACTTCGGCCTTTTCACCGTTGGTAGCGAAATTCACCTTATCAATAATTAAATCATCAGGAATCGCAAACTCGTTTACTTGATCGAAAGGTAATGCCAATGGCAGATCATCTATACTCAATGACGCACCACGCACATCAACAATAAAATCATCGATTTCTTTATAAAACGCAGCGATTTGCCAGTTGTCGCCGTTGTCGCCATACCAAGAGATCGACGTATCAAAATTGACTGCCGTCATTGCCACCAAATTAGGATTACCAATACTCAAGGTGTTATCGCTAGCCAGCTCGAACAGATCTCCATTGCCCGTAACGATTTGCCCATCACTATTCAGGCTACCGCCCTGCACATTGGCGTTATCACCACAGGCTGGTGTAGGTGGAACAGTAACGGGGATAGTTTCTGGAAAGGGGTGACATAAAATAACCCTGCCCTCCACTTCGCCAAAGGCCCGCGCCTGATCAAATGATGGACGGGTAAAACTGGTCCAAAGCGATGCACGCACCAGTGTGTCTTCAGCCATGTCATAGCGATAATGAATACTGGGAAATAAATCATCGTAAGAAGTTTTGGTGTCTTGCAATGGAACAGCAATATCCAGGTTGGTTTCTTCCGCGCTGTCCTTACCCGTAAAACGGTCGTTGCGAATGGCTAAATAACCATCGGAAGCAAAATCGGTATTTTCGTAGCGCACACCGGTAATCAAGGTGGAATTTTCCGAGGTTTGGAATTCCGCCATTACATAGGCAGCCTGTGATTCCTCTGTTAATAAATAATCTTCTTTACGACTCTCTTGCCCGGTGAGATTTGGATCGGTGTAGCGTGCAACACGTGAGGTTGCTGCCAACAGACGCTCGGCTTCACTGCGGGTAATAAAATCGTGTTGGATATCGGGATGCTTGGGTGTATAGGTTTCAAAATCGGCTAACGATGAATTACGCAAGTCATCGCATTCAGCATCACCACCGCACGCATTTGCATAGTCGCTCGCAACGATACTCCAACGGTCTTTGTTGCGGTCGCGCTCACGATCTTTTACGACAAAACCGGTTTTAATATAATTGAGCATGCCCTCATCAAAATCACGGCGTAAATTTATAGCGACTTGATCGAGCGTATCAGTACGGAAACTGTCTTCAATAAAAAGATTGTCGTACGACATCCCGGTTTGTTTGCGCTGATTAGGCTTATATAAAAAATAACCTCCCGCATTCACCAAATTACCTACCGTGGTTTCGGCAAGATTGGCCATATCGGCCGGAGAAATAATTTGTGCGGCAATATAATCTTCACCGGCTTGGCCGAGCATCGGTAAATCCTGAATACGGAATTGCACCCGGCGGCCATCGGGTTTGGAATATTCACCCACTGAATGTGAATAGTTGTAATCCAGTGTCCAGCTTTCGTCAGCAAAGGTATTTTTCCCGCCTACATCAAACGCATCGGTAGTGGCTTCACCTTTCTGGATAAAAAATTGTTGTTGCAATTCAGCGTCGGTCACACCAAAAGTATTGGTGCTTGGATCGGTATAGGGCACCTCGCCTTCTTTGGTAAGCGCCGTATCAAAGCGATAGTATTCACGCAGGGCGATATCCAAATCTTCCATTGAAGTGCGGCTGTAACGAATGTAGTAATCGCTGCTGTCATTCGGGCGCCAGCCCAAATCGACTGATACTGCCGTACGGGTTCTTTCGGCCTGCTCTTCTTTCGCTTCAAACTGCCAGGGAGTCAATAAGCGCTCACCCGTTGGCTCCGCCAAGCCTCTGTGATTTTGCTGACGATAAGTTGGATCTTGTTCGGCGTGATGCACATTCAGATAACCATCAGTCCCACGCTTTTCATGGGACATGGAGTAACCCACACCAATGGTGTCATCGGCAAAAAGATTGGTGCCCTGAACAGATACTTTGGGCGAAGCATCGCCGTTGTATTGTTGCTCTGACACTTGGCCGCTAACGCGCAAAGTATCTTTTTTGCGATCAAACGCATTGAGTGTTTTTACATTGACGGTGCCGCCAATCGAATTCAAATCCATATCCGGCGTGAGCGATTTAAAAACTTCAATTGAGCTCAACAAATCAGCAGGCACTGCATCCAGTGCAAAAGCACGGGTATCCGAGCTGGACGACGCCAGCTCATTGCCATTCATACTGACATTTACAAAACCGGGGCCAAGGCCACGCACTGAGACAAATTGGCCCTCACCTTCGGATTTTTGCAAAGTAATGCCAGGCAGGCGCTGTAAAGATTCCGCCACGTTTTGATCGGCAAACTTACCCGCATCATCCTGCGAAATTACCGAGCTAAAAATATTTTTAGAGCGCTCCTCTTCGCGCGCATTTAATTCCGCGCTACGCACCCCGGTAACGGTCACTTCCTCAACATCATTCTCCGTGGTTTGTGCCTGTAATTGGCCAGTGGCTGCCAAAGCTATACACAGCGGCAATAAACGTTTCTTATGCATGGAGTTCCCCTTTGCTACTTAGACTTATAGTGAATCGATAGAGCGCTGCTCCGGAGCAGCAAGGCGGTTGGCGAAGGTAACCAGATGCAGAGGAAGTAAACGGAAATGACGAGAGCACGCACAGGCCTGATTAAAGGCGGCGGTTTAACAAACGGCAGAGAAACAAAAAAGGGAGTTATCTGGCCGTATCATTATCTCAATCCGTAGTCTTCCACGCGAAACCCTGATTAGAGAATGCGCACAACCACCACCAAAATCAGTGGCGATTTTGGTCTTGACCGAGATAGATACAATTGCAGATTCAGTTGAATAGGCAGACATTTTGTCTGCCGAGCGGGCGCATCGGGGGCGCCTCTTGCGTTTTTTTATCACCTGTCCAGCGACAGGAGGGGGAATACTACACCCATCTTTAAGGAAATTTCTAGCGCCACGGCGGGATAAAACCCATCTGTTACTTTTGGTAGCTATTGCATGCCCAAGTTACCTATTGGATAACTTGGGCAGTGATTACATTCAAGCCAAGGCTTCAATCGCCGCACCAAAATTAATGTGTAACACCTGACCATCCACCACCAATGCAGGTACAGATTTAACACCCGAACGTTTGGCATCGCCCAAATGTACCACCTCAACTTGCACACGCTTGGCATCAACCAAATCCAGCAACTGATGTTCGGCAGCAACACAAACCGGACAACCTGCATGATAAAAAATCGCTTGGCTTTTCATAAAGTAATCTCTCTGTTAGGGTGAATAAAATCGCCGTTTGCATTAACGACTGGATTCACTTTACAAATCGCCGCGCGCAAAAAACAGCACGCACCTTTTGGTGCCCGGGTTACTTTTTGGGGTAAATTCTTGATGGACAACGCAAAAAATATTTCATCCCGCAGTCGCTCCAGCTATCAAAAACTGGAAGATGTGATCGGCTGCAAATGGTCAGTGTCGGTACTAACTAATGTCGGCAAAGGCATTCACCGCCCAGGTGAATTGGAACGCAGCATCGAAGGCATCTCCACCAAAGTGTTAAGCGAACGCTTCCGCAAATTGGTGGAGTATGGTTTGCTCGATAAAAAGAGCTTTAAAGAATTACCACCGCGCACAGAATATTATTTAACGGAGAAAGGCAGCAAGGTGGTGGAGATCATTTTGCAGATTAAGGCGTTGGATGAACGTTAAGCTCAAATAACTCAAGTATTTGGGCTTAACCCAATCAGTTTTGGAATTACCGATACCGCTCACACCCGGCTTCACCCACCACATACCCATACGGGCTGATAGCGTAAGCAAGTTCCGCGTAACCTTTTTCAGCAAGGTGCGCAGCAAATTCGATGGCTTCTGCATCTTTTTTGCCAGCAATTAATACCATTTCGCGCGCGGGAATAAAAATGACGGGCGTATCGCCAATCGCCTGTGCGATTTCAGCAATTTTTGCGGGAAATACCAATAGAGATGCGTCGTAGTTACCGTCAACGCGGAACCGATAGAGTTTGCCTTTTCCTTGGGTATCAATCAGCTCCAGTTGTGCATTGCGTTGTGCAAAATGCATTTTGAGATATTCCAACCCCAACTGGTTTAATTGCTCACGTTGAATACCGAATTTTTCTAACGCATCTGGACTCAGAAATTGCATTCCGGTTTCAGTATCCAACACATATAACAAGAATAAATCTTGGTTGATGGGCTCGTAGTAAAATGGCAAATCGCCACTCGAAAATCCCGCATCTTGTAATTGCTGTTTACTGGCCGCGATAAAATCGGCAGAGCGCACTACCGGAAAAATATGCTCGCGAGTTTTTGTCGTTTCTGGTTTCACAATGGTTTCAAAACTGGCGAGTTGCTCGTTGATAACAACATCCAAAGGATGTGTGCCAGAACTATAGGCATTATAGGCGTTGCCCAAATGCGTATTCACTTCAAAACCATTCACGTTTTTAATGGTGATCGCCAGTTCATCGCTGGGGTGTATCTGCGCCTGCGGATAACGGGCAAACAATGATTTGCTATACAAGCCTGTAAATTCGGTTTTACTCAACAAAGGTGAAGCGGCGCTGTAACCACCAAAGTGATATGCGATAAAACAGCCTGCAACAACCGGTAATGAAACCAACAGAATTAATTTCAATTGATCGGTGCGAATACTCAAACCGAAAATTGCTATGCTTGCTGCAACTACCGCAACCATGGCGATCACAATCAAAGCGGTAGACACCCAGGTAGCAGCACTGGCTTTTAATTTTGCGCCACAATGTACGCAACGACAGGTCAGCGAATTAATACCATTACACCAAGCACCAAATGAAATGGGACGCTGGTTGCAGTGAGGACAATTTTTCATGGTGTGCTCCGTGTTGTTAATTTATTAAATTCAATTGCAACGCCAGATCGTTAAAGCAAATGGCATTGATTCAATTTCCTAGCCTCAAAGCATCTCGTGCAGTCGCCGCAGACAATCGTTTTTATGTAATTCCAAAGTTCAACTTCTAAATTACATAGTTTTTCACTGATAGAACTGCTAAAGCCACGGATTCAGTAGCTTTACACCGGTAGGTTCAAAGTCGGGGAAATTACGCGTTACCACGGTCATGCCATTGACTATGGCAGTTGCAGCAATAAGCGCATCGCGCTCGGAGCGCGGGTCGGGAATATGTAGGCTGGCACAGCATTGGACAATAGGAACATCTATCGGAATAGTTCTATCACTGAAGGAGGGTATGACTTGAGAATCCAACCACAGGCGCAGTAAATTTCCCTGTCGGGGATCTTTTCGCTGGATAGAAAGAGCACCTATCTCAAGTTCCATAATGGTGATGACCGACAGGTACAGGCTATCAGCGGGAACCGATTTAGCCCAAGCCACTACATTTTTATCTGCCTTCCCTGACGTTTGTTTTCTCAACTCGGAGATAACATTAGTGTCCAACAAATACATCATGATAAATCCGGTACCTGCGCTGTGAGATTCAACTTGGGCGGCTGGAATTCAATATCATCGGCCTCAGGCATGGCCAATAGGTCAGCAATATTAGCTTGAGTACCACTAATTTTGCGGTATTCCTCTACGGTCAAAAGCACGTAAGACGCTTTACCGCGATCCGTAATAAATACCGGCCCTTGAAGCGCAGCCTTTTTAGCTTTGCCCGTATCCTGATTGAACTCTCTACTGGATAGAATTGTGGTAGTCATAGCCATCCCCTAAAATGTAGCAACGTATAAACATTAACGGAGGGTAGGCTAATTGGCAAGCTAAAATATGAACAAGTTTCAGGAGGTGCGTTTCGGCCACCGAATCTGCGCCCGTGCCCCTCCTAAAATTTCTGGCTCCACAAACTGCGCGGTGCCGTGATGCCATTGCATGATGCGTTTGACAATCGCGAGGCCTAAGCCGAAACCACCAGTGGAAGAGCTGCCAGAGGTTTGGTCGCCGTCTTGTTCGGCGTAGTAGAGACGGACCANNGGACGAAGGAATCAAAAACGCGTTCGCGTTCATTGACGGGGATGCCAGGGCCATCGTCTTCTACGGCGATAATATATTCACTCGGCGTTTGCATAAGCTCAATGCGGATGCGCGATTTTGCGTAGCGTGCGGCATTGTTGATGAAATTCTGCAGCACGGTTTCGATCAGTTTCCACTCGCAGACAAATTCTGCATTGTCACTGGTATCACAAATTTCCAACTGTAAATGGTGTTGGTGTTGTCGTGGAGAGTTACGGGCAAAGCGCAGTTGCAATTCGTCCAGCAGATCGCGCATATGACCGTTGGTTTGTTTCAGCTGTTGGGATTTCTGTTCAAATCCGGCGTAGGCTAAAAGCGCACTGATCAATGATTCCATTTCCGCAATATCCAGTTCCACACTGCGCAACTGGCGACGGTCTTTGTCGTTAAGTTTTTCCTCTTCAATCATCGCCAACGCAAATTTCATGCGCGCTAGCGGTGTACGCAACTCATGGGAGACCGCATTGGTCATTTCGCGATGTGAGGCAATTAATTCACGCAAGCGCTGCGCCATATGGTTGAAGGCTTGTGCGAGAGGGTAAAGCGTAGAAGTCGGAGAAATTTTGAGTGTTTCCGGTACGCCATCTTTTCCCAGAGTCCGGGTTTGACTTTCCAGTTTTTTGCTGTCGCGCGACAGCGGCCAAACCCATAAATAAATGGCCAGCGCAATCGCAAGATAAAACACAATCAATAGTAAGCGATAAAAGGGGGATTCGCTTTCATCGCTCACCGGTATGCTGAGCATTACCACTTGATCAGTTTGGGCAAGGCGTTTGTACCAAATGATATCGCCATTAGTGCGCGCGGCTAAAATTTTCCCTGCACGCAAATCCTGCATAGCTGCCGATTGTGCCAGATCATCGAGGGGTAATAATTCCACCGAGAGGTTTAATTGCTTACCAAGTTGCTGTGCGGATTGGGTATAGCCTGCAACAGACTGCGATTGTTGCGCCAACAAATCCTGTTCTATTAGCTCCTGTTCAATCAAACGAAAAAGCGCGTGAATTTCTGCCGTCGGTTCTTGCTCAGGGGCAACGCTTTCCCAAAACTGGTTTAAGCCCCAGCCGATTAGCACCACTGAGGCAACGATAAAAAAGTAAAGGGAAATAAACGCGCGATTCATAACTCGCGCTTATTTCCAGGCATCAGCAATAAACAAATACCCCTTGCCCCAAATGGTTTTAATCCGCGTTGGGTTATCCGGGTTATCGTTTAATTTTTTGCGCAGTTGCGAGACGCGGACATCAATGGTGCGATCCAAACCATCGTATTCACGATTGTAGATATGATTGAACAAAAATTCGCGGCTGAGGATTTGTCCGGCTTGTGCCGCCAGTGCGAGCAACAAATCATATTCATGGCTGGATAAGATTACCTCATCACCACCGAGCAAGACCTTGCGCGCTGTTGGTTGGATGCACAATTCGCCAAACACCAACGCCTCTTGCTCGCGCGGATCATTCTGGTAGTAGCGACGCATAAGCGCGCGAATGCGAGCGAGTAATACGCGCGGCTCTGCAGGTTTAATCACATAATCATCGGCGCCATATTCCAAGCCAAGCACTTGATCCAAATCTGAATCACGCGCAGTGAGCATCAAAATCGGGCCTTTAAATTGTGGACGCAATTCTTTGCACAAAGTGAGGCCATCTTTTCCGGGCAACATCAAGTCGAGCACAATTAACGCCGGATTTAAATTTTGCACCTGACGAATAACACGATTGCCGTTCTCTTCAATGGCAACCTGAAAGTCGTTACTCTCCAAAAAGTCTTTTACCAGCTGCGCCAAACGGCGATCGTCCTCAACCAATAAAATTAAATTGTTTTGTGACATTGACTTAAACCCTGATGAAAGAGATGAAACTAGTAAACTGATTACTTACCTTTGTAGACAAGCCAGTAGTTTTTGTTTCGCCATTTGGCCCGAGTGCCATTCCACCTGCTCAATAATTTCGCCGTTATATTCCAGACGAAAATTGATTTTTTCTTCCATCGTCTCCAGCGCAGCTTCGATGGTAGGTACAGCAAATACGATCATGGGCTTTTCATCACCTACCAAATTTTCCTGGCCAAGATCCCAATGGAAGGCTTTTACTTTTGCCGGTGGTTCATCATTTTGATAGAGGGTAAGTTCAATGGTGCCGGGTTTTTCCGGGATTGGAAATTTACCGCCACCGTTAGCGACATCGGCAACATTAGAAAAAGCCAGAAGTGCGCCTTTATAAGAGCCGCCAGGGCCCATCAGAGCGACTATGTTGCCCTGCTTGTTAAACAGTGCTGTGCAATACTCACCTTTTTTTGCATTGGAATTGGCTTGAAAAAATTCCCAACTGCCCTGCTCCCAAGCTTTGTATTCTGTGCTATCCAGAGCATTTTTTACATTGCCGTCAATGGCTTCTTTAACATTAATTTCCTTTTTACTGGTATCCATAATGCCGCCAAGGACATCAAAATTGCTGTCGGCTGCGGCGGTTTTTGCTTTATGATCGGCCACGCAAGTACTTCCTTGGGCGATCATGCCACCCGGGCAATTGGCTGCATTTATTTGTGCAGAAATAAAAGTGGCGAAAAGAGTTGTGCTCAAAATACTGGTTAAGTGTTTCATGTTATCTCCTATTAATCCGGAACTTCCGCAAAACCGCTACAGGTAAAACTGGCATCGCCACTGGCCCATACGCGGACATCAGCAACACGCCAAGCCGAACTTTTGTCGGGAATAAAAATGAACTGGAAATTGCAGCGCGAATAAATACCCTCTTCCCAAGCCGCGCCGGATTTCATATCCACAACCACCGATTTATTACTGAATTCATTCGCATAATCCAAAAAGCGCATATTGCCCGCTTCATTGACCACAGGGTTACCCATTTTTTTCACGACGTCCGCTTCGGTTTTTCCGAGCCAGACTTGAATTAAATT
This sequence comes from Cellvibrio sp., assembly GCA_003524365.1. Lineage (GTDB taxonomy): Bacteria > Pseudomonadota > Gammaproteobacteria > Pseudomonadales > Cellvibrionaceae > Cellvibrio. The sequence continues at coordinate 8,903 of DQHS01000046.1, read as the reverse complement.
CACTTCATAACGATTCAACTTCCGCTTACCCTGGACTTTTGCCGCTTCGTCTTTAAAATCAAACTCGGCTTGCATATCGGCAAGATTCGCCTCCAAATCTTCTTTCATAGTCTGCGCTGCAGATTGGATGCTACCTTCCAGTTCCGCCATTTTTTTCTGGTACTCAGCCCATTCTTTTTTGGTGGGATAACTGGACCATCTGCCCGTTGGATCAGGGTGTTTTTTTGGCCACCAGGCTACCTGCCATGCAAAATCCAAATATTCGGATGGGGTCGAGTAGCTGACCATATAAAAATCTGACGGCAGGCCAATTTTATTTATTTTTTTGTTGAATTTTTCCATTTCAAATTGTTTTTTCCTTTTATTTAACGCCGCTTTGACTGCACTGTGCATAACATCATCATTGCAGGCGATTTTTGCGGCTTTCAACAGCATTGGTGAATTTGTTTTCTTCCAGTCGCTGCTGGGTACGGCCTGGCTCTTTAAATCTGAGCGACGCAGCATGTAGCTATTTTCTGCCATGCGCATGGTCACCGGGTCGTTGAAACCCGGCTGTTTGGGAATATTTTTCCCATCGAAGGTATGCTTAACCATACACTCAAACTGCAGGCGCATTTCGACATATTCAGGTTTGGCTTCACTTTCGTACACTGCCGTTACATCCAACTCTTTTATGCTGATTGGGCCAAAAATCATATTCATCGGCGTTCTATCTGAAACCACTCTGAAATCTACAAAATACATTTCCCGGTCACCCGTTTCGCCTTGCATATGAAACAAAGCGGTTTGGGCAAAAACCGGAGAAGATATAAATAGTAAACAGAGAGATATCTTTTGAATCAGCGTTTGCGGCATGTTGAACACCCTATTAAAAATAGTCAGTGGGTTGTCAGGGGTAAATGCTAAAAAAAGCTCCAGGGATTGCGCCTGGCTTTGCGATATTTTTTTTCGTTGTACACAACTTGAAAGCGTTGGTCGCTTAACGACGTGCTGCTGTCCAATTCACGCAGCTGGAAATCGGTGCTGACACTCGCCGCCAATTCAAATTGGTATTCACCTTTTGTAGCATCTTGCCAACAGCGCAGGGGTTCGGTTTTATCGGTTTGGTACAAACACAGTGAGCGCGCCTGTGCCGATAACCATTTTACTTCCAGTTCATCGCGACAGACTTCTTCACCCGCATTTAATACACACAGGCGTGGTTTAATTGAAAACTGGATTAACGGCAATGCGGATGAACTTGCGTTCGATAAATCATCGGCAAACGCATAGCTTCCCGGCAGCATGGCTGCCAGACATAAGGTCACTGCAAGAGGTTTTGTGGCGCGAGCGCTCAGCAGGTACCCATCAGAAATGGTACACCCCCCCAATGAAAACAGTGATCACTTTATTATCGTTTATAAGTGGACTTGCTGAGATTTCATCGGGTAACTGGCGATAGTTGGCCAAGAAACGCAAATCCCAGCGTTCAGTCAATTGATAATTCCAATCCAGGCGCGCAACTGGCGTTAGGGCAGCATCAGTGTGATACGCACCGCGCATATCGGCTTCCGCTTGGGTAACACCGTAGTAATAGTTCACGACTTCACTGCTCTGCCAGATAGCGCCGATGGAAGCAGAGATACTATGGCGACCACTTGCCCAGTTTTTGGCAAGCGCCAGACGCACTTCATCGCCTTCATGAATGCCGGTAAAATCCGTCACATACTGTAATTGCAGATCGACCAATGCCGTTGTCACGCTGTATTCAAAACCGCCCAATCCGGCCATACGCCGATTGCGCAACTTGCGCTCCTGTACATCTTTAAATCCCGGCACGATAAATTCTTTATCGCCGCCTGCATCAATCACCGGCAGATCATCATCGTCATTGTTACCTTTGCCTGAGGTGGCAAAACCGTTTGAATCGATAAAAAAGTTACTCGGACTCCAACGATGGAAATACACCTGATCGTAGCTTGGTGTTGCCAGCAAATTGAATTGTTGGGTTTCGTTCTCCCAGAGGATAAATCCGAAGTCCAGATTCTGAATAAAAAACCGTTCGCCGTTGTAATTCACCTGCGGGATCAACAACAGCGGAATATCGGGCGTCGCCTCCAGCGGATTAGTGCGCACACCAGCACCCACACCCAAGCTCAATTCCCACTTGCCGATTTCAACACAGTCTTCTGTTTCCGGATCACAGGCAAACGCACTGCCAGCAAACAAGGCAGGAACAAGTGCGGCAGCGAGTGTGCGAAACAGGTGTTGGAGCAACGTCATAGGCAAGGTAGAGAAAAGTGGGTTATCACAGCTGTTATTTATAAATGGCTTCGGCAATTGCTGTTGTAATGAATTGTAGACAATTCCGGCAACCAAGGTGCCTATTACAATTTATTACAAATTCGTTCGCATCCATTACAGATTCCGCCATCAAGGCAACTTAGGATACCAGCAAGCTGTAAGTCCATACAAAAATCATAAATCTAATCTTAAAGGAGTTGCTGTATGAAACCCATGGTCAAAATAGCCCTGCTTAGCCTGCCGCTGGTTGCCTGCGGAGGCGGCTCCAATAGCCAACACAATATTCAAAAGGAGCTACCGGTCAATACCGATTACTCCGCGCTTTCCGAAAGCCAACTTGAACCCGGCCCATTACGTCAAGCATCGGCCAACGAATTGTCCGAGCTGGTAAAAAATGGTCTGCGTGTTTCACTTCGCCAAAATCAAAGCTACGGCATGATGATCCGCGAAACCGCCGTGACGGATACTAACAATACCCTGGATAACAAATCCGGCGGCGGTGACTTTTCCGGCACCAATGTACAAATCGCCAATGTCGATGAAGCGGATAGCGTGAAGTACGATGGCAAGTATATTTATCTCGCAACGCCCACCGAATATACCGAAGCGGGAGCAACTGCCAGTTTAAAAATTCTCGCTACCGACCCAGCCAATGCCAGTGTCAGCGAAGTGAGCGATACCCCACTCGACACCGAACACTGGGGCAGCGTTTCAGAAATGTATCTAGTCGATAGCACACAGGGCACCACTGGTGTTGCCACCATTCGCCGCTCTTGGGATTTCATCGCCTTTGCCGACAAGGTCGTCAACGATGTGAGCGCAGACGGTAAACCCTTGGTAGTAGATGAAGCGGATACTGCACGCAATGCAATGATCTGGCCGTATCAAATGGATAACGGCATTGAGATCACCTTATTCGATGTACGCACACCAACAACTCCAACAAAATCCTGGTCAATGTCGATTGATGGCGATTTACTCAGCACACGCAAAATTGGCAATACGCTTTATATCATTAGCAGTTTTGTGCCCAGTGTTCCCACGCTCGATTACGCTGCAGAAACCAAAGAGGCAAAAATTGCCAACGAAGAATTAATCCTTGCAACCCAAATAGAAAAACTATTACCCGAATATTCCATTAACGGCGGCAGCCCGCAACCGCTCAACAGTGCCAATGGTTGCATGATCCCCGCCAGCACTGCAAAGAACGATGGCCATTTGAATCTGATTAACATCACCGCCATTAATTTAAGTTCGCAACAATTAATCGAGTCTGTGTGTGTCAACAGCAATGTTGAAACGGTTTACGCATCCACGGAAAGTATTTATCTGGTGGGTTCGGATTACAGCCGCTGGGAAAGTTGGCAAAGTTTTAGCGTAGTGCATCGTTTTGCATTGAACACGAATGGTGTCGATTATTCCGCGACAGGTTCGGTGGAAGGTGTATTGGGTTGGAGCTCGCCATCATTCCGCATGGATGAGCACGATGGCGTATTGCGCATGGTCACCACCAGCTATGGTGAAGCCGGAGAGCCAGTGCATCAATTATCCATTTTGCAAAAAGCCAATGGCCGCAGCGAATTGGAAGTCATCGCACAATTGCCCAACAAAACCCAACCAGAAGCCATCGGCAAACCGCGCGAAGATATTTATGGTGTGCGCTTTAATGGCGACAAAGCCTATGTCGTCACCTTCGAACGCAAAGATCCACTCTATGTACTTGATCTTGCCAATCCGTTGGCTCCAAAAATTGCGGGCCAATTAGAAGTACCCGGCTTCTCAACTTATTTGCACCCGATTGGCGACAATTATTTATTTGCGCTCGGCAATGACGCCACTAGTGATGGTATTGCGACCGGTGTGAAAGTTGCGCTCTACGATATTCGCAACCCTGCCCAACCAACCGAAATAAGTAATCATGTATTCGGCAGCGCCTACAGCTGGAGCGAAGCCCTTTATGATCATCGCGCCCTCTCCTTCCTAAATGCGAGTGCCGACCAACTGCGTATTACCTTGCCGGTCTCTTTGTACGAAGAAGTAAAAACCGAAGAGTTTGTGTCGAGCCGCTGGGTAAATACCAGCCTGTACCAATTTGAAGTTAATGGATTGGCCGACGGTAAATTATCACTCGACCACGTTGGTGTAGTTATCGGCGAGAGCAGCGAGAATCAGGAGTACCCATTCTGGGGCGGTAATGATCGCGGCATTCTGCACGGTGATGCGTTATTTTATGTGCATGGTCCGAAGGTGATTGCGGGGCCTTGGAAAAAGGCGGATTAAAACCTAGAAAGGTAATTGCGAAAAACCCCCGCTGGTTTTATGACGGCTGGGGGTTTTTGTTTTATGAACGATGTATTTTAGTTGTAAACAAGTAAGTAATTTTCATCTAGTGATAATGATTATTCAGCCGTATCAATTCTTAGCTTCTTTTTACAGGCCAAGCCCTCAAAGAGGATCAATCTTTTGTTTGCAGTTACATTTTTTAACGCCTTACTACATATCTCCCACATACACTGGCAACGCTAAGACTCACAATCAACCGAGTTAAGTCAACTGATTCACCTACATGTCACTCGGAGTACCGCGATGCAAATATCTTCCTTAATCAAAAGTTCGTTATTCAAAAAATCCCTGCTTGTTCTTCCCTTGCTCGGCCTTCTCAGCGCCTGTGGCAGCGATAACGACGATATCAAAGCAGATCCCAATACCAAGATGTTACATATCGACTTCAATGATGGTATTGCCGGTTGGAAAGCGGGTTTTGCAGACTACCCTGCCGGTGAAGAGGAATTTTATGAGTTGGGCTCTGGCCACGCTAATTTGCCAGCCGCATTAACGACCACGCGCAAAGGTTTTAAAATCACCGGTAATAATCACAGCGATGACTTGTTTATGTTTATTACCAAACAAGTGGATGGACTCGAACCCAACACTCGCTACGATTTGCGTTTTAAAGTGACCTTTGGCACTAACGCGCAAAATAATTGCGTCGGCATTGGCGGCTCGCCGGGTAATAGCGTGTGGATTAAAGTGGGGGCGACAAAAAATGAACCCAAAGCAATCAATGATGGCACTGGTTTTTTGTTGTTGAATTGGGATAAAGGTAACCAGGCAGCCGGTGGTAGCGATGCGATCATCGCGGGCGATTTTGCTAACAGCCAGGAATGCAGTGCAACCGATGTTGTGACGACTTATTTAAAGAAAACTTTGATAACCGAAAAAGGCGCCTATTCAACTGTCTCGGATGATAAAGGCAACCTCTGGTTGCTGTTGGGTACTGACTCAGGTTTTGAAGGGACTACAACGATTTATTTTATGGAGCTGGAAGTAGCGGCCACTAAAAAATAGTTTTAGCTAATTGAATTGGCGATATTCATTGAATGGTTGCGTACTTTTGCATATCGCCAATTCATTTACTTTTTAGAAGTATTACACCTTATTAATCGGCCCAGGATACTTGGCTACAGTTAAATCCGCCGTCAACAGTACAAACCCCTCTACAGTAGCTTGCGCTACCAGCATGCGATCAAAAGGATCTTTGTGTATATCGGGTAAGCCGTTTACAGCAACAGCATGGTTACTCAAGATAGGTAGCTCATTGTAACCGTTGTCTAACAGTCCACGACGCAATAGATGCGCATCAGCAATAAAATCCTCTCTTCCCAACGTTTGTTTTATAGCGATTTCCCAGATACTGGCCGCACTGAAAAATAATTCGTTGTCTTGATCTTCTATTAAAGTACGTGCCTTTTTACTTAATTTCTTTGGTGTAGCCGCCAGCCATAGCAGTAAATGTGTGTCCAATAATAGCTTCATTTATCAACACCGAATAAATGGGCTATTTCATTCGCACCCATAACATCAAAATCGTCGGGAACCTGGAACTGCCCAGCAAGAAACCCGGTTCGCTTCATCTGCGCTGGCTCCGGGGAATTTAAAGCAGTCACTTTTACCAAGGGTTTCCCCGCCTTGGCGATAATAAAGGAATCACCTTTGGCTGCCAGCTCCACCAAACGCGACAGATGGGTCTTGGCTTCGTGGATATTAATGGTTTGCATAACACCTCCGATAAACTAAGCTCAGTTAGTTTAGTCTGATAGTGTTGGTGGGGGAAGTCAAGATGGAGGGAAATTAAAACTCGCGGGTTACACGCCCGTTGGCGCGAACCCGCCCTATGGAATATTGCTATTAACGATGCTTGATCTTATCACCCTCTTTCAAGCCTTCCAGAATTTCAATATTGATACCATCGGAAATACCGGTTTTAACTTCGCGCTTTTCAAATTTTTGTGGGCCAGTTTCGATTTCAACGAATTGGGCTTTTTCTTCCACAATTAAATTACCTTCATTAATCGCGACTACGTTTTCTTTTTTCTCCAGTACGATATCCGCATTGGCGCTGTAGTTGGAACGTAGGAATAGTTTTTCGCTTAACTTCACGGCAGCGCGAATCTGGAACTTAATCGTACCCTGATCGGTTACGCCTTTAGGTGAAATATATTCGAGGATTGCGGTAAAGGGTTCGCCTTCCAACGCACCTACATCCAATTCCAATTCCATACCTTCACGAATTTTACCTACTTCGGATTCGTCCACCATGCCTTCAAAAATCATATCGTTCATATCAGCTAATGTGGCAACTGTTGTACCTGAACCGAACGAACTCGTCTCCACGATAAAGGCACCTTCTTTAAAAGGTAGATCCAAAATCATACCGGTAACGGTAGCAGGAATCATGTTGGAAACTTTATCGGATTTTTTGGTGGCGCCCGATTTCATCAGCAGCAAATTATTTTCGGCGGCGGTCACTGCTTCACGCTGCAAATCGTAGTTCAACAAAAACTTGTTGTACTCCGAGGTAGAAATTAATTTATCAGCAAAGAGTTTTTTCTGACGATCAAACTCATCGGTCGCGTTTTGCAAATTGATTCGAGCCGTTTCCAATTGCGATTCCGCCTGGTTCAGCATCACCATATTGGGCGCCAGTGTAATTTTGGCGATGATATCGCCTTTATTCACATTCTGACCGGCGACGACATACAGCTTTTCCACAACACCGGAAACCTGCGATTTAATTTCCACTTCGCGGCGCGGAATGACTTTACCCACTGCCACAGTCTTTTTCACAATGGTGGTTTTAAACACGGCATCCGAGGTGTAGGTGACAGGCTTCTCCTGGGATTTGTTATATAAAAATACGGCCGTGCCGATAAATACCACGGCGATCAAACCCAACACTGCGTACCAGATAAACTTTTTCATGATGTCCTTCTTACGATTGCTGATTAAAATTGAATTGTTAAAAAATAGGTTATTCGTCTTGCAACGCCACAATGGGATTTACTCCGGCCGCTTTGGCTGCGGGCATCAATGAGGCGAGTAACCCCGAGATCACCAACACCACCAACGCGGTAAAGGCCGTAGCAAAATCCACTTCTGGCTTACCAAAGAATCCGGCCTTACCACCGCCCGCTTCCAATAATTTGGCGATGCCTTCCAGAATCAATACGCCAATCACCAGGCCAAAATAACCGGCGACTGTAGTGATAAACACCGCTTCTTGCACAATCATGCCGGTGATGGATGCGGGTGTTGCGCCTAGTGCTTTACGCAAACCAATTTCGCGGGTGCGCTCTTTCACTACAATCAGCATGATATTGCCCACACCAATCGCCCCGGCCATGATGGTGCCGATCGCTACCACCCAACTAAATACCTGAATACCGGTAAACAAGCCTTCAATTTTGTCGAATTCATTTTGCAAATTAAAACTGCCAAATACGCCTGCATCTTTAGGATCAACTTTTTTAAGTTCAGCGAGATATTTTTTTACATCTTCTTCAGCAATCCGCGCATGCAAACCGGGTTGGGGCTGAATAACAAAACTGCCAATCCAACCGACCTGGTTAAACGCATAGCGCAGGGTATCGTTAGGGATATAAATTTTTTCTTCTTCTTGCTGCTGGTTGCCGTTAGCGAGGGATTTAAAAACACCAACCACTTTAAAACTGATGCCATTGATGGTGATATCTGCACCAATCGGATTTTCACCTTCAGCAAATAATTGCGTGCGCACACGGGTTCCGATGATAACGGTTTTGCGTTTTTCGCGATCATCAAACTCATTAATACTGCGACCTTCAATCATCGCCAATGAGTTAATGTTTTCCATCTTCGCGTGTATTCCTTCCACGAAAAAAGTCCCGTTTTTATCTTTGTGCACGGCATAGGGTGGCGTACCGCTCCAGATGCCAACCGAATTTTGCCCGCGAATAAAACCGACACTGGGCACATTTTTTTCAATCGCCGCAACATCTTCCGGTTTAAACGTAATCTGTCTTCCTATAGGCATACCTTGATAAGGTAATTGCGTATTGCCCTGCACCCACACCCAGACAATATTTGGCACGCGCGGAAAACCTTCGTTAACGCCGTTTTCCAAACCCTTGCCCGCACCGAGCAGTAAGGTGAGCATAAAAATGCCCCAAAACACACCAAACGCTGTCAAGGCAGTACGCAACTTATGTTGGCCGAGGGTTTTAAAAATCTCTTGCCACTTTTCCGTATCGATAATCATTAGTGGCTCCTGTTAATCCGCGCGCATAGCTTCAATGGGCATA
>DQHS01000129.1 GCA_003524365.1 Cellvibrio sp. | reverse complement strand
GCGCGGCCTAAAAGTATCGGGTGGCGAAAAACAGCGCATCGCAATTGCGCGAGTACTATTAAAAGGCTCGCCAATTTTAATTTTTGATGAGGCGACCAGCGCGCTGGATTCCAATTCGGAAGCGGCGATTCTTGCGGCCATGCATGAAGTCGCCAGCGGTCATACAACACTGGTGATTGCGCATCGGCTATCGACAGTGGTGGATGCGGACCAGATTATTGTATTGGATGCCGGTGCAGTCGTTGAGCAAGGTACACATGCCGATTTACTAACGAAGCAAGGAAAATATGCGCAGATGTGGGCAATGCAATTACAAGATCAGTAAATAAAATCCGCACAGGCGCCAAATGGGCGCACCCCGCTCCGGAATTGCACCAATTCAGTATTTTCACCTTGATGCATCTTGGATGCTTTTTGTGACCCAAACGAATTTAGGCGCCAAAAAGGAGCAGCGCATTGTCCTACTGGCCGTGTAATCCACTCTAATTCGGTACTTGGGTCCAATCTCACAATTAAAAAGTTACTTGGCATAAGTTTCGCTAAGCTCCTACGCAGGGATAAGAAAGGCACTGTATCGGAGTTGTGTGGGCAAGGTGGAACGCCTGGCAGTTGTGTGCAACTGCACTCATTTAATGTGATAGGTGAACCAAATGTCGGAGAGTATCAATAGGCAACACAAGCCGCGATTTGATTTTGGAAAATACAAAGGCATTATTATTTCAGTTGCGTTATTTTTATTACTCGACGCATCAGTTTTGCTCTTCAACTTCTATGTCTCGTTTGAAATTGCCGACGATGCCGTAGGTGTAAACTTGGCTGGCCGCCAACGCATGTTATCGCAACGCATGGCGAAAACATTATTTGTATTGGATGCATCGCGCGATGACCCCACAGGATTCAAAACCGCATTCGATGAGCTGCAATTAAGCAAAGGTTTGTTCGATGAAACGCTCAATGCATTTATCAATGGCGGTTTGGTGCGCGGCGCGGGTAAAGAAGCAGTGTCACTGGAGCCAGTTACCAATCGTTTGGGTAAGGATTCTTTACAAAATACACTCTTGCTGTGGCAACCCTATAAAAGTGCCGTCGAACAATTAACGGCCGATGTACAAAACAATCTTCCTTATGAGCCCTCATTGGCGGCAGCAGTCACTATGGCGCGCACGCACAATTTGGCGATGCTCAGCTCCATGAATGATTTAACGGTAAGTCTTGAACAGGTGGCAGCATCTAAAGCAACGCGCCTTCGGATAATCCAAACTGTGGGCATCAGCCTCGCGATCATCAACTTCTTGTTCATTATGTTTCACTTTGTGCGGCAATTGCGCGATAGCGATAAGGTCATCGAAAAAGCACGACGCGAGACCACCGAGATTTTAGAAACCGTTAACGAAGGCTTGTTTTTGATTGATAAAGATTTAATTCTGGGAGAACAGCATTCGGCACGGTTGGTTGATGTGTTGGGGCCGCAGGAGTTTGCGGGTAAGTCTTTTCAGGCATTACTGGAAAATATTGTTAACGAAAAAGACGCGGAAACGGCGCGCGGTTTTATTGAATTATTATTTGACCAAAAAGTAAAAGAAAAGTTGATTGGCGATCTTAATCCGCTCAGCTTGATTGAAGTGAACATCGCGCAGAGCAATGGTGGCTTCCTCACCAAACATTTGCAATTCAGCTTTGCGCGCGCCTATCAAAAGGATGAGAACGGTGCACAGACGATTTCCCATGTATTGGTTACGGTGCTGGATATTACCGAACAGGTAAAATTGGAGCGCGCGCTCAATGAGAGCCGCAAACACAATGAATCACAATTGGAAATGATCACCGGATTGTTGCATACCCATCCGGGCTTGCTGAAAGAGTTTATCGCCAATAGCTTCAACTGTTTCAACCGCGTGAATAATATTTTGCGCCACCCCGCCAAAACCCCTCAGGCGGTGCGCGATAAAGCCACCAGCATTTTTCGCGAAATTCACAATTTCAAAGGTGAGGCTGCATCGCTCAAGCTGGAGTTTTTTGAAACTGCTGCACACAAAATGGAAGACACTTTGACATTGCTGCGCGATAAACGCGATTTAAGTGGCAATGATTATCTCGGCTTAACAGTACAACTTGAAAGCTTGATCAGCTACACCCAGCAAGTTGAGCACCTCACTGAGAAACTTGGCCAGTTTGCGGTAGTGAGTAGCAATAGCCAACGTCCGGCGAATAATAAACAGGTTACCGGTAATCGCCGCAGCGATGGCTGGGAGCATCTTGAGGATTTTGTGCAAAACATTGCTATGCGTAATGGCAAGATGGTCAAGTTGGTAGCCAGCGGCCTCAGCGAGATTGAATTAGATGGGGAGCATCAAAAAAAGCTAAAAGATATTTGCATCCAACTGCTTCGCAATGCGGTGGTACATGGCATTGAAACACCGCGCGATAGGGAGCTAAGTGAAAAATCCATCGTTGGCCGAATCGATTTACGCCTTGCTAAAGTATCTGAAACCGAAATGGAATTGACGGTGATGGATGATGGCCAAGGCTTAGACTACGACGCAATCCGCACCAAGGCGCTCAATTCAGGAAAATGGCCGGAAGATGAAATTGAATCCTGGACCAATAAACATTTACTCGGTTTGATTTTTCACGAAGGCTTTAGCACCGCTGAAGAAATCAATAAAGATGCCGGTCGCGGTGTGGGCATGGAAGCAGTAATGNNCCAGCGAAGAAATTGCCGCCTGAACCGGATAAGGAAAATAACATGATGTCACTGATGATTGTGGATGATTCCAATATTATTCGCCGCAAAATTGAACGCTGTAATGATTCGGATAGATTTTGCGTTGTTGCCGCTGCAGCCAACGGTGCTGAAGCACTCGAATTATTTAAACAGACACGCCCGCAAGTAGTCACTATGGATTTGACCATGCCGGAAATGGACGGCATTGCCTGCATTCAACAGCTTATGGCTATGGATTCAAACCTGCGTATTTTAGTTATTTCCGCATTATCGGATAAAGCCACAGGAATTGATGCACTGAAAAAAGGTGCACGCGGCTTTTTATGCAAGCCCTTTACCGATGATCAACTGCTAGAAGCGCTCACCGAACTCACTGAAGATTAAGGCCGACCAATGTCACAAGAAACTTTGCAAGTATTTATCGATGGCGTAGTGCGCTATTTTCATCACACCAATGACAAAGACGTAAAAGTCGGCACGCCCTATCTGGTTGAAAACAATAATCCTGCCGCCTATGACGTGACCGGAATTATTGGGATATCCGGCCCTTATCGCGGCTGCGTCTATTTCACCGCACCACGTATTCTGCTCAAACATTTATTACTGAGCATTGGGGAACTGGATACTAGCAATGAACATATTTTTGATTTGGTCGGCGAAGTGGCTAATACCATTTCCGGCAATGCGCGCAGCCGCTTTGGTCACGAATTTATGATTTCAGTACCGGTGATGATAGAAGGTGCGCCCAGCCGAATACATCTGCCATCACAAATGCGTTCCTACGTCATCCCGGTTTACTGGAAGGCTTATCATGCAGCGGTGGTGATTTGTCTGGAGCAATAATTTGGATTACTGATTGGGAAACTCGGTGTTCAAATACAGCTGCTCCACTTTTTCACGCGCCCAGGGCGTCTTACGCAAAAATTTCAAACTGGATTTGACGCTGGGATCGGCCTGAAAGCAGCGAATGCTAATTTGCTCACCCAGAGATTTCCAGCCGTAGTGATCGGCAAGTCTGGTTACGATGGTTTCCAGTGTAAGCCCGTGAAGCGGGTTATTTTTTTGTTCAGTCATACCTTCATCCCGCAAATAATTAATCCACTATTCTACGCATTTTTTTGCCTTTGTAGGTAAACCAGAGTTGGCAAACGATAACGCCCACCACGCCGGATAGCATCAGCAGCGAAAACGGCATGGCCGTCCCCGTATAAAAGTAGGCGAGTAATGGCCCGGCGAATGCGCCGCTGCCAAACCGTAGCGTTCCAGTGACAGCAGTTGCCGTGCCCGAGTTGTGCGGGAATTTCATCAGAATCAGCGCATCGGTATTGGTGGAGATCAAGGTCAGCCCAGCCATCAAGGGGGCGATGCTGAATACGCTGAACCAGATATTCAAACCAAGATAATTAAATACACAGAGCAATAGCGCGCTGATCAGTGCGAGCGCCACGCCTGCGCGCAACATATATAGCGAACCAAGACGCGTAACCAAACGGCTATTGACAAAGTTGGCAAAAATTAAACAGATAACATTTACACCAAACAACACACTGAAAACTTGTTCGCTTACGCCAAAATAATTTATGTAAACAAATGAAACAGCAGTAATAAAACCAAAAAAGGCAAAGGATCCAAACATCATGCTCAAAATGAGCGGGCGCGCCAGTGAATTGGAAAATACAATTTTATAGCCGCTAAAAAAATTCCCCGCCGCTTTGGGCTGATTTTCAACCGGTTTGCTAATTTCCGGCAACCATTTCCACACCAGCGCAAATATGAGTGCACCATAAATCGCCAGCACTAAAAAAATGCTGCGCCAATCACTCATCCATAAAATGCCGCTGCCTATGCTCGGCGCGAGCAGTGGAGCCAGCATCATTATCATGGATAAATAAGACATGCCTTTCGCCGTGTGCTCCTGATACAAATGCCGCACTAATCCCGGCACTACCACGATTGCGGCTGCACCACAAAATGCTTGCAGGGCGCGCAAGATTAAAAAATGATTAATGTCATCGACAAACGCGAGTGCAATACTGCAGAGAGTAAAACCAGTCAGGCCGAAGATTGCTAATGGCCTGCGCCCAAGTGAATCGGCAAGTGGGCCGAACAACAACATACCCGCACCGTAGGCCGCTAGAAAAATGCTGAGCGATTGCTGCACGCTGCCAATATGAGCATGCAGATCATGGGCGATATCAGGCATCGCGGGCAAATACATATCCACAGCCAACGGCGTAGTTGCAATCACTGCGGCGAGCAGCACAATTAAATAAGGATGGGATTCTTTAGTCATAATCAGGTCGCATTAGCTAGTCATGCCAATGCTACGCGCCCGCTGGCAATTAAACGATGGGATGGCGTAAATGCGATTGCACTAAAAAGTCGATCATTGTGGATTAACAGTTTGACCGCAATTGCTTTTCAGTTTGGTTATAGCATCGCCATAAAGTGGCTGCAAAAGTTCTAATTGTTTTTCGCCCAAATATTTCTGCGCAAATTCCCAATGCGGCACACCATTATTCCAATCGCAATTAACTACGGCAATGGTTGCCAAATTCTGCGCAACGGATGTTTTTAAATAAGGGCGATAATTTTTTTCTTTCGCGAAGGCCGCAAACTTATCCAGCTCTGCTGTATAAAATTCTGCTGTTTTATTAAAGCTAACTTGATGCACGCCTGCCTGTTCCATAATCGCTTTCACATAAATCGGCTTGAGCGCTGTTTGTGTTTGCGGCCAATCTTCCAAATTAAAATTGCCGGTTTGTGCGTTAGTGTTTATAGCAAGCGGAGTTAATAACAGGCACAGGATCGACAGGGTTTGGCGCATAAATAACATTGGTGATTCTCAGTGGGACAGGGGTTGGAGTAATTATACTCGCGGGTTAGGGGACTTTAGTAAACTCGATTGGTTGACATTGATATAAAGGCGTGTAAACTGAGTCTCAGCTTGAAAGTACGTCTAATATTTATGCACCACATTTCGAAGTTCCAGTATAGTATTTCGTCCTGTTTACATAAGTAATTCCCACATTTCCAGCACAAACGCCCCTCGGGGTAAATTTACTTTTGTATTAATAGGTAACACTATGTCTAAAACTACTACTGGCACTGTAAAATGGTTTAACGAAGCTAAAGGTTTCGGTTTCATCGAACAAGNNTTTTTGCTCACTTCAGCGCTATTTCTGGTTCAGGTTTCAAAACCTTGGCCGAAGGCCAAAAAGTTAGCTTCACCGTGACCCAAGGCCAAAAAGGCCCACAAGCTGAAAACATCCAAGCTATCTAATATTAGATAGTTTATTAGCGGCGAAAGTCGCTGATGTAACAGCTAAAAAGGCGAAATCTACTGATTTCGCCTTTTTTATTGCCTTTTTTTGGTGTTTTAGTGTTATTCGGTAATGGCTGGATGATTATAGGTTCAAAACTCTGACAAAGGTCATGAGTCATCCACCCCGCCCTTGCATTTGATCCCCCCTCCCCAATTGTTCCCTGAGCTTACC
>DQHS01000341.1 GCA_003524365.1 Cellvibrio sp. | reverse complement strand
CAACCCAAAGATGCACAACCCACCAGCGCCAATACTCCATTACAGAGAGATGTGTGCGTTCACCGTAGAACAAACCGGCACCGTAAAATAATCCGATGGCGACAACAGAAGCAGTTAGCAAGGCTAATAAATTTTTATCTCCAGGCTGTCTTAACGCAGATGTAATACCGCGCATCATCAAAAATAACCAGAGTAAAATTCCAACAAACTTTCCTATTTGCCACACCCTACCCAAGTCAACGTACTCATAACCTTGGTGACCAAACCAGAAACTTAGATTGGTCGGTATGATGTGTGCGATGGCAAGGAAATTACCGATAAACGAACCAACCACCACCGCAATCAAAGCCCAGAAGAGAATATCCACCCCTAGCTTTTGATACCTAGGATCTTTACCACCGTTAATTATTGGCGCAAGGAATAATCCAGCCGCGAGAAAACCCGTAGCAATCCAAAACATGGCTGACTGAATGTGCCAAGTACGCACCAACGAATAAGGAAACCACTCAGACACATTAATGCCGTAAAACGTTTGCCCTTCCACGGTGTAATGCGCGGTGAACCCGCCCAGAAAAACCTGAAAGGTAAAGAGTGCGACAACAACAAATAAATATTTTCCCAATGCGCGTTGCGAAGGCGTGACAGCAAAGGTTGTAATCGGATCGACATCTGGTGCAACTGTCTCCTCCTCATTTTCTTTGCGCAGAAACGCCCATGCCCATACCAGAGCGCCTACACCAAAAACTAACAAGACAACGCTGGCAATTGACCACACAATATTTTCCGCTGTGGGTCTATTGTCGATCAGCGGTTCATGGGGCCAATTATTAGTGTAAGTCGCTTCGCCCGATGTGCGCTCGGTAGATGCCGCCCATGCGGTCCAAAAGAAAAACTCTGCCATGCGTTCGCGTCGCTCAGGGTCAGGCAGCGTGTTTTCTTTCATCGCATAATTTTCACGCGTTTTTTGTAGCTCTGGGGCATCACTGAATAACCGCTGATAATAATCAGAGGTTTGTGCAATCGCCTGAACACGGCGTGCTGAAAGCACCACCTGATCGGTATCCGCGTTGTAGGTGTTTGTGCGGTAGGCTACTTTTAAATCGTACTGCAGCGCGTTTTGTTGCGCGCCATCCAAGTCAGCATAGGCTTTACCAAAAGCATCTTGTGCGGCTAACCCCAGCCAGTTCAGTAATTCGCGATGCAACCAATCCGCAGTCCAATCCGGTGCCTGATAAGCGCCATGCCCCCAGATCGAACCCAGTTGCATGCCGCCAACAGATTGCCACGCCGTTTGCCCATCCAGAATAGAATCGTGAGTCATCAATACTTCACCACTTTCACTGACAACCTGTGCTGGGATTGGTGGTGCATTGCGATAAACCTCGGTGCCAAAATAACCGAGCAGTGAAAAGGTAACGGCGAGCACGCCAATCAAAATAAACCACAGCTTGCGATACTCACCCATGATTCACCTCCAGAGCACCATCAATTCGATCAAATAAAATATTGTTTTCAAGATGAATATGATCCATCAGATCCGCCTTTAAGGTTTCTAATCCCAGATAGAGTGCGCGCCATGTATTACATGCGCCCTTGGGTATAACAATACCGCGTGTGATGTGATCGATATCCGCAAGTGCCGCACCGTGATCGTCGTGTTCGCCGCGCATCATCGCTATCGGTTGGACAGCCATGCCGGTAATGCCACGGCTAATCATCGGAAACAGAATTTGCTCCTCTTTCTGCATGTGGTTTTCCAACTCTTGCAGCATGGTTTCGAGAAGTTGCGTCAAACCTGCAGGGCACTCGGTATGCCCACCATGAACCAACTCTACGCGTTGAGCGAGGCGAATAAGTTCTGGAAGTTGCTGGCGATGCACATCGTGGTAACGGGTGAGAATGTGTTCGATCAACTCAATATCCGGCACATTTACCCATTCCTGCTCCGCAGGCGGCAGTGAATGTAGTAGCTGTAACTCAGCGGCAACTGCATCCAAATTCAAGTCGCGGTCACCTACTGCATCGCGCAGGCTTTTCTTTCCACCGCAACAAAAATCCAACTGGTATTTATGAAAAATCGCGATAGCTCCCGGAATACTCCGGGCAAGTTGGCCAAGGCTTTGGTCGAGAATAGTCATGATGTATCTCTCCGGCTGCAAAAAAATGGTGGTTATGAGAGAGAATTCGGCAAAGCACCAAACAATCCCATTAACATGCATTGTAAATGCATCTTTTAAAGATGTAAAATGAATACATGTTTAAAGATAAAGATTTTATTACCGCCACTTAGCGCTATAGATGAAAGAGGAACTGAGAATGCCTAACCATTGTTGTCAGAGCGGGCCGCTGCCAGAGGTTTTTCATGAGTAATTTTTTTCAATCACAATCGATTCTTGCACACCCCTTTCGCCCATTTTTTTTGCTAACGGGCATTTATGGTGTTGTTACTGTAATTGCTTGGATGGGTTTTTTATTTGGCGGACTTTCATTACCACTGGGATGGTCACCACTGCACTGGCACAGCCATGAAATGCTATTTGGTTTGATCCCGCTTGCTAT
>DQHS01000315.1 GCA_003524365.1 Cellvibrio sp. | reverse complement strand
AAACCGCACCGGTCGGATTGTTGGGATTAATCACCACAATACCGCGGGTTTTGTCGGTAATTTTACTTTCAATGTCGCCCAGATCGGGAAACCAGTCTGATTGTTCGTCACACAAATAGTGACGAGCCTTACCGCCTGCAAGATTTACTGCAGCGGTCCAGAGTGGATAATCGGGTGCAGGCACCAAGACTTCATCACCATTATTCAGCAGTGCTTGCATGGCCATTACGATTAATTCGCTCGCGCCGTTGCCGAGAAAAATATCTTCGATATCAACGCCAGGAATTTCCAAGCGTTGGCATTCATGCATGATCGCTTTGCGCGCCGCAAATAAACCTTTGGAGGCGGTGTAACCTTCGGCGTTCGCGAGGTTGCGGATTACATCCTGAATAATTTCATCGGGCGCAGAGAAACCAAAAGGGGCAGGGTTGCCGATGTTCAATTTCAGAATGCGGTGGCCTTCTTCTTCGAGGCGGTAGGCGTGGTCCAGTACTGGACCGCGTATGTCGTAACAAACTCCATTGAGTTTGTCGGATTTCTTAATCGGGTTCATTTGCAGTAAGATGCCTTGATTGCGGTCGTGCGTGATTGCGGTTGAAAAACACTCGAATAATCGACCTTAACTAGTTGATCTGTCAAGGAAATCCTTATGTCTGATAATGAAAACCTGACCGACGCGGAATTGCGTGAAAAATTAACCCCGGAGCAGTACCGGATTTGCCGCGAAAAGGGCACCGAGCGCCCATTTACCGGCGAGTATTGGCAGGAGTTTAGCGCGGGCGATTATCGCTGCCGCTGCTGCGGTGAGCTCTTGTTTGAGGCCGACACCAAGTTCGATGCGGGTTGTGGTTGGCCCAGTTTTTACGCTCCGGCAAACAAGACGGCGATTCGCGAACATATGGATACAACTCATTATATGGTGCGTACCGAGGTGGTGTGCCGCAAATGCGATTGTCATCTTGGCCATGTGTTTACCGATGGCCCCCAGCCAACCGGTTTGCGCTATTGCATTAATTCGGCGTCCGTTCTTTTCATACCTGATGAAAAATAACCCAATGGCAGCTGTGGTTGATAACCCGCTGCTGTTCTATTTTTCTTGCACAATTGCACCTAAAGGTTTGATTTTGTAAACAAATGTTAAACTTACAAGATCTTCTTGGTTGCCGTTTATCCTTCTTCGATATCCGTACGTAATGACTTCAAATCGATCACGAAACTTATTGCCTATTCTTGTCGGTAGCGCTGAAAAAATATTCAAATCATAGCGATACCTTATTTCCAGGGAGATTCCATGAATTCACGTCCGCACTTTTCATTGCGCGGCTCGCAGTACTTATTAGGCGGGTTGAGACTAGTTGTATTTGGCTCGCTTGTGTCCATCGCCAACGCCTACGGCCAACCCCCGGCCGATAAACCCGTGGAGGTGATAGTGCAGGCTGCCAGCACCAAAAGCTTGACCACTACTATTGAAGCGCTGGGAACTTTGCGCGCAAACGAGTCAATCATACTCACATCTAACGATACTAAAAAAGTCACGCGTATTAATTTCGAGGATGGCGAGCGTGTTGAGAAGGGGCAGGTGTTGGTGGAGATGACCAGCCGCGAAGAATCGGCGCTTTTGGAAGAGGCGCGCTTCAATGCTGATGAAGCCAAAAAACAACTCGACCGCGTTCAGGAACTGACCAAGCGCGGTGCGGCGTCGCAATCTCTACTTGATCAACGTGTGCGTGAATTTGAAGCGGCGCGTGCGCGCTACAACGCCACTGAATCGCGTCTGAAAGATTTGGTGTTGTTGGCACCTTTCTCTGGCGCGGTTGGCCTGCGCGAAGTAAGCGTTGGTGCCTTGGTATCGCCAGGCGATCAAATTACTACGCTGAATGATGATTCAAAAATGAAGTTGGATTTCACCGTGCCTGCTATTTATCTGCGCAGTTTGTCAGTGGATTTGCCGATCGTTGCGAAGAGTCGTGATTTGGGGAACAAGGTATTTCAAGGTGAAGTATTCAGTATCGACAATCAAATCGACGATGTGACTCGTTCAATAAAAGTGCGGGCATTGCTTGATAATAAAGATCATGAACTGAAACAAGGCATGCTGATGTTAGTCGATTTAAAAGCAGCCTCACGTGATGCTCTTGTGATCTCTGAGTCCGCATTGGTTCCTCTTGGCAGCAATAATTTTGTATTCGTATTGAATGGAGCCGATGGCACTGTCGAGCGTCGCCAAATTACGATTGGCGAGCGCCTCACTGGATCGGTGGAAGTATTAAGTGGGTTAAATGTTGGTGATAATTTAGTTACTCACGGCCTGCAAAAAATACGCCCGGGTCAAAAGGTAAAAGTGTTGGCGGAAGAGGAACCAGCCGCGGAACAAACAGGTGACAGTACGCACCTGTCCGATTTAATCAAACAAAACAATAACTGAGGGTAATGCGTAATGATGCTCTCGGATATTTCCATCAAGCGACCGGTATTTGCATCGGTTATTTCTATTCTATTAATCGCGTTTGGCATAGTGGCGTTTGACCGTCTTACTTTGCGCGAGTATCCCAACATTGATCCTCCCGTCGTGTCTATTCGGACTAACTATCCCGGTGCGGCAGCGAGTATTGTCGAAACGCGGATTACCAAGGTAATCGAAGATCGTATCTCCGGTGTGGAAGGTATTCGATTTATCGAGTCGTCAAGTGAGAACGGCATTTCTAATATAGTGGTCCAGTTTGATACTGGCCAGGATATGGATTCCGCAGCCAACGATATCCGCGATCGCGTGAACGGCGCCTTAGGCAATTTGCCCGTTGAGGCCGATCCACCGGAAGTTCAAAAAGTCAGCTCTGATGAAGATGTAATCATTTGGTTTAATTTCGCCGGCGAAAATATGACGATGCCGGAACTCTCTGATTATGCACAGCGTTACTTAATTGATCGTTTTTCGGTTATTGATGGGGTAGCGCGGGTCCGTATTGGCGGCGAGATGCGTTACGCCATGCGTTTGTGGTTGGATCGACGTGAATTGGCGGCGCGCAATCTCACAGTGAACGATGTGGAAGCTGCACTGCGTGCAGAAAATGTAGAGTTGCCGGCAGGAAGTATTGAATCTCTGGAGCGGCAATTTACCGTGCGTATGGCGCGCTCCTACCGCACTGTTGATGAATTTTCCCAGCTCGTTATTAAGCGTGGTGATGATGGTCATTTAATTCGCTTGGGCGATGTTTCCAAGGTGGAAAAGGGCACTGAAGAAGATCGTACTTTATTTCGTGGTAACGGCGTTACTCAGGTGGGTATAGGGATTGTGAAACAATCTACCGCCAATACGATTGATGTGGCGCGTGGCGCAAAGCTTGAGCGCGATAAAATTAACGCAATTTTGCCTGATGGAATGCGCCTTGAGGACAGCTATGACAGCTCTGTATTTATTGAACGCGCTATTCATGAGGTTTATATCACCCTCAGTATCGCTATCGCATTAGTGGTGCTGGTGATTTATTTATTTCTTGGCAGTGTTCGAGCTATGTTGGTGCCAGCCGTTGCTGTGCCTGTGTCTATTATTGCTACTTTTACGGTGCTTGCCGTATTGGGTTTTTCGGTAAATATGCTGAA
>DQHS01000038.1 GCA_003524365.1 Cellvibrio sp. | reverse complement strand
GGATGCGACGCTGGATCATCGGTTGTTGAGTGAAAGCGGACGTGCAGAAATTAAGGAAGATTACAAACGCACTGAAATTGGTGTGGAGGCCATCGGCAATCTGGCGGAGAACAGCGTATCCCTCACCGGTAAAGGCGAGGGCGAAACGGGTCTGCGTCAGCACATGATGGACTCGCAGGATTTCTTTACGGCCACTAAAAACTTCGCCAGCACAGCGGGAAACAAGGCGCACATAGACGCGATTACCAGCGGCACAGCCACCCCTGAGGAGAAAGATAAAGCCTACACCGCCCTAGCCAACAGCATTGCCCAGCAAATGGGTGTTGATCCGGTACAAGCCATGACGCTGGTGCAGGAGCACTACAACCTCAACACCCGCACCTACGACGGCACGACAGTTAACCAACAGATCCAGGGGGCTTATGCCGCTGATCCGGTTAATGCGGTTTCCGGCAAAAAAGAAGGCCTGATCTTCTTAGTGGATGACAACATTGCCAACACAAGTGACGCAGTCGAAGTAACCGGCCACGAACTTAGCCATCACATCGATGCTAATCGTGACCCCAACGCAGCAAAAACCGAAACCTACCATAACAACCGCGAAAACTATGCGGACATTATGGGTGCAGCCACGGTGGATTACTTGGACTTCAACTTCGCCAGCAGTGGTTATAACGCACTGGGCGCCGTGAATACCCGCAATGGTTCAACATCGGACAGCGCCACGGTCATCGCTAACAACGCGCGTTTTAACCGGTTGGACCAGAACAGTGTTGAGTATCGCCAACTGGACGTACCGGAAATCAAATACGTTCGTGATGCTGATCGGGTGGAACGTTTTGCGGATTACATCAAAACCACCACTGGCGAAGAGCTGACCAGCTCAGAAGCGCAAGCGCGATTGCTGCAAGGCTCTGTGGGATTGATGGATACGGAATGGCAAAAGATCTACGGCACTGATGCGAAGGTCATGGACTTCCTGATGACGGAAGTGGCGAATGATATTAATGCTGTCACCAACAACGATGCGGTGAAATCGGGTGAGCTCACGCCAGGCTTGATGCAGCAGCAACTAATGGACTCCAGCCTCGCTTACGTTGATCCTCGTACGGGCGAAAAACGTCTGGTCTTTACGCTGAATGAAGGCGAGTTTGCGAATGAGCGTCAAGGTGTTATTGATTTTGCGCACACGGATAAGAATGTACTTGGGGATTTGTTGGTTAACAAAACCAACGAGCAACGCTATATCGACAAGCAGATGGGTTTTACCGCCGGTCAGGCAGATGTAGTCAGTGATCCGTTGGGTATGCTTGTCGGCGGTGTGACGGGATTGGTGACGGCGTTGGGTAGCCCAATCGATACAGCCAGCGGCGCGTGGCAGAACTTCAAAGAAATCGGCTCCTATGACAGCTTGTTAAAACTGCAGGGCAGGGATTATGAGCTGGGTTATCAAGAAGGCCAAAGGCAAGGCGGCATGGCGTTGGGCGCAGTAGGTGCACCGATCATGGAAGTGTTTGGCAGTTCATTGTTGCAAGGTGCAATGACCCGAGCCAATGGCGGTACCGTCAATATCAGTACAGATGGCAATGGGCAGGCGACAGGTCTGTCGATACAGCAAACCACCACGGACTTTAAGTGGAATAATGCGGTTTCGAATGGCGAACTTGATTTCTATAATAAAGTCGATTCATCTGCAGATTTATCTTATGACAAATTATTAGTGCGCGTTGATAAACTAGATGTTTCGACAGAGCATGGGCAGTCTGTTTTCTACTCTGGAAGGGGAGCAAGAGATTTTGCTGAGGTTTATTCTTCAGAAAACGGTTTGATCACACTGGAGCAAACATCAGGGGGTAAATGGCTTGATGATTTGAAGTTATTTGAAAATACGGTTCCTGGTGTTGGTGGAGATGAAGCGTTGAATTTATGGACAAAAATATCGGGGAACTATGCCGAGCAGTCAACAGGAAGTGTTCTGGCAGTGGTAAATAATCCTAGGCCCACAAGCATATTTTTGACAAAAGAGCTTCCTACATTACTGCAAAAAATTGATGTAACTGATGTTATCGTAAAAACACCAGATGGGAAGTCGATTACTATTCCGAAAGGTACCGCAATAGAAGATGCTCGAAAAATAATAAAATCACTAGAGGATAATTAAGGTGACTTACAAAATAAATATGCCTCATAGGGATAGAGTTATATATTCAGATGAATTCTGTGAAATTATTTTTGAAGTAGAAATAAACGAAACAGAATCTGTAATTTGGAAGAAGTCTCAAAAATATATCAAAGGCGAAAAAGAAGAGTCTGAAATAGAAATCAAGCGATTAATTCAGTGGTTGTCGGAAAAGTTTCCGAATAGGGCTGTTGTTATTGATGAATCATAAGTGCCAATATATGACAACATTGTCCTGTCCGCACGTCCAAACCCAAAGGAGTGATTTTTATCGAGTGAAGTCTGAATTTTTACAATAAAAACCGTGGACAATTATTGGGGATCACGATGTTCAACTTTAAAACACTACTCAAAGGCAAAAAATCAGTTCAAATCGAATTCAGCGAAGACGAATACAAAAAGCTGATTGAATTGGTCTTTGTAGGAGAATGGGTTTTAACGCATGATGTTGAAGTGAATAATCCTTACGATCCCATCAGAAACAAAATTTACTATTATGCCCATGAAATGGGTTTATCCAAATGCATAACGCATAACCCTGAGTTGGGCGGCTATTTTGAAACCGATAAATTTGAAAAATCTTTATTGAAAAAAATAAACAGTTTTGCGCGCTCTTCGCAGGGCGATGAATAAAAGTTTTGACTTTGTGAAATAGGTTGCCTCTGGGCAGGCAATTGTTTTTTAACAATAAGAGATAGTTCAAAAAAACTGCCTGACTTTCGTAGATGGCTCTATTGAAAGTCAGGCAGCTTTTTATCCAAAAATTTAGATATGAAGTAATCAGGGAATATTGATGTCACCACCATTAATTGCCCGCTCATAGGAAATATCGAGAACCTCAAGCAGGGCAACAAGGTGATGCAGGTAAATATTGCGTTCACCCCGCTCAATCTTTCCAATCGCTGTCTGGTTCAGTTGGATGCCAAATTCTTCAAGAGCAACCGCAACGTCAATTTGCGACATATTTTTACGCTGACGGTAAAGATGACGTTAAATCCGGTATCGGCAGCGGCGGTAACCTCTACGGCAGCAAAGAGCACAAATCCGGTGAAGGCGTCACCTCCGGTCAGGAATCGACCCTGCTTGCCGGTGGCAAGATCACTGGCCGTGTGGGTTCAGGTGAAGTGATCGGCTCTGATATCACCGGCGCTGGAGGTGTCAAGATTGTCAGCGATATGGGTGATCTCGATGTCACTGCTGGTCGCACCACCGTGCAAAGCTACAGCCACGACAAAGAGATGAGCGTCGGTTTGGGCGATCTGGTGGAAGGCATGACCCG
>DQHS01000106.1 GCA_003524365.1 Cellvibrio sp. | reverse complement strand
AGTCTTCTAGTATCAAGTAGTCGCTTGTCATCAAGCAGTCGCTTATCTTCAAGCAGTCGCTCGTCTGCAGGTTCATCAACGAGTGGAGGCGGAAATGTTCCCCCTGTAGCTTACGACGATCTTATCTTGACTGCGCAGGGGCAGGCTGTGGCCTTCGATTACCTTACAGTGAACGATCTTGATGTAGATGGGGGCGGAGGTGATCTTAGTGTGTTATCAGTTACATCGCCGAGTCATGGCGTATTAACCAAACTGGCGGCGAAGAATAGCTATCGTTATCAGCCTGATGCGAATTTTACGGGAGAGGATACATTTACTTACACCGTATCTGATAACGCTGGTGCACAAAGCAGCGCAAAAGTAACGATTGCCGTGAACGCTAAAATTGACGCGATTACTGTTAAAAANNACCCTATTAAGCAGGGTAAGTGCATTCTCGTATTCACCTACCCGTGGGCATATGATTGCTTTCGGACCGACGACGGTAAACGTGGGTAATTATCACGATAGACAAACACCAATGGCGGTTGCAGCAACACTCGGGGCGGGGCGTGTAGTGGCTTTGCCGGGGTTGCATTGGGCCTCTCTAGATAATCCAGACAACAGTGCGAAGGCGGATATTGAACAATTTTTTATTAATAGCTTAGCGTGGCTTGGTAAAACCAATAACAAAGATATCCGTATTGTTCATAGCACCCATGTGGAAATTGCTAACTGGCTAAGGGCGAATGGTTTTAATAACGTTACCACGACAGATAATTACGTTAATAATCTAGCGAATACAGATGTGCTGAGNNTGATCGTTTGGCTAGGGGGTAATCCGAGTGATGCGCTGATAAATTCCGTGACGAAATTTATTCAAGGCGGTGGTTCTGCATTGTTGGTTGAATTTGGTGATGGTTTTAAAGGCTATACAGGTTGGTGGCCTAAAAAACTGTCTGAGAATGGCGGCAATCGTGTGTTGAGAAAAGCCGGGATTGCGTTTGGTACCGGATGGAATTCCACTCCAGCACCACTGAATATTGTTGATGCTAAACCATTATCGGAAGATGATTTGGTCAATGTACTTAAAACGCCAAGTGCATTTAGTGACGATGACAAAGCTCGTATTGGTGAAAGTTTGCAGCACGCTTTTGCCGCTCTACCACCGCGTGATACTTTGCTCGCACGTTTAGATCAGCACTTTACTGCAATTGTAAACACGATTACACCAACGCCCAGCACTCCATCATCAAATGCATTTGAGCACTCTTTACTTAACCGTGAAGTGCAATTGTTAGATCAGTTGGCAGTAACTGACATTCGCGCACATAGAACCGCAGAGGCTGTTTACGGAAAAATTCCTGCTGGTACCATGCGTATACCCAATCATCAGGTCACTATCAACGGCAATTGGACGGGCATGCTTGCAACGGGTATGTATGCGGTACCGGGTGAGGTGGTTAAGGTTACCGTACCGTCGTCGTTAGTTGGTAAAGGCTATTTTATTCGGCTGAGTGGGCATGGTGATAATATCGGCGAATATAATGATAGCTGGAAGAGAATGCCAAGCGGTATACAGCGCAGTTTCCCAATTACAGCGACCACCACAGCCGTGGCAACTCCTTACGGCGGTGCAATATATATTGATTTGTTGGATGGTGCCGACGGAAAAGTTCGCCGTGCATACGGTGAAGTAAATATCGTCGTGGATGGTGCAATAAAAGCGCCGTATTTTGTGTTGGGTAAAAATACCAATCAAGAATGGTTAAGCACTATTCGTTATTATCCTGCTCCTTTTACTGAATTTGTCACGGATAATGTTGCTGTATCTGTTCCAACATCCATGATTAAAAATATCACTGATCCTGAAGCACTGCTCAGTTATTGGAATCAATATGTTGCATTTCAAGATTGGGTTGGCGGTACAGAAAAATACCGTACAGGACCTGACAGAATAAATTTTGATGTGCAAATCAGTGTTGGATATTTGCATGCGGGCTATCCAATTCAGGGGCCTTCCGATGTTGAATCTTCAGTAGACTTTTTGGATTTGGCTACATTACGTAATTCGGGCGAGTGGGGCTACTTTCATGAGATGGGTCATGAAATGCAAGATCAAGCTCACTTATGGTCAGGTGGTTACGATGGAAATGGCTTTACCTTTAGTGGGGATGTTGAAGTAACAGTCAATATATTTGCTAATGCCGCGTTAGAGAAGATGGCACCTCTCTCGCCTAAATATGATTGGGGGTATTCTGTTTATCACAATGAAGTATTAGCGCGTTCGAAAAAAACAATTATCGATAGAGCCAAGCCGAATTTCGAAAACAAAGACCCGTACCCATTTTATTTTGCGCTCGCCGACGGTTTTGGCTGGGAAACGTATCGCAAAGTGTTAAGTGGCTATGTCGAAGATTCCCGCGCTAATTCACCGCTGTTTCCGAAAACTAACCAAAATAAGAAAGACCAATGGCTTATTCGTTGGTCGCAAATAACCGGCTACAACATGGTTGAATATATGGTTAACCGATGGAAATTAGAGGTGACACAAAATGCGATAGCAACAGTAAATAACATGGGCTTACCGAATTGGTTGCCTGCGACAACAAGCATAGAGCATTTTAAAATCGCACAAAATGGAACGAAAATCTTAAATCTCAAGACTACCGGTTTAACCTTGGATGGGACGGCGACGTTTATTCGTGTCATTGCGGGCGACAATGGTACGTTAAGCCTCAATGGTGATGGCACGNNAAGGTGGTCTACAGATCAGAAGTAGGTAATGAAGTTGAAACAGTAATATTTGTGCAGGTTGGTGGCTAAACGCTAGTTATCACTGTTCTATACGCCCATTAAAAATGGCTCCTTCGGGAGCCATTTTTAATGGGCAAAGCTACCTTTTCACTCTGCGTAACTTATTCGCAATTTGAATAAAGTGTTTCGGCGAAGGGTTTGCGGGTGGTGAATAGTTACGTTTTTATTTGCGCTGAAATTTTCTGCTTACTTTAAATTCAAACTACCCGGCAGCAAACGCTCATACTCATCTCGTACTGCCGCGTAACATTCGCAGGCGCGCTTTTCCAGCTTGACGCGATCCAGAATTTTAATGCGGCCACGGCCACGCTCAATCAAATCGTCTTTCTGTAGCAGACTCACTACTTGGGTAACACTTTCGCGTCTTACGCCCAGCAGTCGACCAACCGATT
Organism: Cellvibrio sp.; assembly: GCA_003524365.1. GTDB lineage: Bacteria > Pseudomonadota > Gammaproteobacteria > Pseudomonadales > Cellvibrionaceae > Cellvibrio. The sequence goes on along the minus strand of DQHS01000106.1, from coordinate 8,206 downwards.
CTTGGGTGATTAATAATTCATCCGTCTTCAATCTATCTAACGACATCAGCATCCAGCGACACATTTGTTGATCAACTGAGTGGTGTTGGTTGCACACTGCCGTTTGCGATGTCTGGCAGATTAGTGCTTGGGCAAATAACAGCGATAAATGCTGCAGCTCTCCACCCAACGCAAATTCCCGCTTCATCAATTTGCGGCTCAATCGATAAGCTTGACCCGCTGTCTGCACTTCGGTACTAGACGGCATACTTTCGCCGCCCATATAAATTGAGATACCAATCATTCCTTCACTACCGACCAGCGCTGTTTCACTGGTCGAGCCATCCTCAAGGGAATACATCAAAGAGACAATTCCGGAAATTGGAAAATCCAGATAATTAATATGGTCACCCGATTCAGACATGGTCCATCCGAGCGGCATATCGATGAGCTTAAGGTCGGGCAAAATCCGCTCGTAGTCCGCAGCAGGGAGCGAGGCCAGTATGTGATTTAATTTTGGGCTGGGGAGTTTGGTGTCTTTCAGGGCTTTTGGCATAAGTGGCTTGTAAAGAGACGGACTTAACCGCGTAACTGATAACTATAGTGTTTTAGCAGCCGAAGCTGCTATTTCTGCTCGTGATTGGATTAAAGCAGTTAGTGGTAGGAATACCAATGTATTTCTGAGTAGCACGGCCATTTGATCAATAAACAACAGTTTTACTTGTTCTACGAAGTCTTATCCGTTGGATCTCCCACATAGCTCGATAGTTTCAAACGTTGGCATTAGCCCGTACGCGTTGCCAGAATCGCCGCAATATCCAACGGCTCGCGATAAAGCGCAAATTCAGTTTCGCGGGATTGAATAGCGAGGATGGACATGCGGTCGGCGAGTTCATTGCCCTGTACACCGACGTGGCCATTTACATGCAGCACTTGCACTTTGTCTTTCAATGTTTGGTGCAGAGAATAAATTTCCTTAATTAGTTCAAGGTTTTTAATCTCACCACCTTTCTTTTTCCAACCCGCTTTTTCCCAACCGATTGCCCATTGGATAACGCACTGGATTGAGTATTGGGAGTCAGAAAAAACCGCAGCGGTTTTGCCCTTGGCAATTTCATCTTTCGCGAGCAGCAGGCCTTGGTGCAATGCGTTTAATTCAGCGGTGTTGTTAGTGCCCATGGGGTTATACAAACCATACCAAAGCTCGGCCGCTTTATTATCGCGATAAACCGCCAACCCCGAACCCGCTTGGCCGGGATTTGGTTCGCAGCCACCGTCGGTAAATATTTTTACATCAACGGGTAATGCGTTTACTTCAGCGGCATTATAGGTTTTGATTTTTGCACCACCCGCTGCGGCCGCACGTCCGGTTCCGGCGGTTGGTTTTGCACCGCCAAAAGCGGCTTCTGCTTCTTCACGCGTTGCAAATGATTTATAACGCGCACCATTAAATCCATCGACGTTTTTTTTGCAGGTCGCCCAATCGGTAAAAATCCCCGTCTCCCGCCCTGCCCATACCACATAAAATTTTGAAGCCATTACTTTCTCTTTATTAAATGTGTAAACAAACACATACTGTATCGAATTTATTTGTAGAATGTAAATTGGTGCGAACCGCCCAGTCTGATAAACTAAACTTGGTGCGACTATGCAAGGGTAATATAGAGCATCCTTAATGCGACCCAAATATTAACAATTGTCGCAATTTTTTAGTTTCATTTTCCATATCGAAATCATTTGCACTCTCAACAACCTTTGTCGCTTGCTTAATTAATTCCGCATCGCTTATATATGCGTCACCAATTCCAAAAGCATGAACATATCTATTTAATTTGCAAGTTAATATTGTATAGGCACCCTTAGTGGATCTATCTATGTAAATCACTCCCATTTTAATAATGTGCTCACTCCATATATCAAAGTGAGGATGGACTATTTTAAATGCGCTTGATGATCGAGGATATCTTTGTGCCTTGTTATTTCTTAACACTCCAGGGATATCATTTCTTACTTCTTGATCTTTCTTTATCTGATTGCAATCAGCACAGATGACACACATATTTTGAGATTCAAACATAAATTGCGGCTGTACTGACTTTGCCACTATATGCTCAACATTTGCATTTAGTGGAGACGTCAAGGAAATAAGATTTCCGCAGTAGGCACATACCCCTTTCTGTTCTTGGCGATAATGATTTCTTATATCACATCTAATGCTTTCCAGATCACTACAACCCCAAATCTTGTGATCCGGTGGATGTTTTTTTATCAAAGTTAATTGGCTCTCACTGTAAACGTATTTATTATTTATTTTCATAAAAGGATGCAGCCTCCCTAACCGATTCGATTATCTTAATAATCGGATCATCCCGCTCCATGTTTTTAGTAAATTGCATTAACTGGTTGTATTCTTTCTTATCTATGCCATCAAGACTCTTATTAAGTCTAATGTTTGCCATTAACCCCATTGCCCTCCGCAAAATGTACTCATTCCTATTGCCCGGGCTTTCAAAGATTTCAGCCAATTGAAAATCTGATGAACGATTTGAAAAAAACTCAGAGTGACGAATTTTCCCGGAACTCAATGAAGTTACAAAACAATTCTCCCTGTCTAGGTTAGAGACAATTTGCGGAGAGTGTGTGGCAATAATAAAATGACACCGCCTGTAGCTAGAAAACGCATCAATCAATAGTGAGATAAACTTTTCCTGCCATTCAGGATGAAAACTAATTTCCGGCTCATCTATCAAAATGCAGGAATTATCAGATATGTGGCCAGCGACCCCTAACATAATCACCATCATGCATTGCTCGCCGGAGCTCGCCCGTCGGAGAGACATGGTATCAGTAGCCATTTTCCTTAACTTAATATCATTAATTTGTACAATTTCATACTTAATAAGCACTGATATGCTTTTCAGGATTTCTCTTGAAAAACCTTCATGCTTTTGCAAAACATATCGTTGTTCACCGCCAATTCTGTGAAAGAAATCACTAAAGTTTGATTCAAATTCGGAGTGGCGAGGAAGCGTTGCAATACCTTCATTAAAATTCAAATTTATTGAAAAAAGTTTATCAGATGAAAAATACTCTCTGGCCTTATAAAAACAATAGCCTATATTCTCCAGCTCATCCCTAGATTGAACTTTCATTTTTTCCAGGGATCTATTTGAGATATGCACGCCAGCATGAGAAAATTTTTCGATTAAATTGAGTATGGAATTTTGATTATCCTCGTAATATATTCCGTATGAATCATGACTCACAGGAATTTTTTCATAGTCAAATATTTTCAAGCGCCCTTCGTTGGCGTAATTTCTTTTTCCGCTAAATTTCAGAGCAATTGTAGCTTCAGGGTGAAATCCAAGCACTTCAAAAACCTTAGCTAGGTTTATATTTTTGTTTTCCGAAATGAAATTATCGAGGATGCCACTTGTCGCGGATGAGATAAGGGATACAGATGGTGATCGACTCAATCCAATGCCATTTTTCATTCCAACATAGTAATATTCGGCAGGATTAGTAAAGAGCCACTTCTCTGACTTTATTTCAGTTTTGAATTTATCAAAAGGGCTAGTGGATATTGCAACAACTCTCTTGGCCTCATATATGGATTCATTGCTATTCATCATCTCATCAGCAATATTTCTCAACAACCTACTTTTTCCCACGCCATTTTTTCCAACAACAACAGAAAAGACATTGTCATCGTATCTAACAAGGTCTGGTTGGAAAAGCCAAACCGGTTTTTCGTCATGAACTATATAAGGTAACATGCTTTCTCCATGCGTATGGATTGAGGTTTATATCAAAATTTATGCCTTACTTTTCATCTGCCCCATCAACCGCACCGCAACACCCACCAATACCGCTACAGCCAACAACAAAATTCCCCAAAACAAGAGCGTCTTCCAACTCACCTGCATTCCATGACGAGCAAACGAGTTGATATTTGGTTTCAGCTCCGTAAAAGCGACCTGTCCCCACTGCAAATCTTTACCACTCACCAATTGCGAAAAAATCTGCGTGCTGGTTTGTTGGTTATTGGGTGCAGCTTGATCATCTATGGCTATTTTGTAAGGCGCTGAATTGTTCGCAATGAATTGCAGGGTTTGCGGTTGGCGATGGAAAACCAAGGTGGGATTAAGCGTGGTGCGAACCAGTTCGTTGAGTTCAACGCGCCAGTAGACATCGCTATTGCTGTAGATGTTAATGGCATCGCTTTGCTGCCAATCACTGCCCACTTGCGCATTAAACCAAATGCCCTGATGGAGTAATTGCCAGGCTTGTTTTTCTGTATTGCGCGAAAACACTTTAATGTTATCGCCATACATAATGGTGCCGAGGTTGAGGCTGATTTTGGCAACGGGAGCAATATCGTCGCGTTCAAATTCCCATGCGGCGACGGGCGTTTTTTTGCCGCCGTTAATCAGGTAGAGTGCAGATTCTTGTTTTTCTGCCAGAACGCCAGCTACCTGCCAGGTATCCACTACCGTTGCGTTAGCGATTTTATCGGTATTTTCTATAGCAGCTTGAGTGAGCTGTAAACCTTCGCTGCCGCGCGTGAATTTCAGTTTTAAATACGCGTATTCTTTTTCGCTGAGATTAAGCGCGATTTTGTTACGCGTTAATTTCTCACCGTCTTTTTGCAATTGCACCAAAGTACTTTGCGTGATCGGCGTCCAGTTGGTCATATCATTAGTGCCGCTGACCTCTACTTCCAGATATTGATGCTTTTCACTCACAGGCCATAACACAACCAAATTATCCGCACGGGTTTTTAAATCACTCAAATCCACCACAAAAAAATCCGTTGGTACACTTTCATTCTGTAATTCCTGCTTATCGCTCTTAACGACACTCACTGAAATTTCATTGGCATCCAAACGAATGGAAGCACTACTAAGTGCCAACAGGGTTTCGGGCGCTGCGCCTACCGCAACCGGAAAGAAGCGCACATTCGTTTGCTGCGATTGCTCACTACTTTGTACGCTGGGCGCGGTAATACGATAAGGCAATTTATTGCCTTGCTGATCGACTACTACCAGATCATTTAATTGGCTATCGGCGCTGTAGCGATAAATATCGTGCGTGAGTGTGGTTTGTACATAAGTGCCGGGCGCGTCATCGATTTGATAAACGGGAATCACCTCGGCATTTACCAATGAACTTGCGCCTAATAAAAGAGCGCTCAGTGAAATGTATTTTTTTATGTTGATCATTTTGTATAAACCTTTTTAAAAGCTGGATTAACTCCGTTGGTCTGCGGCTCCCGCTGCGCAAGAATGACGACTCCCTATTTAATCCGAAGAGTCCTGTTCCGCAGGTTTCACTTTTGCCGGAATCGGCGATAAATAACCAATTAACAACATTAAACCGCCGACGACCATAAACGAGATTATGCGCGCGAGCGTACCTGTGCCGGTTAGGTCTTTGGTGAAGAGTTTTAATAACACCAAACCTAATAAACCGGCACCGAGCATCCAGAGCTTGCGCTCTTGCCAGCGGCGCGACAGGTTCATTATGACGAGCGCACAAATCGCCCAGAGAATCGACAATGCCATTTGCACTACGATTGAATCCCACATCACATGAGATACGTACTCAACACCGGTGTAGTGATGAATCGCGCGCAGCAGCACAACGTTAATCCACGCAAAACCCAATAAGCCGATCACACCGTAGCGCAACTCCACTGGTGCGGAATGCAAACCGATAAAGCCGCGTTTAATGGCGTAAGCGAAAATTAACAGCACAGCGGCTTGCGCTAAATCGAGCGGATTTAAAATAGGTAAATAAAATTGATCGGTAATACCGGAATAATGACAGGCATAAATAAACCACAGCAATAAACCAAACATCAGGGGCGCGGGAATTAAATTTTTGTAATCCGCCGGATACTGCGCAAATGGCCAAATGGGTTTATTGATGAGATACAAGAGCGCAACCAATGGCACTACCAAGCAGGCAAACCACAATACCGCTGCACGGGTACCATACCATTGCAATTCGTTTTGCCAATAACTCGCTTCCCAATACACAAGGCTAAACAAAAACCAGGCCGTTAAAACATGAAATACGCTGAGTAAACCACAAGAACTGATTTCACGCTGGCGCCACAAAAAGCGATATTGCACACCTACAAATGCCAGCAGAGCAAGCAAACCCCAACCTTGCGATGGATAAACGTCATACCCAATAAACAGGCCTTCGCCAAAATTGCTCATGGCCAAGATGCAGGTTAACGGCAGCAGCCAGAAACCGACGCGCGCCAATTGCGGCCATTGCACCTTTGCACTTAACAACACCAACGCAGCAACAGAGAGAGTGAAGAATAAAATCAGCGAGGGGAAATGCTGTTCGCCTGGAACATGCGCCTCTATCTCAATATAACCGGCGAGCAGCCACCACAACCAACCAATAATTAATGTGAGTTGTGCAAGCGGTTTTTCAAAACGATTGCTGTGCTCAGCAAAGCGAGTCAGCAAGTAGGAAATACACAAGGCCGATGCTGCCAAAATCAACAGGCTAATAAAATCGCCTGCGATCAGCGGAATCGCACCCGCATCAACACCGTGAATAACGAGCGAACAAGCTGCAGCGATATGTAATAGATAACCGGCAAAACGCGGCAGGAAACGCTGCTGGCGCAGGCCGACCCAAATCAAACCGGTTGCTTCCAGCGCCCAGGTGGCGGAAGTCCATTGTGCATCCAACGCGAGTGGAATCGTTAAGGTCGCAAAGGTAACACCGAGCGCAATAAAAGATTCAATCAATACGCGATGCGTAGTCTGGTATTTGGCCCAAAGCACGCGCGCCAAAAGGATATAAATTGCGGAGAGAATCAGCGCGCTAATCGCCAAGCCGTATTCCGTGTGTTTGAGCAATGCGGTTTGCAAACCAAAGGCGACAATGGGTAAGCCGAAGGTGAGGCTGCCATCCACCAAACCTTTTAGATTCGGTGGCTGCTTGAGCGAGAATAAAATCGATACGGTTAAATAGAGCGCGAAAAACGCGAGCAAAAACGGTTGTGTGCTCGCGTATAAATGCGGTTCGTATTTGAGCACTCCCCATGCAGAGGTAATAACAAAAGTAAAAACAAAACCGACCCAGTTGAGCAAGCGCCAGGTTTTAAACCAGGCGATGGCGAGAATGCCGATATTGAGTACCAGATAAAAACTGAATAGACCGACATGATTGCCGGAGCCGTCTGAGGTAAGAATCGGCGCAAGAAAACCACCGGCGGTAGCCATCAGCGCGAGCACTTGTGCATTTTGCAAAACCGCGAGTGCTGCACCGAGCATCACGATAATAAACATCAACGCAAAGGCGGCACCCGTCGGCATAAGTGAATACATTTTCGCCGCCGCAAATACGGTGAGATAAAGCGCCGCGATACCACCGCCTTGCAATACCAACCCATAACCGCCCTCTTTCGCGCGGGTTTTCCAGCCCAAACCGATTAGTGCTATCGCCACCGCTGCCACTGCCGCCATGCGCAACTCAATCGGCAACATGCCTTGGTTGGATGCGTATTTCACTAAAAAACTTAAACCGAAAAACATCACCACCATACCGATGCGCACAATGGGATTGCCTTCGGTAAAAAAGCGATTCAAATAGGCAATGCCTTTTTCGATGGGATTGGGTTCTGCGGGTGCGCGTTCTTGCGGTTTGTATTGCACAGATGCAATAGCGGGTTTGATTTGTTCAGCGACTGGCTGCGCCGTCGCCATAGCGAGGTTTTCAAGTTCGGCATCGCTAATCGGCAGTTCGTTGCTAGTGACGGTATTGCTAGCTGATAGTTCTGCTGGTGGCACTTCTGGCGGCAGCTCTATTCCGTGGGCTTTTAAACGTTCGGCGAGCGGAATTTTTTGTGGGCTAGGCTCTACTACCACCGGTGTAACAGGCACAACTGATTGCGCTGCGGGCTGTTGAACTGACTGCACTTCTTTTTGAGCTTGGGTTTGCAGCAATTTCACATCGCGCTCAAGCCGATTAATCGTGCCTGTCATTTGGAAAATTTTGGTAATTAAAAACCCCAGCGCGCCGCCGATGATCCAGCCGTTGTTATAGAAGACAGCTTCGCCAAGGCCCATACCGACGATTGTGAAAATGATAAGTAAAGCCATTTGAATTCCTTAATGTTATGGCGTGTAACGAACGTAAGAAAACTCTGAGCTGCCGTCATACCTGCGAACACGGGTATCCATACAATCTGGACTCC
>DQHS01000203.1 GCA_003524365.1 Cellvibrio sp. | reverse complement strand
AAATTTTTTATCCGCCGCTGGGGTGAAAAACTCTATGACCTGATTGCATCAATTTCCGACAACCCGATCAAAAAGACCGAGCGCCATCTGGATTTTGAAGTCGTCAATAAAAACAACCCGTCCACCCTCGCCGCCTACAAGGCGCGACCACTCAATGGTATCTGGGCAACGGCGCCTTACTTGCACAATGGCTCGGTGCCCAGTCTGTATGAATTGTTTATGCCAAGCTGTAGCGATGCAGAAATCGCCAGCGGTAAAACCTGTCGTCCCAACCGTTTCACTGTTGGCACACGCGAGCTGGATGCCATAACTGTCGGCGTAGTGCAGCGCGACCCGGCGCAATACCCGGGGTTATTTGTGTTTGATACAAGTCTGCCAAGCAACTCCAATAAAGGGCATGAGTATGCCGCCGGTGTTACGCCGGTATTTGTGCTCGATACAAAAGGCCGCCCGGTAAAAGATGCACAGGGCAAACCGAAAATGCAGACATTGCAGCCAATCAGCAATCAGCAACGATTGGCCTTAGTAGAGTATTTAAAGACCCTTTAAACCTCTTCACAACCTCATCGCCTGCATTAACTGCGGGCGATGAGGCCTCGCACAAGCCGGGTAAAACTTCACAATTGCTCACAACTTCCCATCGGTATTTCCACTAAATTATCTTGGTTCACCAAAATCACTGAACCAAACCTCTGCTCTGACGGTCTTTAGGCCACCTCACTACGAGCGGGAACAAGGCGCCTGCACTCAAACGGCGCCCTAATATTGCGGGCGATTTGATTGACACCAAGCGCCGCGACACACAGAATCACCGACCAGTTTTAACCCTCAGGAACCTGCTGAATGAATATTGATCGTTTATCACCGCTACTAAAGCGCACCACCCTGCTTCTCTCCTTAATGGCAGGCTCATTTTTTCTGGCTGGCTGCGGCGGTGGCAGCGATAAGAAATCCTCGGCAAGCTCATCATCTATCAGCAGCTCGTCCTTACGCAGTAGCTTTAGCGCCGCGTCAATCCCGGCGAATGGCTCAGGGATCTGGCCAAGTATCAAAGTCGAAGCACAAACCCCCAAAGTACTGACGTTCCAATGGAGCCCGGTTACAGGTGCGACTTTTTATAAATTGTTCAAACACGACGCCGCAACAGGTGGGGTGGTCCAGGTCGGCAGTGATCTCACCAGTACCGAGGCAACCGACGAAATCGGCGTCCACGTGCACGATTGGGTTAATAACTATTATTACGTAGACGCCTGCGATGCCAATGGTTGTCAGCGATCCAACCTGACTTTTACCGCGACGGAAATGATCAAAGCGATTGGCTATGTCAAAGCGTCTAATAGTGAAGCCAATGATTTCTTCGGTTGGAGTATTGCCCTTTCGGCCGATGGCACCACTCTGGCAGTAGGCGCCCCCGCAGAAGACAGCAAAGCAGTTGGCGCGAATGGCGACCAGAATAATGATGACAGCACTAATTCCGGCGCGGTTTATATCTTTATAAAAGAGAATGGCGTGTGGAAACAGCAGGCCTATTTGAAAGCATCCAATACCGAGCAACCAAATATCAATCCAAGCCGCATGCTGGTGAATGACCGTTTTGGCTACAAGGTTGCACTGTCCGATGATGGTAATACGCTGGCGGTCACCGCGTTACTTGAAGATAGCCCATCTGACGGCGTCAACTGTAATCAAAACAACTATGAAGTCACCAGTTACGCCTCAACGTCTGACCCATCAGATGATTTGATTACAGCCCAAAACTATGACGTGGGTGCCGTCTACATATTTACCCGCACGAATAATGACTGGAATCAAGATGCCTATGTGAAGACAGTCTTCTCACCCATATATCCTTTCAGCAACCCTTTTGTTGCGTTGCGCTTTGGCGAAACTATCGCACTGTCAGGCGATGGCAAAACGCTCGCTGTAGGCGCAACCAGCGATTATATAGCCCGAAGCGGTGTACTCAATTTCTCTAGCCGCTCATCAGCCAGAGAATGCCTGGAATTTTATCCATCCAGCATCTCATCCAACAGCAGTTCAAGCTCCAAGTTGTCATCCAGTATTAGCAGTTCTTCATCCACTACCAGCAACTCCTCTACTAGCAGCTACAAGGGGGGAAGCGGTTCCGGTGCTGTTTACATGTTCCGCCTTACCGAAAATGGCTGGCAGGAAGATACCCATGTGAAAGCCTCCAACACCCAGGAAAGTGATGCCTTCGGCACCAGTATCGCCCTCTCAACTGACGGCAATATTATGGCTGTAGGTGCGATAGGTGAGGATAGTAATGCCACGGGTGTGAATGGTGATCAGTCCAGCAATGCCTGCTATTACTTCAATGAACCCAACTATGTGATAGATCCGGAATGTAAGGACGCAGGAAAGTATGCCATACGTGGCTTCCTTACTAACGGCGCAGCTTATGTATTCAAGCGAACAGACAATGTCTGGGTGCAAGAAGCTTACCTAAAACCAAGCAGCACATTTATCACCACACTGTTTGGCAGCAGTGTTGATTTGTCAGGTGACGGTAATACCTTGGTAGTGGGCACACCCGGTGATGCAAGCAATGCAACCATGGTTAATGGTGATATTACTCAACACATCGACTACGCAAACACTGGCTCAGCCTATGTCTTTAATAAATCAGGAGCGAATTGGCTGCAAGAAGCAGTAATCAAACCGTCCACCCTGACCAAACACTCTGGCATCTCATTAGTAAGCACAGGTAACGGAACCTACAGTATTCAGATTAACGGTGGCGGCCAATTCGGTG
>DQHS01000347.1 GCA_003524365.1 Cellvibrio sp. | reverse complement strand
AAAGGTATTGATCCACATAGAAAAAGTGTTGCAATGGGGTTGACCTTTCAGCATCCTTCACGCACTCTTAATGAAGATGAGATCAACGCCTCCATTGACTCGATTGTTCAGTATCTGGGGGTGAATTTTTCCGCTACCCTCAGATAGGGAATAATAATTATGTCGGACGGTGCTCTGACCAAAGCAGATTTGGCCGAGAAACTTTATGAAGATCTCGGACTCAATAAACGGGAAGCCAAAGAATTGGTGGAGCTCTTTTTTGAAGAGATCCGCCATGCCTTGGAAAATAATGAACAGGTCAAACTCTCTGGCTTTGGCAATTTTGAATTGCGCGATAAAAGCCAGCGTCCGGGCAGGAACCCCAAGACGGGTGAGGAAATCCCTATCAGCGCCCGGCGTGTGGTTACTTTCCGTCCAGGACAAAAACTTAAGGCACGAGTAGAAACTTATGTTGGAACCGAGTCATAACGACGAACTTCCTGTAATCCCCGGTAAGCGTTATTTTACTATTGGTGAAGTCAGCGAGTTGTGNNGCTGCGCTATTGGGAGCAAGAGTTCCCCCAATTGAAGCCGGTTAAGCGTCGCGGCAATCGCCGGTATTATCAGCGTCAGGATGTATTAACTATCCGTCAAATTCGTAGCCTGCTTTACGATCAGGGTTTTACTATTGGTGGTGCCCGCCTGCAGATGTCCAGCGAGAACACGCCCTCTGAATCAGGCCAGTTAAATCAATTAGTTGTGCGTATGATTGATGATCTAGAGCATCTGCTTGATCTTTTGAAAATCAAATAATTGTGCTGAATAAACAACCGTTTTCTCAAGCGGTTGTTTACTTATTGAGCTTAGGTATTAATTCTTAATTCTCTGATTGCATTGACAATAAATTAAGGTATTATGCCCGTCCTTCGCGATGCTGGATCTGTATTTTGCATCCGTTAGAAAAAATGTCGGAGCGTAGCGCAGTCAGGTAGCGCACTATACTGGGGGTGTAGGGGTCGTGGGTTCAAATCCCGCCGTTCCGACCATTTTTTACAGAAGAATCAACAACTTAAAAGCCCGCTTTGTTAGCGGGCTTTTTTGTTTTTGCCATTTAAGATTATGCTGAAGGCAATTAATAGTCACCTAGTGGCAGGCGCCTGTGAAAGTGCTACCATGCGCCCCTATTTTATTTTTCATTCCTGATTTTTCATCGCAAGCCGAGACAATAAATAGAGGTATCCTCGTGGCAAAACAACTCATGATTTATGACAACATTCAACCGCTGTCATCCGATATTCATCGCAACTGGTCTGTTCAGGTTGATAATTATTCGTTCGTGGAGCATATGATTTCTGCCCCTCTCCTGGCGACAGAAATCCCGTTCGCAGCGAGTGAGTTTCCGATCGTGTTTTCGGCAACTGCGAATGAAGGCGAATACATTCCCTTAGCAATTATGGGGCTGAAAGAGGGAGAAAACCTCTCTTTGGATGAAAACTTCCAATTTACTTCACGTTATATTCCTGCGTTTATCCGCCGATATCCGTTCGTGTTGGGCGGTGATAAAGGTGCAGATACTATGGCGCTGTGTATTGATGCCGACAGTAAAACTGTATTGAAAGATGGCAGCAAAGGTCGCCGTTTGTTTGAAGAAAATGGTGAGCAGTCTCCGCATTTGAAGGAAGTGGTTGAGTTCCTTAAGGACTACCAATACCGTGCTGAAATGACCAAGGTTTTCTGCAAGCGCTTGCACGAATTAAATCTGCTTGAGCCTATGCAGGCGAACATTACATTTAAAGGTCGCGAAGAAGCCAATATGAATTTGATGGGCTTTTATGTTGTAAAGCGCGAAAAGCTGAAAGCGTTGGGTGATGCAGAAGCGTTGGATTTATTTAAAAAAGATGGTTTGGAGTTGATTTACAGTCATATGCAATCATTGGCCAACTTGAATCATCTGATCAGCAAAAAATCAGCAAAATTGGGTGTCGCCAGTTAAGTAAATTATTGCAATTAATGGGCAAGTCAGAGCCGGGATCAGCAATGATCCCGGCTTTTTCATTTGAGGGAAATGAAATCGTGAAGCGCTTTAGTCTGATGAGTTAACGCGTATTGCGTTGACGAGCTACCAGTTGTTTAATTTTGCGTTCTGCGCTTGAGAACGCATCGCGAACTGCGACGTGAATAGATTCATCATTCTGGGTAATTGCTAATGGGTGACCGACAATGTCCAGCTCGATTGATGCGCGGAATTGTTTACCTTTGTGTTTGTGGTGATGGGGTGTATCGAGAACGACGCGGCTATGAACTATTTGGTCGGTGTAGCGGCTGAGTTTTTCAAGCTTCTTGGTAATGATGTCGTTTAGTGCAGCAGATGAGTCAAAATCACGATATACAACGTCGACAGCAGGTTTCATCGTAAGGCTCCTTAACGTTTATGTTAGGGGGCTGGGATTCCGCACTGAGTTCCGCGAACATTCCCGACCCTCCCTACTTATATTGATGATCTTCTGCTGAATAGCAAGGTTTTTATCAAAGTTTCTTAATAACATTTTGATCTCTCGATAGTCGTCAAAGTTATTAATGGCCATAAGATTGTATTTTTCGAAAAAACTCCATCGGTTTTTGATCTGTTTGCGATTGCGTGGAGTAGAGTCACAGGTTGCGCTCAACTGTTAAGGTTTTGAGTAGTTATTTGATTTGCATCAATTTATTTTCTGCGGAGATTCATTGTGGTGAGTGATTCGGTAAAGTCAGGCAATATTTTAATTACCGGTGGCACAGGATTTATTGGTCGCCATCTTTGCGATTACTTGATTGNNAAGTCAATGTGGTTGGAAGGCTGGACGAGTTGGGGGCTATCGATTTTACTGCGTTGATTAATCTTGCGGGCGAATCTTTGGCTTCGGCACGTTGGAGCGATAAATCCAAACAAAAATTCAGGGCAAGTCGCGTAGATTTTACCCATGGCCTGTTCGATTTTTTTGTCAGTGGTGACCGTTTACCTAAAGTCTTGCTGAATGCAAGCGCTGTAGGTTTCTATGGAAATTGCGGCGATCGATTGGTCGATGAGCGGGATGGTGCGGGTAGTGATTTTGCGGCACAGCTGTGTTGCGATTGGGAGGCCGCGGCACTGCGTTTTGAGGCCAAAGGTGTGCGAGTTTGTAGAATGCGTTTTGGCATAGTGTTGGAGCAGGATGGCGGTGCGCTTAAACAAATGCTGCCAGCCTTCCATTTAGGGTTGGGTGGGCGCATGGGAGCGGGGCGGCATTATATGCCTTGGATTCATCGCCGTGATTTGTTGCGCCTAATACTTTTTCTTCTGCAACAAGAGCAAGCTCGCGGGGCAATTAATGCAGTTGCGCCTGAGTCAGTGACAAACCTTCAATTCACTGCGTTACTTGCGCGAAGTTTACATCGCCCCGCGTTACTGCCTATGCCGGAGCCAGTATTGCGTCTTTTGTTTGGTGAAATGGCCGACGCATTATTGTTGTCGAGTCAGCGGGTTGTGCCGGCAGCAGCACGGTCGCTGGGGTTTAATTTTGAATACTCGCATCTGCAGCAGGCATTTGCTGCGATCTTTAAAAACTAATTTTCTAACATCCTCTTGAAATAGTTTTGCATGTCCCTATCTCATTTGTGTGATGGCTCGGTAGAGAATCACATAACCCTTTAATGGCTTGATCGATGAGATAAGCCGACATTTTATATTGCTCAACTGAGGATATTGAATATGCGTAATTTTGATTTTACTCCGCTGTATCGTTCTGCTATTGGTTTCGATCGCATGGCTAATTTATTAGATAGCCTTTCCCGTACAGAGCAGAACCAACCTGCTTACCCACCTTACAATATTGAATTGACTGGTGAAGATAAATACCGAATCACTATGGCAGTTGCCGGATTTGATCAAGCTGAATTAACTATTGAAGTCAATCAGAATAATCTGACGGTATCTGCTAACAAAGCCGCTGATGATCAACAACGTACTTACTTGCACCAAGGTATAGCTGCGCGCAGTTTTGAGCGTCGATTCCAGCTTGCTGACCATGTGCAAGTGAAGTCTGCAGATTACGAACATGGATTACTGCATATTGATTTGCAGCGGGTTATTCCAGAATCCATGAAGCCGCGTACAATTCCAATCGGTGTACAAACTGCAGAAAAGCTGACGGTGGTGTCATCGAACGCTGATGCTGCATAACGGTCAAGAAAGTAGATGTTAGCAATAGCCTCGGTGTCTTCGGTATCGGGGTTATTTTTTTAGAAACATTCTGCAGAAAAATCAGGTGCTAAATAATTTTGCTCGCACGGTATCGCGATAAGCGTTGGGTGTAGTGGCTAATTTTTTCTTGAACAAGGCTGTGAAGTAACCTGTGTCTTGATAGCCGACTTTATCGGCAATTTCACTGATCGATAGATTGCTGGTTTTCAATAAATCTTTTGCGATGTTAATGCGAATTTCTTGTAGGTAATCCAGTGGCGTTTGCCCCAATGCATTTTTAAAGCGGCGATTTAACGTGCGTACGCTCATGCTGAAGCGACTTGCAACTTGCGGGAATAAAATGTCACGCTGGTAATTGTCCTGCAACCATATTTGTATTTGGGTTATGTCCTCGTCAGGGTGTCGATTTTCCTGCGCATCAAAAAATCCGCGGGTTTCATAAGCCTGGCGAATTTCGTGAGAGAAGTGTCGCTCCACATGACTTGCAATCGTTTTTCCAAAAAAGCGTTGGATGAAATGTACTGTTAAGTCGGCGAGGGAGTTAACACTCGCGGCGCAATAAAGATTACCTGCTTGGGTAATAAAATATTGTCGCTTGAGTTGTACGGCTGCGTAGTCCTTTTGAAACTGGTCGAAATAGTGCCAGTGCGTTGTCGCCGCTTTGCCATCCAACAATCCTGCCTCCGCGAGAAAACACACCCCCGTCCCCACTGCACTGATAATTGCGCCGTTTTGGTATTGCTCACGTATCCATTCCAGTGTCTCGCGGTTCTGCTGCACGACGGGGCGGGGGTTGCGCCATAAACCCGGAATATAGATCAAATCGCTGGCGGGTTTGCTGGCGATGGTGACATCGGGTTGCCACAAAAGCCCCGTGCGTGTTGCGATTGGTGTACTGCTCAGGCTGATGGTTTNNTTTGGCTAATTTACCACTGAAAATGACCAAATCAACAGGGACATCGTTTGGGATTCCCCATACACTGCTTTCAACTTTTGTAATATTGTCAATTTCGGAGCTTTCATGTCTGTTGCACGCTTGCCAGTTATTGTGGGTTTTGGTGGATTTAATGCGGCGGGCCGCAGTTCTGGCCACCACGCCTATCGCCGTATGGTGATCGAGAGCCTGCAACCACGAGATCGTCAGGAAACTCTTGCTGGCCTAGCAGTGATGATGGGTTTGATCAGCTTTGCGGATGATGCTTATCGCGATACCGAAGGGCATCCTCTGGATTTAACCGAGATCGAATCTCGTTTTGGCGAGCAGGTATTGGATGGCACTCTGATCCGCCGCATTGATAAAACCTTCTTTGATGTCGATGCTACCCATTGGCAAAAATCAGCCACTTTGGGAGCGGGCGATGCGCCTCTGGTGTTTGAGATGCGCAAGCGCGATCTGCCCGAGCCAGTGCCCGCAGATTGGCAAATCGATAATATCGACGATGATCGTGTCCGCGTGACGGCCTCATCAGCTCTTGAGGTTAAGTTTGATAGCTATCGCGAACTTCCGGTAAAGTCTGCCGGACAGTTGCCGCGCGGTTTTAATCCAGGCGCGCTCTACAACTCTCACTATCATCCACGCGCTTTGCAGTTGGCCGTGATAGGCGCTTCAGATGCAATTCAATCCACTGGACTGGAATGGCAATCGGTAATGAATTCGGTAAAGCCGGA
>DQHS01000168.1 GCA_003524365.1 Cellvibrio sp. | reverse complement strand
ACGTTTGAATCGTTGGTGTACGCAAATCCACGTGGAGTTTGGTTTGGATTCGCCACTGGAAATGTTAGACGATTAGCTTGTCATACTGATAAAAATGGGCGCGGCGGGCGCCCGTTTTTTTATCAAGCTTCTGCCACAAACACTGCCCGAATTGGCGCGGGATGGCCTTCAGCAGTTAAGGATGAATCTTCCGGGTGTAAAAACTCAGGTAGGGAGTGAAAGTGCATCCACTCTGTTGCGCGCTGCTCTTCTGTTGTTGTTGGGCATACATCAACCACGCGCGGATTACTAAAACCCATTTTGCGCAACCAGGACAACATGGTGTCGCAACTCGGTAAAAACCAGACGTTGTTCATCATGCCGTAGCGATCCTCGGGTACTAATACATCGCCCGGTTTTCCTTCGATTACCAGCGTTTCCAATACCAGCTGCCCGCCGGGGCGCAGGGTGTTTTTTAATTCGAGTAAATGATCCATCGGTGAGCGGCGGTGATAAAAAACTCCCATGGAAAATACGGTATCAAACGCTTGTAGTTTTTCCGGCACATCTTCAATGCCAACGGGCAGCACATCAATGGGATAATTGGTGCCCGCAAAATGTTTGATCATATGGAATTGCACAATAAAACGCGGCGATGGATCTATACCAATTACGCGTTTTGCGCCCGCTCCCAGCATTCGCCAACAGTGATAGCCATTGCCACAGCCGACATCGAGAATCAAGCGGTCTTTTAGCGGCGCAAGATGCGGTAGTACGCGATCCCATTTCCAATCCGAGCGCCATTCGGTATCGATATGGATATCGTGAACAAAGTAGGGGCCTTTGCGCCAGGGAATTAATTCTTGTAATACGCTGCGAATTTCTGCGCGTGTTGTTTCATCGCAATCGCTGCTGTGACCGATCCGCACCTCATCGGTAAGTGCAACCTGTGAGCTTTTTACAGTCGGAAGTTTTGCGAGCGATTTTTTCCAACCACCTAAATCCCCATAGCGTTTTTCACAAAGTCCGGCCGCGATTTGCGCAGGCAGTTGCTCTGCCCAACCGGCAAGAGGTGAATCTTTGAGCGCATCAAGCAATTGATCGTAATTAATCTGTGTCACAGTCTTTGCTTACTCTATTTAATCGCAATCAGCGATGCAAAATTGAAACATTGAAACCATACGTCAACACTGCTGAAGCCCGCTTGGCGTAAACGTTGGCGATGGGCGTCGAGTGTTTCCGGAACTAAATAGTTTTCAATCGCTGCGCGCTTTTGCGCAATTTCCAAATCACTATAGCCATTCGCGCGTTTAAAATTGTGATGTAACTCGGTCATCAACTGCTGATGCGGTTCATCATCAAAGGCAACCTTTTCCGAGATAATTAATACACCGCCAGGATTTAATCCTGCGCAAATATTGCGCAGCATTTCCAGTCGCTCTTCAACGGGAATAAATTGCAAAGTGAAATTGAGTACGGCCATTGATGCGTTGTGCAGTGCAACATCCTGAATTTGCATCTCTACCAATTCAACTGGCACTTCGCCGCTATCTGCTGCGATCACTTGCTGACAGCGGGCGATCATTGCTGCTGAATTATCTACACCAATAATTTTACAATTCACCGCTTGAATGCGATGGCGCATCGCGAGTGTTGCTGCACCTAATGAACAGCCCAAGTCATAACACTGGCTATTTGCTTGTACATAGCGCTCAGCGAGGTTGCCAATCATATTAATAATGGTGGCATATCCGGGCACGGAGCGTTTGATCATGTCGGGGAACACATCGACCACACGCTGATCAAATGCAAAGCGACTGACCTCTGCCAGTGGATTGGCATAAATAGTATCGGGATTAATATCGGGCATAGTCGTGACTGGTTAATGGCATGATGGGCGGTGTAAAACAGTTGCGCGCATTGTAACCTCCATTGATTGTGACAACAAATTGAGAAATTCATAAAACTGTCATATTTCCGCAGGAATATCCATTCTACTCATCCATAGTCGATATCAAGTTGTCATCTTATGTCTTTGCAGAATCCTGTGTTTAACCAAACCACCCTGCAAAAGGAATTACGCCGATTAATTGAATTCAAACTCCTGACCCCGGTATTTCAGCCGATAGTCGCGGTGGAAAATCCACGAATTATTGGGTACGAGGCTTTGATCCGCGGCCCCGACGATAGCCCTCTGCATAGACCTGATGCGCTTTTTGCGGTTGCGCAAGAGTCACGACTGTTAGCAGCACTGGAATTTGCATGCAGGGAGGTCTCTTGCGAGCGTTTTTCTGCATTGAATTTACCAGGAAAGCTTTTCCTCAATATGAGTCCCCTCAGCTTCACCGACAACCAATACCGTGATGGTGTTACGCGTGAAATTTTGCAGCGTGTCGGATTAAGTGCAGAGCGCGTGGTATTTGAATTGACCGAAAGCCAGCCGCTCGATGAATTGGATTTATTGCGCGCGGCTTCCGATCATTTTCAACGGCAAGGGTTTGCTGTCGCACTGGATGACTTGGGGGCAGGTTACGCAGGTCTGCGGGTGTGGAGTGAGCTTTGCCCTGATTACGTAAAAATAGATCGTCATTTTATTTCCGGGATAGATAAAGATCCGGTCAAACGCGAGTTTGTGCGGGCGATGCTGGATATAGCCCATCGCATGGGGCATAAAGCCATAGCCGAAGGAATTGAAACAGAAGCGGAATACGCCACCCTGGTCACTATGGGAGTTGAGTATGCGCAAGGTTATTTTATCGCGCGCCCACAGGCATTGCCGCCGACTGAATTGCCGCCGTCCATCGCAGGGTTCGTGGGTAATTCTGTACGGCGTTATCAGGATAATTTCACCCGCACGGTGCGGGAAATTGTAATGGATTCCGTGCAGGTCACACCCACAACTAATGCCGAAGCGGTGGTGAAAATGTTTCGCGCCGATGTGCGATTGGCCTGCGTGCCGGTCGTTGATGGCGACATTCCACTAGGCATGGTCAGTCGCGCAGAAATTCTCAATATTTTTTCGCGCCGTTTTGCCCACGAATTGCATGCACAAAAACCGATTCGCGACTTTATAAGTCCCTTATCGATTATTGTCGATGTTGGCACTGATTTAAAAGTGGTTGGGCAACTCATTAGTGAAGACCCGCAACAGAATCTGAGTGTCGATTTTATTGTGTGCGACAAGAGTCGTTATCTTGGCGTAGGTAAAGTGCGTGATTTATTGCGTGCGATTACCGAAGAAAAACTGCGTGTCGCCCGTCACAGTAATCCACTCACCCAGTTACCGGGTAATGTGCCCCTGTATGAATGGGTTGATCATTTATTGTTGCATAAGAAAGAATTTGTCGTGGCCTATTGCGACATTAATCATTTCAAACCATTTAATGATGCGTTTGGCTACAGTGCTGGTGATGAAGCCATTTTGCATCTGAGCCGAATCCTGTGCGATAGCGTGGATATAACGTGTGACTTTGTCGGTCACGTCGGTGGCGACGATTTTATTTTGGTGTTTGGTAGCGCCGATTGGCAGCCGCGCTGCGAGCAGATATTGATCAGGTTTGCGGAGGCGAGCCGACAATTTCATCCCCCTGATTCGACGGAATACTGGAGTGCTGATCGGCAGGGGCAACGCCAAAAATTCGGTGCATTGACGCTGGCAATAGGCTGTGTCTCTCCCGATCTGGAGTTTTGCAAAACGCATCATCAAGTATCACAACTGCTGGCTGAGGCAAAACACAGCGCCAAAATGCAGGGCGGCAATAATCTTTTTCACTCGCGTCGTCGCAAGCCGCCAGTAGCGAGCCAGGACTGACCACTGGACGGGGGAAGTGCGATCAACGAGCAGGAAAAATCTGTAGCAGCCTGATAATCCTGGGCTATTCTTAGTCTAATTTCGTTATGGAGGTGGACTAATGGCTGATCTTGGCTACTACAAGATGCACGCGCTGATTGTTGATGATTTTGAGAATTTTCGCGGAACANNCAACGCAGATTCTGCAGCCAGTGGTGAAGAGGCGCTACGTTTTTGCAAAGCGCGCAGTTACGACCTTATTTTATGCGATAACAATTTAGGCAAGGGCAAAAGTGGCCAGCAGGTGCTGGAAGAGTTGCGCTCTACTGAAAATCCTTGTTCGGACAGCCTGTTTATTCTTGTTTCGGCTGAAAATAGTAAGGGCACCATTATGGCTGCTTACGACTATGAGCCAGACGCCTACCTCGCTAAACCCATCACCCCGAAAGCCTTGGATCAGCGTCTTAGTCGTTTGATTGAACAGCGTGTGGAGCTAAAAGCAATTCACGCCGCACAGAAATCGGGTGACGACCAGCGTGCAATTAATCTTAGTAAGGAGCTGGTTGCGTCTGGAAGTCGGTACGCAAATGCTTGTCAAAAATTACTCGGCCAGCTGTATCTCAAAAAAAATGATTTGACCGCAGCCGAAGCAGTTTATCGCGCCGTGCTCGATAACCGCGAATTGGAATGGGCGCAATTGGGCATGGTCAAAACCAAACTGGCGCAAAAGGAACTGCTCGGCGCGCAGCAATGGCTGGAAAATATTTTGCAGGCTAATCCCTTGTGCATGAAAGCATATGATTTGCAGGCCGAGCTTTTTAAACTGCAAAACGATTTGGAAGCTTTGCAAAATATATTGCAAAAAGCAACCGACATTTCCCCTCTTTCCATCCTCCGCCAGCAGGCATTGGGCGATGTCGCGCAACAAAATAATGATTTGGTAACAGCTGCTAACGCGCTCAAGCGCGCGGTTAAACTCGGCGAACATTCCTGTTTTGATAAGGCGGAAGTTCACTCGCTCTTTGCGCAAACCACTATTGATTTATTTTCAATTGATAAAGAGCTAGCAAAACCTTTAATTCGCGAAGCTATTACCTGCATTAACAATCTGGAAGAAAACTTCGGCAAAACCAATTTGCGCAAGGTTGAATCTTTGTTGTTGGAAAGCCAATTACAGGTGTGTGCCGGTGATCAGCGTCGCGCGCAAGATGCGTTGGCGAGCGCACAGTCATCACTGGGTAATACCAAAGATGACGGTGCCTTATCGGTACAAATTGAATTGGTGCGAACGCTCCGCTTACTTGGCAAGACCGATGAAGCACAGCAGCTGCTGGGCGATCTTTTACATCGGTATTCGGGTAAGGAAGAACAATTACAGCGCTTGGATGTGCTTCTCGATGAGCCGCGTAGCGAAAAAAATAAACTTATGGTGGCTGAAATCAACAAAAAGGGCATCGCTTTTTATAATGCCAAAGATTTCTCTGCAGCAGCAGATGCATTTAAAACCGCACTGCAAAAATTACCTAATCATGTCGGACTGCGTTTGAATTACGTGCAAGCCATGATTGATAAGTTAAAAACCCGCTTTGACGCCAGTGTAAGTGAAAAAATCCAGCAAACCTTTACTAAAAGCAGTGCCATCATTTCCCAGCAGCATCCGCAATATCAACGTTATCGCCAGTTGAATGATGTGTACAATAACTTGGTTAAGGCTTATGAAAAAGACAAGTGAGGTTAATTGTGAATTTACCTTCTGAGCAAAAACCCGGTAGTAAGGATTACGGGCAAACGCCAATTGATTTTTCATTCGTTCTGGCATCCAGTGTGCATGACATGAAAAACTCGTTGGGGATGCTGCTAAATACCTTGTCTGCCATGATGGCCAGTTCGCCACCTAAAGATGCAGAGCAGGAACGGTTTTTCTCGATATTGGAATATGAGGCGGCGCGCATTAACGGTGAATTGGTGCAGTTATTATCGCTCTATCGTATGGATGAAAATACCATGTCGGTCGTTATCGATGAGCACCATGTATTCGATATTATCGATGAACAAATTGCGCGCAACGATACCTTGTTAAAGTCCCGCAATATTGATGTGCAAGTGGACTGTGACAGCGATTTAATTTGGTATTTTGATAATGAGTTAATTGGCGGCGTGTTGAATAACTTAATCGTAAATTGTGCGCGCTATAGTCGTGAACAATTGTTGGTAAGTGCGACGGAAGAAAATGGTTTTTTATGTATCGCTGTTGCAGATGATGGGCAGGGTTATCCGGACAATATGCTGATGGGTTCGTTACCGCATTCACCCGTGTCGTTTAGTTCAGGTAATACGCGTTTGGGACTGTTATTTACACGCAAAGTATTGGAGTTGCACAAATCCAAAAAAGGGCAGGGTTATATGACCATAGCTAATAACGGTCCTTTGGGTGGAGGACTATTAAAACTCTATTTACCTTAATAGATCTGCCTGATTGAGGTGTTGAAATCATAGGGCGGCTATTGCATTATCACAGCCCGTTTCGGTTTTTGCTTTCAGGTCAAATTTTATGCTTAAAATCCGCTTTAAAGATAATAAATACAATGCGGTATGGCTGGTGGAGCCCAAGATCACCATAGGCCGTTCGGCCACTAATGCGCTAGTTATTGACGATCCGCTCGCGAGCGATGTCCATATGGAAGTGCTGGTTGATAACGAGCACCTCACGTTGCGCAATCTCATTCCTACCCAACCCATTATCGTTAATGGACAAACGGTTACTGGTGCCTGCGAACTCAAGCCTGACGATCAAATAACCCTTGGACAAGTTGAGTTAGTGGTTATCGACCCCAAGCGCGAAGCGCGGGTTATCGCGGAGGAATCGGCCAACGTCACTCAACTACGTGCTCCAAAAACCACAGGTTGGTCGTTAAAAGCAAATCACACGGCCTTGGCAAACCGAGTTTTTCCCTTGAAAGAACTCAATGTCATTGGTCGTGCCGCCGAGTGTGATATCAGTTTGGCGGCTGCCCACTTGTCGCGTCGCCACGCACAATTGCAGATTATTGACGGCATGTTGTTTGTAAAAGATCTGGAGTCTGCCAATGGCACTTTTCTCAACGGCAAAAGAGTGGCGGAGGCACGTGTTAAGCGTGGCGATGAATTGCGTTTTGATGCGCTGACCTTCGGAGTGATGGGTCCCTCCGACGACATGGCTAAAACGACAGTCCGCACAGTGCCGGTGAAGATTGAAGTTGTCGAGGCAAAACCCAAGGTCAGTCCACGCGAAAAAGCTATAGCGCCCACCAGAGCCTCTTCCCTCAACCGCGCGGCAGCAAGCACTCAACCTAAAACGGTTCCGCAGGAGAACGCCAAAGGAAAATACGGGCTCATCTTTCTTGGAGTGCTAGCCGTTGTGGTTATAACAGCCCTTGTCTTAACGCGAAAATAAGTATTGAAGCTTTGCAGGAACTGGCCGATAGCCTGTGATGCTACAAACAGCTATTGCTGCTCACAGGTGAATTTATGAATATTTCCTCTCTTGGTAATCCCGCTGTTAATAACTCCCCTGTTAATAGTGCAGGGAGCAATAACGGCCTGCTTCCACAGACAAATACAGCCAATTCCGCCACTCAGGGGCATTCACACAAAACCCCTGACGTGAGCAGTTCAGATTCGTCCAGCCTGCAAGATAAGCGGCAAACCGCCCTGCAAATCGTTAATCGTACGCTTACCATGGCGTATGAAAAAATCAGTTCACGTGGCCTTGCGGCAAGTGCGGAATACAATACATTTGAACCGCTGACAGCAGAAAAAGTGTCCAACAATATCCTTGGTTTTATTGAGCGCCGCTTGCAACTAGATGTTGCAGAAGGTGCCAGCCAGGAAGAGTTGCAGGCGCGTCTGGAGGCCGGTTTGGCAGGATTTAAAAAAGGATTTGCAGAAGCGAGTGAAAAACTCGAAGCCTTGAGCTTACTGTCCCCGGAAATAAAAGCGGACATCGGTAAGACGTACGATCTGGTGCTCGAAGGAATTGATGAGTTGCGCTCCAAATTTATCCAATCTACCGAGGTGGATACCGCCGAGCCAAAATCCAATCAACCTGCCGAGGTATTGAAAACGGCGGAGCCTAAAAAGTCATCAGCCAAACTGGATATGCCCGAGTTTTTACCGGCAACCAGCAGCTATCTTGGCTACGGCAATTATGAATATGGACGCGCGCGCGAATTCAGCTTTGAGCTAACTACCAAGGAGGGCGACAAAGTCACTATCAAAGCCACTTCCAGTGAGGGATTGGCGGTAGAGGCGGGGCGCGCAGTGCGAGGCAATAATTCGGTCAGCGCACTCAATGCCAGTTACAGCTCCAGTCAATCATTTTCGCTCTCGATCGAGGGGGAATTGAGTGAGGAGGAGCTTGGCGCGATTAATGATTTGCTCGGAAAAGTGAATGATCTTGCGAGTGAATTTTTTGACGGTGATCTGGATGTTGCGTTCGATCAGGCGATGAACATGGGTTATGACGCTGAACAAATTGCCAGTTTCTCGCTGAATTTAGCACAAGCGGAAATCCAACAGGTTACTCAAGCCTACCAAACCTTTGAGCCAGACCGCGCTGCCGGCAACGCCGATAGGCCCATGTTGCTCGCCGATCAGTTATTGCCGCTGGGCAATTTCATCAAAGATCTGATCGCGAGTTTGGATCGCGCTTCAGAATTCAATGAACCCAAATCCCTCTTGTCGAATATGGCGGAAAAAGTGACTGGCGATACGGAAGTGGATCAACAGCAAGGCAAACGTTTCCGCGACTTTATGGAACAACTATTGGCACTGGATCTGGGTTAATTTTTCGGTGAACTGCCCGCCCTCGAGCTGATACACTGCTGTTTTTTTCCGGGCAGTATTCCATGCAACCGATTTACCTCTACTCAACCCCTGGCTGTCATTTATGCGAGATGGCCAGGGAGATTGTTTCCCCTTTGTTGGATGATTACTCGCTGCATATTGAAGAGATTGATATCGCTGACTCAGATGAATTAATCGAGCGGTATGGGGTAAGAATTCCGGTGTTGAAATCGCCACGCCATATTGATGAATTGGGTTGGCCATTTGATTCAGAGCAGGCCGCTAATTTCCTCGCTCGAATTAACGTTTGAGTAATCACGTATTATTTTGCACCAGGCGCCAAACCCAAGCTATTCATGGTTTCTGCTACCCAGTGTAATGAATCCACATAAATTTCTGCGAGGAGATCCGGCGTCAACCCCAACCCGGCTAGATGATCCCAATCGATATCTTGCCAATGTCCCTGTTCATGTGCCTGCACAACCTGTAATACCATTCCCTCTGGTCCAGAGTGCGTTAACATCGCCTGGTTAAGTGATTCGCTGAGAGATAGGTTGGCTAATAGTTCATTGAGTGGCGTGTCAAGAAAGGCATCCAGGGTTGATAACAAACCCACCGTAAAATAAGCATCATGACGATTACGCTGATTCATTTTGGTGGCAATCATTTCGCACATGCGCGCTCGCGTTAATGCTGCAACGCTGAGCTCATGAGGCTTTCCGCTTAAGTTGGAAAGTGCTAACAAGTTAACCCAATTTCTCAACTTATTTAAACCGAGCAGCATGATTGCCTGACGTAGTGACTCCACGTCGCGCGACAAACCAAATGCTGCCGAATTCACCAGTCGCAATAATTTAAAACTTAAAAGCGTATCGCGGGCGATCATGCGCTCGATTTTTTCAATAGGTGCATCTTGATCATGTAAAGCAGACAACAGTTGCAATACAGATTGTTTATTCTCCGAAATTTTTCGTCCGGTAATCACGCGCGGCTTGGCTAGAAAATATCCTTGAAATAAATCAAACCCCAATGCTTTGCATTGCTCAAACATTTCGTAGGTTTCAACTTTTTCTGCAATAAGGGTGATCCCAAAAGGTTTCAAGTAGTCAATATGGTATTGAAGCTTTTCAGGAGAGAGATTCAATACATCTAATTTGATAATGTCAGCGTAAGCTACAAGATTTTGACTGTTTTCATCCAGCTCAAAATCATCTAGCGCAATGGTATAACCCTGTTCACGCAGTTGCATAAGCGAGTGCAGCATCGCGGCATCAACTTGTTGACCTTCCAGCACTTCGATAACGAGTTTCTGGCGGTTAAAGGGTGGGGGAGACGTTAATAGGGTGCGCGTAAAATTAACATAAGCCTTGTGTTTGCCTACGACCTGCTCAATAGATAATTCGGTAAATGCATTCAGCAACACTTGCGAACTGGCGGCATCACCATCGGTGGTTGCAATAAATTTTAAATCGCTGTTGCGACATAAAAGTTCGTAGGCAACCACCTGCATGTTGCCATCAAAAATAGGTTGCCGAGCGAGAAGAGGGATGGCTTCGGTCATAAAGTAAACGGACTGAGTAATGGTTGTGGTTAGAAAGATCCGCTTCCAGAGATCTGTGCAACGCTAGTGAAAGTGTAGCTGGCAACCAGCAGCTTACAACCGCGCAGGCAAGAATCTACCTCGGTTAGTGCGGGGTAAAATATCAACTTTTTGTCAATATTTACCTATACTCATAGTGTTTTGGTAGTGATTTCCCTGTGGGGATCGTGAAAATTGATGGTAGCACTATGTCCAAGTTATTAGATTCTATTGATCAGCGCACTCGGTTGGTGGGTGAAAACCGCCTCGAACTTCTTATGTTTCGTTTAGGAGGGCGCCAGCTGTTTGCAATCAACGTGTTTAAGGTGCAAGAGGTTGTGAAGGTGCCGATCTTACGCCATGTGCCACACAGTCATCCCCATATTCGCGGCGTGACTCACCTGCGTGGACAAACGGT
Organism: Cellvibrio sp.; assembly: GCA_003524365.1. Lineage (GTDB taxonomy): Bacteria > Pseudomonadota > Gammaproteobacteria > Pseudomonadales > Cellvibrionaceae > Cellvibrio. The sequence goes on along the minus strand of DQHS01000168.1, from coordinate 7,505 downwards.
GCCAGTGATCGACTTGCGTGCTGCCATCGGCATGGGTGAAATGAAAGAGTTGGATAATACCAATCTGATTGTGGCGGAATACAACCGCTCAGTTCAGGCGTTTTTAATTGGTGCTGTTGACCGAATTGTGAATCTTAATTGGGAGTTAATTCTACCGCCACCCAAGGGTACCGGGCGCAGCCACTTTCTAACGGCCATCACCAAAATTGATGACCAGTTAGTGGAGATTCTTGATGTAGAGCGGGTACTTGCAGACATCATTCCGTATAACACCACCGTTTCAGATGATGTGTTGGATTCCGATTTGGCAACTGAGGCGAGAAAACGTAAGTTAAAAGTATTGCTCGCCGAGGATTCGCCCACCGCAGTTAAGCAGGTAAAAGAAACTCTGAGCAACATTGGAATCGATGTACTATCGGTTCAGGATGGCCTGCAAGCGTTACGAATGATGCAACAGTGGACAGCCGGCGGGCGCAAAGTTACCGACGAAATTCTGATGTTGATAACCGATGCTGAAATGCCGGAGATGGACGGCTATCGTTTAACTGCTGAGGTGCGTAAAGATCCGGCATTGGCAGATTTATACGTGGTATTGCATACATCGCTCAGTGGTAGTTTTAATAAGGCGATGGTGGAGAAGGTAGGCTGTAATGATTTTCTATCCAAGTTTCAACCCGATGATTTGGCTGCAGTTGTGCAAAAGCGATTGCGGGAATATCTAAAAAAGTAAAAGTACTTTTCTAACAGATTGAATATTGAAAAGCCGCGCCTGAATCGCTCAGGAGCGGCTTTTTATTATCTACATGATTTATTGACTACAGTTGACGATTTGCCTCATCTGAAGTTACAAAATTGGTTTCTTGGCCTAACCGATAGGCATAAATTACCGAAAAAGACAGTACATTCTGCACGTAACCACGGGTTTCTTTGTAGGGAATAGTTTCGATCCAGACATCATAGGGCAGTTGCGCGCCTTTCTCTTTATTCAACCATTTTTTAACCCGTGTTGGCCCCGCATTATAGGCAGCTGCCGCCAGTATACGGTTGCCATCAAATACTCCGAGCAGGTGATCAAGATAACGGCTACCCAGCGCAATATTTTTTTCTGGCTTAATTAAATCTTGTGGCGTGAAACTTAAACCATTTTTTTGTGCGGTTTGTTTTGCAGTCGATGGCAACAATTGCATCAGGCCGACGGCGCCAGCTGTGGATTTTGCATCGTGGACGAATGCGCTTTCTTGACGAGTGACAGCAAAAATGAAGAGAGGATTAACCGACGTTTGTTTTGCTGCTTTTGCCACATGCTCTTTATAGACAATTGGGAATCGCACCTCTAAATCATCCCAGTATTGCGCATCGGCCATCACTTGAATGGCGTTACGATACCAACCCAATTTTTCCGCTAAACGTCCTGCAATCACCATTTCTTCCAGTGGCATGCGGCGCGTGGTGTGAAAAAACTCGCGATTGGCGGCCCCCAGCTCACCGCGAGCAAAAAACTCGCGTGCACGTAAAATACCTTGCGCATTTTCTACTGCTTTGATTTGTTCGTCGGTAAACCTCATGGGGCGATCTAATAAGTGGTAATTCACTCCGGTTTTATCGGCTGCTAAAAAGCCATAAAAACTTCTGGCTGGCGCCACGCTATTAAAAATGCTGGACGCTGTTTCACCGTTTATTTCTTTAATATCTAACTCTTCCATCGTGCGCGCTTGCCAATAACGCCAGCGCTCGGTTTTGCGGGCGTCCTCTGGCAAGCGTGCAATCCATTCATTAACGCGCTCCCAATCCTGTTTACGCAGGGATTCGCGCAGCAGCCATTCGAGTAAATCTACCCGCGTCAAATTAGGCGTGGAGGCCACCAATTTTTCAGCATCGACTTCATGATTTTGATAGAGCAAGCGCAGAGCAATGTGGTATTTGAGATTGGTGCGGTCACTGTCATCGAATAATTGCTGCGCGTCATAACCGCGCCAGAGCGATAATGCCTCTTTCGCATTCGTGCGCGCTAATTTTTCCAAGCCGTGCAAAATAACAGTTTTCATTTTTGGCGATTGTTTGGAAAACTTAGCCGTTTGTTTTAGCAGGCGAGGATTGGCGTCCACCTGTTGCAATAGTGTCGCCATAGGTCGATCCGGGGCGGGTAACAGATTTGCTAAATAATTTGCCAGCCCTTTATTGGCCACTATGACTGCCTTTAAATGGCGCTCCCAAATCAGATCAGGAGTCATAAAGCCAGCTTTTCTCCATTCTGCAAATACCGGATCACAGGCTTTGGATTGTGTTTGCTCGATATTCCAGCGTGGAGCCACATCTTTGAGCGCCGTTTTATCACCAGTGGCCAGGCGCGCACGTAAATGCAAGCAGGCTAATTCGGGATCGGTGAGGCGGTTATCGTAAAACTGCAGGTAATCGGCCCAGCGCTCGCGCTGCGCCAGGGTACGCAACCAGCGATGAGTCAATCGTTCCGATAAAAAAGAATCCGGATAACGCGCAAAAAAAGTTTGCACATCCTGCTTGGGCAAAGTGATCAGGCGATTAATGAGTTCCTGATATTCCAGGTAGGGCAGCAATGGATAATGTTGTAACTGTTTAATCAGACGATTGTATTCCGTCATGCTTTTCGCATTGAGGGCTTTTTGTGCCTGTACGTATTTCTGCCGTTCGATTTGACGCGGATCGGGTTTGACGGGTGCTGTCTTTGCTGCCGTTTTTATTGTTGATGCTGTTGCAGCTTGGGCGCAAATCAAGGTTGTACTGCCAACGAATACGCTGGCACTCAGGGCTACCGGCCAAAGTATTTTTGAAAACCTCATGGATACCTCAAATTATTCTCAAACCCAAGCGGGTTGGTTATGCCTTTCTGGTGGGATATGATGCGGCACTTTTTGCGCCTGCTCAGCTGGCGCTACTAATGTCGTCGTCACGCTACTGTTGTCGCTACATTGATGTTGCTGCAGTTGGGCAACACGTAAACTGAATGTTAAAGCTCACTTGAGAATAACAGCCCATTGGTGCTTCTGCCAGTATCATTTTCGTTGAAAAACTACCTGAATTATTCCTTCTATGTCTTTGATTAAAATTGAAAAAGCCGGACTCAGTTACGGCCTCCAAGTGCTCCTCGATGGTGTTGAGCTGACGATTGAGCGCGGTCAGCGTCTGTGTTTGATCGGACGCAACGGCACCGGCAAATCCAGTCTGTTAAAAGTGATCGACGGCGAAGTCGATCTGGATAAGGGCGAAGTCATCCGTCAGACCGGAATTCGCGTCGCTCGCCTTGAACAGGATCTCCCTGAGGCCGACGATTGCCTTGTATTTGATGCGGTTGCCGCAGGTTCCAAAGGAGTGGGTGAGCTGCTGGCTGAATATCGCTTGCTCTCTCATGCGCATGACATCAGCGATAGCCAGTTAGCGCGAATGGCTGATTTACAGCATGAAATCGAAAAAAATGATGGCTGGGCATTACAGCAAAAAGTGGATGAAATTATCTCTCGCCTCGATTTACCCGCTGAGCGCTACATGCGCGAACTCTCGGGCGGATGGCGCCGTCGTGTTGCTTTGGCACGCGCACTGGTAATTGAACCCGACGTGTTATTACTTGATGAACCAACCAACCACTTGGACATCGCCGCGATTGAATGGTTAGAAAAACAATTACTCAATTACAACGGCGCCTTGGTTTTTATCACCCATGACCGCTCATTGTTGCAGGCATTGGCTACACATATTGCAGAACTGGATCGCGGTCATTTGCGCTATTGGGAAGGCGATTACACCAGCTTTTTGGTATATCGCGAGCAGGCACTGGCTGATGAAGCGCGTCACAACGAATTATTCGATAAACGTCTCGCGCAGGAAGAAGTCTGGATTCGTCAAGGCATTAAGGCGCGCAGGACTCGCAATGAAGGCCGTGTGCGCGCTTTAAAGGCCTTGCGTGAAACCCGTTCAGAGCGCCGCGAAGTTGTCGGTAAAGCTAATTTCACTTTGGCGTCAGGTGGTGACTCCGGCAAATTAGTTGCCGATTTGGTCGATGTATCCTATGCGTGGGGCGATAAAAAAATCGTCAACCAATTTTCTACACGCATTATGCGCGGTGACCGTATAGGTTTGGTCGGTGCCAATGGCGCCGGAAAAAGTACGCTGCTCAAATTAATCCTCGGCGAATTACAACCGCAGTCGGGCAGCGTGAAATTGGGTACCAATCTGGAAGTGGCCTATTTTGATCAGCTGCGCGACCAACTGGATCTCAATAAAAATGCGGTCGATAACATCGCAGGCGGACGCGAATTTATTGATATCGATGGCAAATCGAAACATATTTTTTCTTACCTGAGTGATTTTCTATTTAGCGGTGAACGTGCGCGCACACCACTGCGCGCATTGTCGGGTGGTGAGCGCAATCGCGTATTGCTCGCCAAGTTGTTCAGTAAATCGGCAAATCTATTGGTATTGGATGAACCCACCAATGATTTGGATGTGGAAACGCTTGAACTGTTGGAAGATATTCTTACTGAGTATACCGGCACTCTGTTACTCGTCAGCCATGACCGCGCATTTTTGAATAATATTGTATCCAGCGTTATCGCCTTTGAAGGGCGCGGTAATGTGCTCGAATATGTGGGTGGCTACGATGATTGGATTCGTCAAGGTGGTAAATGGACGCAGGCGGATGAATTGCCTGCGGCGATTGTAAGTGCGCCGGCAACTGAATCTAAAAAAGCCGAGGTTGCGGAGGCGGTCAGTGCCAAAGCGCCGGTCAAACTAAAAAAACTCAGTTACAAATTTCAAAAAGAGTTTGATGAGCTGCCCCAAAAAATCGAATTGATAGAAAAGCAATTAAATGCGCTGCAGGCGATCACCACCGCTAGCGATTTTTACAGCCAACCAGCCGCTGTGGTAGAGCAAAAGTTACAAGAGCTCGCCCAGGTGCAGCAGCAATTGGATGATTGCTTTGAGCGCTGGGCTGAACTGGAAGATATGCAGCAGGAATAATTGGAAAAGTAATGTAATACAACCGGGGAAGTTTAAGCTTCACCGGTTTGTTTTTTTACCAACACCGCCAAAACATCGCAGGTTGCACCGTGCAGAACACTATTGGGCGTTGAGCCAAGCAGCAGCGCAAAACCTTTGCGCCCATGACTGCCGACTACGATTAAATCAGCCGATTCCTGCTCTGCGAGATAGTGCAGCTCAGCTGCAGGCTGCCCCACCAACACATGTTGCTGCAAGACTGGGTAGGTGGTTGATTTCGCAAGCAGCGCCAAATCACTTTCGGCTTTTTGTACTTGCTGTTCTTGTACACCGCTTAAATCCACTGGCATATCGCCACCATAAGCAAACGCAACCGGCTCCAACACGTAGGCAAGGGTTAGCTTGGCATTGCAGGCTTGCGCAATTGCAGCTGCGCGGCGAATGACGGGAGGGCAATCTTCTGAAAGATCCACACCTACAATAATATGTTTGTAACTAATGGCTTCTGTCATTATGTCCATCCTCTGCAAAAGTAAATATCGTTAACCTAAGCGTAGTCGCTCTCTTTTAAAGTTTTAAGGATTCTAATGAGTATCTGGTTTTTTATCATGTTAATCGTCGCTTGTGCATTGGTTTTAGGCCCCATCAGCATGCTCAGACCCAATCCGGCACAAAAGCGCAAAGAGCAGCTGCGCTTATACGCCAGTAAGAAAGGACTTCGTTTTAGTATGCGACGACTGCCCGCATTAAAAACAGATACAGATCAACCAATGGCGACACCGGTCTATTATTTGCCGCCACAATCCAAGACCCTTGAGGTCCCAGAATGGATACTAATGCGCACCCGTTACACGCACGAAGGTAATTTTTATTCGGAATGGGATTGGCAAAGCGCAGTCCGCCCAAAGGGTGTCACCTGCGATTTACTCAAAACTTATCTGCCGCGACTGCCAGAATCTGTATCTGCCATCAGTCATGGGGGATTAGGTGTTTGTGTGTTTTGGTCGGAAAATGAGGGGGTAGAGACATTGGATTTGTTGATCGAAATGCTAAGCGAATTGAATCAAGTTGAAAGCACCCTAGCCAATTAAAAGCCTAAGCCACTGAGGTGATTTCGCGCAAATCACGGCTAAGCCCGACGCGGTCGCCATCGACCATTTCACTTAATTCTTTGATCATTTTTAAACGACGTGGATCCTGATGCATTGATTCCATTAGGAGCTGTTGCGCTTTTCGGTAAAATGCCTGTGCTGAGAAACGATCGCTAATGGACATGGATTTATCGCCCTGGCCGATGTAGGACATCACCGGCACCATTAAATAGGCCCAGCGCAATTCCCCTAAATAAGCCTCTAATTCGACTTCATTGATGGTGCCTTGAGCTGCAAGCTGCATAACAAGGTGCATTGCTTCGTTGAGATACAACTGTGTTTTTGCGATTTGCGCATCGCTATCGCGCTGATAGTTGATAGATTGTCGATTTTTGGGGTTAAGTANNCCTCTGAATAAAGTTCGCTTTTAAGAATCGCAGCTTCAAGATGCTCACGATTTTTCTCCTCCAGCGCCAACATTTGTTGTTGCAAGACGATAATCATGTCGTTGATATGCTTGGTGATGGTTCGGTTGGGTAAGGTTTGCTCCAGACAAGTGACTATATCGGCTAATTCTTCAGCTTGAACGCGGAGTCTGCGTTGTTGCAAGCGGTGATGACGCTGACGCTGCTGCATACGATTGAGAACACTCACACCTGAAAGTGTTACCAGCATCAAAAAAACGAGAATCACAATCAAGGTCATGCGGGAATCTACGAAGACAAGGGATGTTGGGTTTCGGGTTTTTATCTGTTTCTTATCCCTAAGCATTCGAAAAATTTAAATCTTTTAAATAACATGCACATAGGATCTTTATTTAAAGTAAAAACATACCTACTTCACCNNAAAGTAAAAACATATCCACTTCACAGCCGTGTTTTGCACATCTATTTAAGCTCAACTATAAGTCATCAAAGAAATTATAGCTTGACCCCTTGGGATTCAAGACTTATATATGCGCACCTTCACTACTAGTTTAACCCTTCTTAGTGGCGTTGTTGTGATCGCTTGGCGCATTTTTCAACTTTTTACACATCCTTCTTTACTATAGAGATCTTTCTGACCACCATGGGTAAATCCTTAGTTATCGTAGAGTCGCCGGCAAAGGCGAAAACCATTAATAAATACTTGGGTAGCGATTTTGTTGTGAAATCCAGTATTGGTCACATTCGCGATTTGCCTACCAGCGGCGGCGCCAAGCCGGTTGATGCCAAAGAGCGCGCCAAGCAAGCGGCGGCNNACGCGCAAAATGTCACCCGAGGATAAAGCGGTTTATCAAGCTAAAAAAAGCAAAAGCCAGCTAATTAACCGTATGGGTATTGACCCCGAGAATAATTGGGAGGCGCAATACGAAATTCTTCCCGGTAAAGAGAAAGTTGTTGAGGAGCTGAGAAAGCTCGCGGAGAAGGCCGATATGGTCTATCTCGCAACCGACTTGGATAG
>DQHS01000316.1 GCA_003524365.1 Cellvibrio sp. | reverse complement strand
GCTGATATGCAGGCCGTTGTGGTTGGCGTAAGACATATCGCCAAGCGGTACATCATCCAGAGTGAAGCCTAATTGGTTTTGGTTAAACCCGCGCACCACTATGCGGGTAGACCATTCGTAGGCGCCGTAAGGGTCAGCCGATTGAAAGTTTACGCCCGGCAGTTTTTCTACCGCCTTAAGCGGGCTGGTACCGGCTGGATATTCCGCCAACTCGGCAGCACCCAGCACGTGTACCTGACGGGTCTCACCGCGCCCGAATACCAGAGTTTCTTCAACTTGGGTCGCCGTGCTGCCTGCCGCCGACGTATTTATTGCTGTGGTCTGCGCATTAACCGCGCCCGCTGCCGCTGCGATTAACAGAGCCAATAACGTTTTGTTCATAAGCCTTCCCCAATCAGTGTGTGTTTAATTGGGGGCAACTCTAGATGCCAACTATTACCAAGAGGCTGCGGATTTTTTAAAGTTTTATGCGATATAGATGACGTTTTTATTAACAATCGCTATAAAAAGCGAGGGGGTTTTTATTATTAACGGTTACGCAATTGCAGGTATGTCTATGCCGGTTGCAGTACCTATAGCACCCCACAGCACCCCAACCATTGCGTTCCATACCTTTTCAATCGTTACCTTTGCCAATCCTTGCAGTGTGTTAGCAAAACTTTGTGCCATAGTTTTTAAGCTCTCCAAAAAAAACTCCTGCGTCTCTTCCGTTATTTGGCCGCTCGCAATACCGACCGCAACTAATTGTGCCTGCTGGGCGATGGCTTTTATTTGTCGATCCGAAAAACCTTTTAAAACAGCGATATCTTTATTGGCCACATCAGATGCCGCCGTCTTCATTTGTTCCATCAAGCTCGAAATATCGATAGGTGTGCCCATGATGTCTGTCCCCATGATTTAAAGTCCCTCGCGTTCCAGAAAGTTTTCGTAGGTGAGCGCTTGATCCAGATAAATTACAACCTGTCCTTTAAACGCCGCCACTTCAAATGCGGTTACGCCCTGTTTTTTATCCACATCGCGCATTTTAGTTAGCGTAATAGAAATTTGTTCCAGCGCCACCGCACTGGGCACATCACCCGTATCTGAAATAGTGATGCCACGTTTTGCCAAATATTCATTCACTTTATTCCCGACACTGCTTTTGGGCGTCGGACGAGACTTAGCCTGCAAGGCAAGTGCATCAAGGCTGCCAATAATACTGCTGTAGGTGGCATCGCGCTGCGCAAAACTACTGGCAGCAGTACCTGAAGATGTCGCAGCGAAATGGGTCATCAATTGCTGGCTGGCAGTCACTAGTCCATCGGCAATGGCTTTGTCGTAATTGGGAGCGAGGCGGGCAACGCAGGCACTCAAACTGAGACCTAGCGCGAGCAAGAGGGGGAAATACACGATTAAACGGGGCACAGATCTCATTGCAAACTCCTTGGCTATTGATGAGTTCGTTATAGCCAAGTCCCTATCAAAGTGCAACCAACTTGCACCAGCCCACGAAAAGTAAAAACGCACCATTAGTTTACAAAATCATCCCGACAAGCATTTATTTGGAACACTGGCAGAGCAAAATAAAGCACCAGTTAAGAACACAATCCTCGACAAACAGTCTTATTACGCACTATTTAAGTCTTGGCATAGGCGTTGCAAAAGAGCGATTACAACGCAGCGAAAAAACCACATGCACCAAAACAGGAATCGCCGCGCAATATCCCACTTTTGTTAATTGGCTGGACGATCTCCCATGAGTACTCATCGTTTAAATCTGTTGGATTTTTCCAATAAATCCGTAGCGACCTTGCACTTCACCTGGTTCGCTTTTTTCCTCACCTTTGTGATGTGGTTTAGCTTGCCATCGCTTAAACCGCTCATCACTGCATCGGTGATCATGACACCCCAACAGTGGGCCGCACTCTTAACACTTAACGTCGCACTGACAATTCCGGCGCGGATTGTGGTCGGCAGCCTCGTCGATAAATTTGGCCCACGCGCAATTTATTCCGGCCTGCTGATTGGCTCTGGTGCACTACTGATTGCCTTTGCCTGCGCACAAACATTTGAACAGCTTGCACTCTTCCGCTTTTTGCTCGGTTTCGTCGGCGCCGGTTTTGTAATTGGAATACGTTTGGTAAGCGAATGGTTTCCTGCTCGCCAAGTGGGCTTGGCAGAAGGCATTTACGGTGGCTGGGGTAACTTCGGTGCCGCTGCTGCTGGCTTCACGCTTCCTTTCTTGGCAATCCATGTATTCGGTGGTGTTGATGGCTGGCGCTATGCGATGGGCACTGCAGCAATTATCGCGATAATTTACGGTGTAGCTTTTTACATGACCGTGCGCAACACACCAAAAGGCTCCACCTATTTCAAACCAAAAAAATCCGGTGGGTTGGAAGTTAGCAACAAAAAAGATTACTGGTTTTACGTCATCATGAACGTACCTATGTATTTAATCCTCGCGGTACTTGCGTGGAAAATGTCGCCATCCAATTTAGGATTATTAAGTACAGCGACGACTTACATTCTTTACGTTGTCTTGTTTGCACTCTTCGCATTCCAATACTCACAAATTTATCGCGTGAATAAAGACATGCTGCAAAAAGGCAGCGTAGCCGACCACGACAAATACGAATTTAAACAAGTAGCGATTTTAAGTTGGGCGTATCTCGCCACCTTTGGTTCAGAGATCGCTGTGGTATCGGTATTGCCCGCGTTTTTTATGACAACCTTTGAAGGTTTAAGTGTGACCCAAGCGGCGATGCTCGGTGGCTCATTCGCGTTTATGAATTTAGTGGCGCGCCCTGGTGGCGGTTGGGTAAGCGATAAATTTGGCCGTCGTTTCAGCATGAGTATTATTCTTGCCGGTGTTGCTTGCGGATATATGCTGCTCGCACAAATCAACGCCAGCTGGCCTTTGTACCTCGCATTTTCTGCGGTATTTATTTGCTCGCTGTTTGTGCAAGCGGGCTGCGGTGCGGTGTTCGCCGTTGTACCTTTAATCAAACGCCGCATGACTGGTCAAATCGCCGGCCTTGCCGGTGCTTACGGCAATGTAGGCGCACTCTTCTTTTTAACCATGAATACCTTTATCGATATTCAAATGTTCTTCTGGATGCTCGCCGCTACTGCCGCCATCGGTCTGGTATTTGTGCAATTCCTGAAAGAACCACAAGGTCACGTAGTAGAAGTGAATGAAGATGGNNTTATGGATCACCTGCAATCAGTACTTCACATCAGCTTCGCGCAAAAAAGCGAAGCGGGACGCAAACCGGAGAATCAGGATACGGTTGGCGCGCGCATTCCCGAAGGTAATTTGCTCACCACCAAAGGTATTGCGATTGCGATTGCCGATGGCGTCAGCAGCAGCAAAGCCGCGCGCGAGGCGAGCCAGACGGCTATCGCCGGTTTCCTCAGCGATTATTTCGCCACACCCGATACCTGGCGCACCCAGCAATCGGCCATGCGGGTCATCCAGAGCTTGAACTCAAGCTTGTGGGGACGCAGCCAAAATTCTATCTACGGCGAAGGTTATCTCACGACATTTTCTGCATTGATTTTGAAAGGCGACAGCGGATTTATTTTTCACGTGGGCGACACCCGCGTCTATCGCCTGCGCGATAATAATCTGGAGCTGCTCACCCGCGACCACACCCAGCGCATCGACAAACACACTACCCATTTAAGCCGCGCCATGGGCGCCGATCCTTATCTGGAAGTGGATATGCACAGCCTGGAATTGCAACGCGGCGATATTTTTATTTTATCGAGTGACGGTATTCATGAGCATATTCCTACACAGGAATTTAAAACCTTTGTACTCAATCATCGCGATGATCTCGAAGCCTTGGTTAATCACGCCCTGCCACTCGCACTGCAACACAAGAGTGAAGACAATTTAAGTATTCAAGCATTGCGCATCGAACACCTCGGGACTGCTGGCCAAAATGACGCCGTACAAGTGNNAGCCAGGTGTATTTAGTCGAAGACGACAAAAATAATGTGCTGGTGATGAAAACACCGTCTGAAATTTTTCAGGATGACAAAGCCTATATCGAACGGTTTGTAATGGAATCATGGATAGGTGCACGCATCCAAAGCTCCGGCGTGGTGCGCGTAATTCCCGCTGCAGAATCGCGCTCCTGTTTGTATTACCTCACCGAATATATTCCCGGCCCAACGCTCACCCAGCTATTAAAAGAGCGCGGCATTTTATCGATTCTGGATGCAGTGGAATTAACCGAAGGATTGATCCGCGGCATACGCGCCTTTCATCGCAAAGAAACCCTGCATCAGGATTTAAAACCGGACAATATTGTGATCAGCGCCAAAGGACCGATGATTGTCGATTTTGGTTCTTGCTGGGTTGCGGGAGTACAAGAAGCGGGTGCGCCCATCGAGCGCGACCGGATACTCGGCACACTCGACTACTCTGCACCGGAATATCGTTACCAAGGTAAAGTCAGCGCCGCATCCGACCAGTTCTCGCTCGCGGTGTTGCTCTACGAAATGCTCACCGGCAAACAACCTTACGGCGGCGCTTATAGCCGAGCTGCAGATTTAAAAAGCTTTCAGCGGCTCAAATACATCTCTGCAATGAAACACAATCCTCTGGTGCCCTACTGGCTCGATAAAGCACTGGAAAAATCCCTGAGTATTTATCCTACCAGTCGCTACACGGCGCTCTCGGAGTGGCTGCAGGATTTAAAGCGCCCCAACCCCGAATGGCTCACACCGCGCGCGCAGCCACTGCTGGAAAAATACCCGGATAAAGTCTGGAAAGTCATCGCGGTGAGTGGCTGGATTGCGGCAGCCATCGCATTTTTTTGGCGTCAATAACCCTGTCGATGCCGGGTTGTGATTTGCATAGCCCCTGGCGCCGTAATTTTCTGTTAACCTCTGTGCAAATAACACTCACGCCCCCGTGATTCCCGCTAAAGAATCACCGCTCGCACAGGGACTCTATTGCCATGACCATCAAACGCGCCCTGATTGTGGATGACTCCACTACCGCTCAATACCGGCTCAAAAAAATGCTGCGCCGCTATCCGCTCGATATCGATATAGTCGATTCCGGTGAGGCCGCGCTGCGTTATCTTGCTCGCCATGCACCCGCCGTTATCTTTATGGATCACCTGATGCCCGGCATCGACGGCTTCCGCGCGCTGCAAATTATTAAATCCAATCCTGATACCGCGATGATCCCGGTGATTATGTACACCTCCAAAAGTGGCGATGTGTACACCGGCCAAGCGCGTGCGCTGGGGGCGCTGGATGTGGTGAGCAAAGACCGCATCAATGCCACAGATTTATCCAAGGTGATGGAAACCATTCATATTTATCCCAACGCGAAAGCCGACGCGAGCGACATAGTTGAAAGTGCGGAATTAATCGCCGCTGCCAATCAAGTTACCACTGCCGCAGACAGCCTGGAGGAAACCAATACACCGCCGCTGGATAGGCGCACCTCCTCACTGGAGCAAGCGCGGAATCTGGATTTGCGTTTGAGCCATATGGAACACAGCCTGGAGGACAACCGCCGGTTTATTACCTCGCGTGTTGTGCGTGAACTGCAGGGGCTGCGGCAGAATCTGCGGCAGGAATTTAGCGATATATTGCAGCAGCAACCAGCCATTCCTGCACCCGCAGCACCGGCCCCCGTCGCTGAAACAAAAACAGGGAATTCCGGTTGGTCAATGTTTGCGATTTTTTTATCGGTGATTGCACTCGCCGTCATCGCCTATTTTTTGCTACTGATCAACAATCAACTGAATCAAAACCAGGCGCAGCAGGATGCAATCAGCAAACAACTGCAACAAGTTGTCACGCAAGCAAACAAAGAACCCGAGATGATTAGCCCAGCAATGCTCAACGCGGCCATCAATCAACCGATAAAACCCTTTATGGTGCCCGATAACAATTTACTCGTTGACCTCGCNNAACGGTTTTAAAGGTACGGCAACCGTCAACATTTACGTGGGGGATTTTTGCGTAACCGTGGATAACATGGGCATGACGCAATTGGCACCGACCAATAAAACCCTTGGTGACTGCATGCTCTCCAGCGAAATTTATACCATCGAGCGCTTGATGGATGATTACACCCGCGAAGTGTCCATGATTCTTGGCAACTTAACCCGCGACGTAAATTCAACCATAAAAATTGCGATCACTGCCGCGCCCGGCGCAGAAATGTATCCCGAGCGAATCCCCACGGTGAACGCACGCGATTGGAATCAGATTGCGCAACACAATAATCGATTGGAATTGGTGTTGGTGGCGGATGAAGAGTAAGTGAAATGCGAAATGTAAAAATATTATTGTTATAGCGTCTACGGTTGATTTTACTAAGCGAGCCTAACTTTTAGGCTCGCTTTTTTATTGTCCGTTGAGATCTTACACTGCCATCATTTACCAATAGACCGGAGGGAATTTTCTTGGCATTGCGACAGCCTCTCACATAAGTTCGCAGGCGAGTTAATCAAAGTGATGGTCTTCTTAGTTGTTGCCCCCACTTACTGGAAACAAATAAAAATCCAAATAAACCGGCCATGATTGCAATATCAGCGATATTAAATACACCTGTTTTAAGTGGCCCAATTTGCAACAACATGAAATCCACTACACGGCCATCATTTACAGCTCGATCGTATAAATTTCCAAAGCCACCAGCAAGTATAAGCAAGCCTACCGTAAAGCTATATTTATCCATTGGCTTTATTAGCATGTAGATCAAGCCGCCTACTAACACCAAACCGACCAAAAACGTAAACAGAATAACCCGCAACTCGTCAGATAGATCCGCCCCAAGACTCAGCATGCCCCCGGTGTTTTCGTGATAAGTAAGGCTAAAAAAACCATTTAGAAATGATAATGGCTCTTGGCCTTTAAGCAGGCTAACAGCTTGATCTTTCGTGTAACGATCACATCCAACGAGCGGCAAGAAAACTAACAAAATAAGTAACACCTTAATTTTCATTTAGAACTCCATGACTATGACCAACAGCTAACGCATTGCAGAAAATTTGAAACCTACTTGCTTGAGGAGGCAAGCCCAACGCCAAAACTAACAAAAATCCCGCCGCTTATTTTATTAAGAATAGAGTTTGATTTTCTGGAGGATAGTTTTGTTCTGACGAAAGAGGCAAAAACAGCATAGATGCTATGAATTACTATCACCAAAACACTAAACGTAGTAGCTAATAGAAAAAATTGCGGAGCATATTCTTTGGACAAGTCAATAAACTGAGGAAATATGGACATAAAGAAGATTACTGCTTTTGGGTTAGATACGGAAACTAAAAAACCCTCAATAAAACATTTTATATGGGAGGTCTCTTGCTTTTTGATTTCGGTCTCACTCGGCACTTTTTTAAGCAACATTTTGATGCCCAAATAAATTAAATACACTGCGCCTGCAGTTTTTATTGCGCTGAACGCTAATGCAGAGCTGGCCAGAACGATTCCTAAGCTTGTGGCAGACACAAACGCCACCAATAAAATTGCCAAGGCAATGCCAAGTACACCGGCTAATGATTTAGAAAACCCTCGCTGAATAGAGTTGCTTATAGTTAACATTACTGCAGGGCCTGGCAATAAAATTGTTGCGATTGCGACGCCGATATAAATTAGATAATTTTCCATATGTGTGTTCCTTTTGTATAACGCGATAAACGGTGGTTTTTAAGTTGCCCTTTTGCCATGAAATGGAGCGAAAAAAAATGCTACTTAAAGGCCATCCGTTTGATTACATGTTAGGAATTATTTTTTCTATAAATTAAATGAGCCTTTAAACTGATCTTCACACTTAATGGCAGCTAGGAAAAAACCAACATATTGATACCCAGCCTAGTATAAAAATTATTACTGAAGCAACAACAAAGTAACAAATAGATAAAAATATTTTCATGAGCACATGAGCATTCTTTATTTTAAAGAATGGAAAAGCACTCAATAGCAAACCGAACAACCCACAATAAAGCACATAGTCACCTGTTTTTCCGGAGACTTGGCTTGCAATATAAACTGTAATAATGGTTCCCCATACGGGGTACAGGAGGGCAGATATGTATAGAATCCATTTTTTCATTTTCAGTGTTTCCTAACAGTTTATTCAACGGCCAAATCCTTATATCCACAAGTCATTTATTAGCAGCCCATTAAAAAATTCAACCGCAACAATCGTTACAAAACAACCAAAATAAAACCGGGAAGATACGGCATCATGGAAGGTTCCGGCTGTGTTGCACCAGTGGTGTTCCATACATTTCCTTAGAATAAACATTAACTCTCATCAATGTCATACATATGATCAACAACATACCGCATTTTGGGTTGCAATCCATTTTCCTGGGTTTTGCTGTAATAATCCTGCCAGTGTTTTACGCCGCTCCAGAAAGTTTCCGGTGCTGATAAATTGGCATTGACGCCGGGCGCCAGATCAAAACCATTTGCACCAAAAATCTGGCTCAACATCATCGCAGAAGGAAAGCCTATTTGCTGCATCAGTGGATTGGAAGCATTACCTGCCCCCCACACAAACGCAAGCCAGGGCAAAATATTTTGGACTGCATCGTAACTTACGCGTGCCTTTTGATATTCAGCAAGCGACTGAAGAATTTGCTCTTGCGGAACAGGAATAGCAAGCAACGCCAAATTGGGATAATCTTTTTGCGTGGGCAACTTATTAAAGGGGAGCTCGATTAAACCATTGCGCGTCGGTGCGTAAGGCGCAGCAGCTGGCTGAAATAACGGTAAGTTAAAAAATGCGGCGCCGGCAAAATCGCCATCATGAATTTTAAATAGTGCACACTCGGACCAAAACGACGGCAGCATATCGCCACGCAAATGGGATTGGGCTACCCTGATACGGAATGATGCAACATCTTTACCACCCGCCAATACAAGAAAGCTCCAGCCTGCAATATTCTCCAATGCAAAACTGTCGTAGGCGCGCTTTAACCAATCCAAATTAGGTTCGCGCTTGATGCGCTCCATTTGGTAAATATCACTTTGGATAAACGATTGGGCAGAGAGTGTTTGTTTGATCATTATCCTTTCCTCAACAAATATCTGGAATTGTTAATGTTTAAATACTGAGTAATTTATACGGCCCATGAGTGGATGAATATTCACGCCGTTTTTTCTCATTGGCATCAGTACAGATGAAATCCACACTGAACTCCAATCCACCCGGTACGGCATGAAAACGTAATAAAGCCACATGATCACCCTGTTGCCGATGCTTGGTATCC
Source organism: Cellvibrio sp. (assembly GCA_003524365.1). GTDB lineage: Bacteria > Pseudomonadota > Gammaproteobacteria > Pseudomonadales > Cellvibrionaceae > Cellvibrio. The sequence goes on along the minus strand of DQHS01000316.1, from coordinate 9,766 downwards.
AGACTGAGATTGGCGAATTTAATGTCGTCCGTATCGCGTGGCGCCTCTGGATGCTTGGGAAAATCTTTGCCCTTGCCTTTTAAATCGCGGTACGCATCTTTGACCGAGTTGATTTGATCGGTGATGACGGTATCAATTAGCCGCGAGGGCGAGGCAATCACTTCATAAAACACGATATTACCGCGCGGATTTTTGCCTTCCACAATCCGCCCCCAATGAACATCACCAGTGATGTAAAGCACTGGAACGCCCTGCGCAAATAAGGTGGACAGGGCACTAGTAAGCACCGGAAAATCTTTGTAATTGGGCATTTCCATATCGGCCAGCTTGCGCGCCCAGCGCCCCGGCTTTTCAATTAACAACGCCTGCCCGGAACTTAATAAGCCCACCGCAGGCAGATTATTTTTTTTGCGCGCGAGCAAATCTTGCGCCCACTGTTCAATCGCCACGTGAGTAGCATCGTTAAACATCTGCTCGCCTTTCTCATCGCGATCAGAGCGACCATCGAGAAACAACATGCTGAGCGGGGAAATATCCTGGCGAAAAAATCCGGCGCTTTGCGCGGGCGACATCTGGTAGCGCTGGTACAACTGCGTTGCCAGATCACGCCAACTGGTGCGGTCTTGTTCGCGATGGGTATTATTTAATTGCACTTGGAACAGCGGAAAATTATTCCAGTACTCATGGTCATCCGGCACACAGAGCACAGGGCCATGGCGCAACACTTGCGCCAGCCCTGGTTGATTAAGCGATTCAGAAAACCAGTTCAGCTGATATTTTTTTCCTAGCGTTTGCGCAAGACCAGTTTTATCTTTGGGCAGGTTTTGCGATGAAGGCAAATCCAGATACACCTGATCACCCGCGAGCAAGGTGAAATCCGGCTCAGGTTTGATGTTGTTGATCAGGCTCGCAAGCGCGTGGGATTTGTCGTTGGGTTGGTAATAACAGGATGACAACAGCAGATTAAAACTGTCGCTGCCCTTACCCGGTAACTGCGCGGGCGGCCGCCGGCTGCTCAAACTGACTTGTTGATCGCCCACAGCAACATGAATGTGAAAGCGCGCATTGGTATCTGGCCAAGGCAAACAATAAATCGCGCGGTGATTGAGTGGCTGCCCCTGCGCATCGCAGACTGCATCGCCCAATGGCTCGAAGGTGCCGCCATAAACGGGATGGATTGTCTTGCCGTCGATAATAAAGCTGACCGGAGGCGGAGTGGCAACATCCAACACACCCACCCAGACCAACAATTCATCCGGCTGACCAATTTGATTGTACGCAAAAAGCTGCACCTGAATTCTCCCCTGAATAGTGGCAAGAGCACACTATATACCGGAGCCGCACAGCTGAATAGTTAGACATTAATGTGCGCCGCGCTGAAATACCAACTCACCCATAATGTAAGTGCGCGCAATATTGTGTTCGTCGCCGAGCATCATAAGTGCAAATACTTGCTCCACCCAATGTGTTGCACTCTGCTGGCGTAAAGTCTGCAAGGGCGTTGCGTTCAAGTTCAACAGAATAAAATCCGCTTCTTTGCCGGGCTCAAAATTGCCGATGCAATTATCCAACTGCAACGCGCGCGCATTGCCTAGAGTCGCCATATAAAACGCTTTTAACGGATGCAAATTCTGCCCCTGCAATTGCAGCACTTTGTAAGCGTCGGCGAGTGTTCGCAATTGTGAAAAACTGGTTCCCGCTCCCACATCGGTCGCAATACTCACGGCAACACCCGCTCGCTCCAGCCGCGCCATATCCAGCAGACCGCTGCCGAGAAATAAATTGGAACTGGGACAAAACGCAATGCCCGACTGGCTTTGCGCAAGGCGCTCAACTTCCCTATCACTTAAATGCAAACCGTGGCCAAATACACTGCGCGCGCCGAGCAATTCGTAGTGATCGTACACATCCACATAATCACGTGATTGTGGATAGAGGGTTTTTATCCAGGCAATTTCCTGCGGATTTTCGGAGAGATGGGTTTGCAAATAGACATCCGGATAAGCGCGATATAATTTTCTCACTACCGCTAATTGCTCGGGCGAACTGGTGGGCGCAAAACGCGGAGTAAGTGCGTACTGCAAACGTTTATGTTTATGCCAGGCTTCAATCAGCGCACGACAATCAGTTTCACTGCTGGCAGGTGTATCAAGCAGTGGCGGAGGCGCATTGCGATCCATCATCACTTTACCGGCGATCATGCGCAGGTTCAGCTGTTCGGCGGCGGCAAAAAATGCGTGGGCGGATTGGGCAAATACGCTGGTATAAACCATCGCGCTGGTGGTGCCATTTTGCAGCAGCAACTGCAAAAATTCTTGCGCTCTCTGCGCGGCAATATCGGGATTGGAAAAAACCATTTCAGCGGGAAAGGTGTAATCATTTAACCAGTCCAACAACTGTTCACCATAGGAGGCGATCACTCGGGTTTGCGGATAATGAATATGGCTATCGATAAAACCCGGCATTATCAGGTGAAGAGGAAAATGCTGGCACTGCTGTAAATCCAATCCCTGCTGCGCCATATCAGCTGCACTACCCAGTGCTTTAATATACCCGCGCTCAACCAACAATACACCATCATCAAAATACTCAACACCAGCACCGGTGTGCGGATCTGGCATTGCAGTGAAATGCAAAATGCGCGCGCGATACGCTGTTATTTCAGATAAGCTCATACGAATCCCTACCGCAAAATCAACCTACAACAATTATGATACGAATTATCAATTAAGAAAGAGATAATTTTATGCGGCGCCCACAAAGCGGATTACGTGATGGTTGCGGGTGAATGGAAAGTGAAAAACGGCGAAATGGTGGATGTGGATATTAATGATGTGATGGCGAGGCATGAAATTGCGGCGAAGTGTTTACAAACGATAATCTAACGTAGGTTGGGCAGCAATGCCCTACATGACCATATATCCGCAACATAAATCCCCTTCATAAACACCACCAATGTTTTGCAAAAATCCAGAATAAAAAATCCCATTCACATTACTGTGAATGGGATTTTTATTTTAGCGTGCGCATTGCGAAGTAAGCGGATTAAAAACTCTAATCGGCGACCGTCAAGCTTACCGTAGACCAGGCAATTTGCTCGGGGTTATACCACCGTCGCTTGTATGTGGTTTTGTCGTAACTACCAAACCTATACCTCCAGCCGGACTAACAGCCTTTACTTTTGGTTTCCCTTAATGTCGCCATAAAGTGCCTTAATCAGTTTGTCCGTGACTCGCCATTTAACCGGAAAATGGTGCCCATTTAGATTTGATAGAAAAATAACGTTAACTTCTTCATAAGGTAACCTCAAAATGTCTGATTGAAACCCCTTTAGTTGTCCAGGGTGCCCAATGGTATGATGGCCGCCCACTTCTTCAATTCCAATTCCGAATCCATATTTGACAGATGGTACAAAACCATTGTCAAACTCATAAGGCTCAATAAACTGATTGTACGACTCTTTCGGTAAGACCTTACCGTTATGAAGAGCTTCGCTCCAAATAAACAGGTCATTTACTGTAGAACAAAGGGCCGCAGCACCATTATAGGTTTTCATGTTTGTATCTATCTCCTTATATGGCACTCCGTTTTCAAGCCCATAGCCTACTGCAATTAATGGGTTCCCTGATCGATTTGCGTAAAGCCCTGTGTTTTTCATTTTGAGAGGTAAAAATATTCTTTCCTCCATAAATGAGCCGAGCGACTTGCCACTAACCTTTTCAACGATTAGCCCGAGAACAAAGTAACCATTGCCGCTATACCGCCACTCCTTACCAGGCTGAAAAAAAACACCCTTTTTAGATATATACGACAAGTGCTCTTGGGGTTCTACATATTGATCAATAGGGAATGGAAAATCTTCGTCTCTTTCCTGATCCCACATCCCCGAAGTATGAGTTAGCAAGTGTCGGATAGTTATCCTCGAAGAATTTGGTAGCGCTGGAAAATACTTGCTTAGCTTGTCGTCTATAGACAACTTTCCTTCATCAGCAAGAATTAACACAGATACAGCGGTGAATTGTTTGGTAATTGAGGCGACCCTGTAAACAGTATCCTCGCTGTTTTTAATACCCTTTTCCACATTTGCTAAACCGAAGCTGCCTTTTGAAATAATTTTACCGCGCTTCGAAACTAGATATGAAAAGCCAGGAAAAGACGATTCCAAAATCCCGGAGGCAAAACTTTCTAGCGAATCTACGTAAATAGCAGAATCAGGCTTTGCCTCACTAGACGCATGCACGAATTTAGACAAAAAAAATGAGCAAACAATTCCAATAACTGCAATAGTTATTTTTCTTCTTTTAAGCATAAGGCATGCTCCTACTATAAATGTTGTGTGATTGCACCTTTAGGACACATAACGCGAAGTACAGGTACGCCTAAAAGCCGAAGCTGTATATTTACGGAACCCAACTACTTTATATTACCGAAACTCACCTAACCACCAATAAGTTAACGCTAGAAATAAATTCGTAGATACGCGGCTCAATATATTCGGAAATATTTGACCAACTAAATTTAAGAACTGGGCTTTCGCTTTGGGTACATTGCGATTCGTAAACTCAGTCTACGCGACCCGTCCCACCCCACCAAGCCCTTCATTATCAACACAAATATCAATTAAATCCTTGATCAGCAATTACGCGTGGTTACAGCACTTCATCCGTCAACCACAGCAACAGATCAATTGATCAATCACAGCGCTTAATAATAGCCAACAAAACAAAAAGGTCACTCTATATTTCTGCTGTATTCAACATACAAACCCTGCAACAATAACAACTCTCACCCGACACAGGCCTCCCCAATGACCACTCCGTCTAATAAACTTCGTATAGACATAGCGTCCGATGTTGTCTGCCCCTGGTGCATTATTGGCTACCTGCAGTTGGAACGCGCCCTGGCGAAAACTGCAACACCCTATGAGCTGCACTGGCATCCATTCGAACTGAATCCTGATATGCCTGCAGAAGGCCAAAATTTGCGTGAGCATTTGGTGGAGAAATACGGCATCACCGCCGCGCAATCAGAAGTCAACCGCGCCAGCATAACCGAGGCGGGCGCAGCGCTGGGATTCGAGTTTCGCTTTACCGATGATATGCGTATGCACAACACGTTTAATGTGCATCAATTACTGCACTGGGCTGATCAACAAGGACGCAAGCACGATTTGAAACAGGCATTGTTTTGCGCGCATTTTACCCATCGCCGAAATTTATCGGACGATAACACACTGGCCGATGTCGCCGCCGGGATTGGTTTAGCGCGCGACGAAGCGCTGGCCGTATTAGCCGATCAACGTTTCGCGACGGATGTGCGCGCGGCAGAAAAATTTTGGATCGATGCGGGTATTCGCGGCGTACCGGCAGTGGTATTTAACCAGCGTCACCTTGTGACCGGTGCGCAAGGCACAGAAAATTACCAACAGATTTTGGCGCAGTTGGCCAATGAGAGTCATTAAATCATGTCCAGCCTAATCAATTCCGATTTTACCCGGCGCGTGGTGATTCGCCCTGATGATTATCACTGGGTTGATTCACCCATGCCCGGTGTTGAGCGCATGATGCTCGACCGAATTGGCGACGAAGTTTCGCGCGCAACCTCTATCGTTTGCTATGCGCCTTTTAGTGAATTCTCGGCACACACCCATTCCGGTGGTGAAGAATTTTTTGTGCTTGAGGGAATTTTTTCTGACGAGAATGGCAGCTACAAAAAAGGCAGCTATGTCAGAAACCCTATAGGTACATCGCACACGCCGAAGATAGGCAAAGAAGGCGCGATTATTTTTGTCAAACTGCAACAATTCAACACCGCTGATACAACACAAACAGTCATCGACACACAAACAACACCATGGCGCCAAGGGCTGGTAGATGGCTTAAGCGTAATGCCGCTGCATGAATTCGAAGGTGAACACGTCGCCTTGGTAAAATGGGCGCCGAATACGCAATTCAGCAGTCACAGACATTGGGGTGGAGAGGAGATATTCGTATTAGAAGGAACATTTCACGATGAGCACGGCCAGTATCCGAAAGGCTCATGGATTCGCAGCCCTCACCTCAGCCAACACCACCCCTTCACCAAAGAAGATGGGGCATTGATTTACGTAAAGACGGGGCACTTGTTTTTATAGGGGAATTTATTGTGTGAGCCACGCACATCATTTTTTTAATATAAAAAGCCCGCTCACTGCAACGTAAGCGGGCTTTTTATTTGTTGGGCTTTTAGAGGGACTAGCTTCGAATTTCGCGTTTTACCAATTGCGGAAGCTCGCGCTTATGTAGGTTGGGCAGTAATGCCCAACATTTTGGTCATTAAATAGTATTGTTGGGCATGGCTGCCCTACCTACGCGCTAAAATGTGCTAACCAGTCAGATCACTCGGCGCACATCCCCAAATCAGTCATTTCACGTTTACTCACCAACACCAAATGCGGCGCCCAACTGGCATTTCTTGGGTAGTAAAACAATTTATACACAACTCATTCCTTTAGTGTGATGCGTTAACAGTGCTCATAGGTGAGATCAAGCAGGCCGTTGGGCTCGCACAGACCATTGGCGATATTAATAATTCGCGCTGTGCGCTGTGCGTGTATTTCGGGGTTATTAATGGGGTGGTAATAGGTTGGTGCGGCCACCATCGCTACCACACCAGAGAATTCCTGTAATGATAGATCGCCGAGTGATTTGTTGTAGTAGACCATAGCGGCGCGATCAAAACCGATAACACTTTTCCCATCCTTACGCCCGAGATAACTCGTACTCAATAACAAATTGAGCTGCTCGTGCTTTGTGACCTGCCTATTTAGCACAAGCGCCATTACATCCCTGCCTATATCCATCGTTTTACAGCAATCAAATACTGCACGATAAAATGATTGCATTACACCGCTCACGCCATCCAAACGATGACCGTAGAGAAAAACGTCTCGAGCCAGCGCAGACGTGATAGTGGTAAGGCCCTGGCCGTTAGATAAATTTAATCCGTAGTGCTCAAAGAAGACAGGATCTTCTATTTTTAAAAGAACGCTTTGTTGCTCCGGCAAAAGAATGACCGCTCGTGACGTTAAGAGTGCTTCACGAATCAACACGGGCGAAGAAAAACTCGCCCACACCCAAATAGCGCCTAAATAGAGAAGCAAAAATCCGCACACACTGATTAACGCTATTTTTAGAGATTTAAACATCAGTCTTTATCCATTATTTTTCTGCTCTCTCTGCAGGACTCTATTTGAGTGCGCGCAGCAGGAACGATCACACCGGCTGCTTTTAAAAACGCGGAAATAATCGCCCCGTTCTTTTCATGTAGGCTGANNGCGGTATACATTGGGTGGCGGATATTTTTATACACGCCATGAGTGATCAGTTTATGATTTTCTTTCAATTCAAGCATGGGCGAAAATTGAATATCCAGATCTTTGTGTGAGCGCCAAAATAACCACAAACCTGCGATTGCCAACACCGAACCAACAACGCCTTGATAGAGATTCACAGGGTAGTTTGAAAAGTTAAACCAGGGCGTGAAGATATACAGCAGCGGCATGGTGAGTGAGCCAGTGAACACACAGAGCAAGTTAATCCGCTCTTTTAGCGTTACATCGGATTTCACTTTTTTGAGTTTTAAATTTTTCTTTTCGTAGGGAAAGCGAATGAAGAAGCAGAGAACCAAGGTTGCAATAAAAATAAAATCGTAAACGTCCAAATGCTGCATATTATTTCCTATTCGATTTAGTTAACCACACCGCGACAATGCCAGCCGCGCGAAATGTGTGTCGTTCACATTCCTATTGGCCGCTTCATCATACCAGCGGCCGCAATCGAATATCCAACGCCAGTGTAAAGGCTCGTACCGACCCGCTTCGCTCAAGGCAAGGCGATCAGCCCACTCTTATGACCACACAATAGACGCTGCAAGAGACGACAATACCTAGCAGAATCAATAGCTTACCTTTCTTAACGCCAACTTGTAATATAATATGCCACACTATTAAGCTCGCGCATTCAACCAGGCACTTCCCAGTGCTTATTGGGCGCGACGTGGAATTTCTATAACGATAAAGGCAATACCCGGGATGTCTGCACAACTTACAAGTACTTCAATAACAACAATGTAAATTCCTAACAGGAGAAAAATATGCAGCGGCAATTAAATGTGTTTTTAAAATTATTGGTTTTAGGTTTGGCCTGCCTGAACGGCGCAGCAACATTTGCGCAGGATGGAAAAATGTATCCCATTGAAGCACCCAAAGAACCAAACGCGATTCCGCTCGGTACTGGCGGTGTGGATGATCAACCTGCAAAAGAATCCTGGTTTCGTCAGTGGGGTGACCCGATGGCGAGAAATATTTCAACTGCAACGCTAACACCCTTTCTCGCTGACCCCAAAAAAGCCAACGGCACCAGTGTGATAGTGGCACCAGGCGGCGGATTCATGTGGCTCTCAATGGGCAATGAAGGTTGGGAAGTTGCAGAAGCATTGGCGGCAAAAGGTATTAATGCGTTTGTGCTCAAATATCGTTTGCAACCGACGGTGGATTCACTGGAAGGTTTTGAAAACCAAATGAATCAACGTTTTGCCGATGCAGCAAAACCGGCGAACGAACGACCTGCACGCCCGCAGTGGAATTTAAAAAACCAATTGGAAGATGCAGAAGCCGCTTACGCATTAATTAACAGCCGCGCTAAAGAGTGGAATGTCGATATGAAAAAAATCGGCATGATGGGCTTTTCTGCCGGTGCCGGGCTCACTATGGCGACCACACTGCAATCGAAAAAAGTGAAGCTGGCGTTTATCGCACCAATTTACGGTGGAATGGACGCAGTTGAAGTACCTAAAAATGCACCGCCCATGTTTGTGGCAATCGCATCTGATGACTTTTTATTTCACGGAGAAACAGGTTTGATTAAATCCTGGTATGACGCAAAGATTCCGGTGGAACTTCACTTGTATCAAAACGGCGGCCACGGTTTCGGTTTAGGCAATCCGGATCGCACCAGTAACAAATGGTTTGACTCCTTTATTTATTGGCTTGAGGTGAATGGATTTATTAAGCCTTAATTTTTTGTCATTAATCAAGCCCGCTTGGTGATAAGCGAATTACGCTTACCATCAAGCGCACACTATTAGTACCGGCAATATCAAAAAGAGAACTGGTTCCACACTCCAGTTCTCTTTATTATTTCTGCAATTCAGTGAACACTATTTTTGCTGTAAAAAATTCAACAAATCCTGATTCAATCGATCTTTGTGTGTATCGGCCAAACCGTGTGGTGCACCGGGATATACCAGCAATTTTGCACCTTTAATCAAGGCCGCCGATACTTTACCGGAGGTTTCAATCGGTACGATTTGATCATCGTCACCGTGGACTACCAAGGTCGGTACATCAAATTTAGCAAGGTCACCCCTGAAGTCGGTTGCTGAAAATGCGGCGATAGAATCGTAAGTATTTTTTGCACCAGCGACCATGCCTTGTCTCCAGAAAGATTGGATTGCACCTGCCGAAGGTTTTACGCCGGGGCGGTTGTAACCAAAGAAAGGGCCAGAGGCGATATCCAAATATAATTGTGAGCGGTTTTCGTTGGATGCTTTGCGCAAGCCGTCAAATACTGACAGAGGTAATCCGTTAGGATTGCTTTCCGTCTTCAACATAATCGGCGGTACGGCGCTGACGAGTACAGCTTTTTTAACCTGTTTGGTTCCGTGACGGCCGATGTAGCGAGCCACTTCCCCGCCGCCGGTTGAGAAACCCACCAGAGTTACATCA
>DQHS01000164.1 GCA_003524365.1 Cellvibrio sp. | reverse complement strand
CTGGGAAAATGCATTGGATAGGCGCAGCACTGGGCGCACTGATTCCTTTTATGCGTAACGCCTATGGATTAGTTAGCCAGGTTCTTCCCTACTGGATACAACGCAAAAACGCCCAACAAAATGACTCTCAAACGGCCGACTCTACCGCGCCCAAGCACCCTCTTGTTCCTATGCCAATTCAGGAGGCATTGGAAGTATTGGGATTGTCAGGCGATATCACTAAAAGTGAAATCACCGAAGCAATGGTTCAGGATGCGCATCGCAGGCTGATCCAGAAACTTCACCCGGATCGCGGTGGTAATGATTATCTCGCTGCGAAAATAAATCAGGCGCGGGATCTGCTACTGGAAAAAATCAAACAATCGTAACCGTATTTCGCAGCAATAAATGCACATAACGCCCCAATGAACGATAGGGTTCCTGTTGCGAAAACTCCAACTCCATCTGCAACAATATCTGCGGCTCGCGCTCGCGGTGTTCTTCATTAAAAATATAATCGTGAAATACACGAATGCCGCTGTGGCTAAGCAGTTGCAGTCGCAGGTTTGCCACCCAACCCAATACCTGATGCGGCTCAAGCGGGTTGATAGGTGTTAGGCTGCCAGCTGAACCGCCGTAATCTTTATTGATAATTTTCTTAAAGTTAGTACGCAGTAAATTTTTGTAAATCAGCGAATGAATATTGTAAAAAGTTAGCGACAAATAACCCTGTGGTTTTAGATAGGTAAGTAAGCAAGGGAGAAGCGATTTTGGCTCCTGCATCCACTCCATCACCGCATGGCAAATTACAAAATCAAATTGTTGTTGGTCAGCGGGAAGATATTGTGGTAAATCCTGGATCGCGCAATGAATAAGCTGCACCCGATCCGCCAACCCCAAATGATCAACTTGTTCCTGCGCCAGCTTGAGCATTTCTGCCGAAATATCGCAAATTACAACCTTGTGCCCTGCTTGCGCCAATTGCAGTGAAAACTGACCTTGCCCACCACCGGCATCGAGAATTGTCCAGTACTCGGCAGATGTATTAAAAGGAGCAATGGGTATATGCGCCGCACAATCGCGTTCCAATACTGCAAGGCGAATATCGCCCTTTAATCCACCATAGATATTTTTTTTAAAGCGTTTGGCCAGATCATCAAAATTGCGATCCTGACCGGTTGATTCTTTTGCCATATAATTATCTTCACCTAACCAACAACTGCCGCAGCGATATGACCTCATCGAACCATTGGTTTGTCTACATGATCCGCACGAGCGATGCGCAAGTGTACACCGGAATTACCACCGATATGGCGCGCCGCTGGCGGGAACATGCATCAGGTAAAGCGGGTGCGCGATATTTTCGCGGACGCAAACCGGTGCAACTGTGTTATCTGGAATCTGGTCACAATCGTTCCAGCGCAAGCCAGCGTGAATATGCGATTAAGTCATTAACCGCCACCGCAAAAAAACAACTTATTGCCGAACAACTGTCGCACACCCAAGTGCTGATAGCTCTCCACCAACTAGAAGGGCTAGCTACTTGATTGAAACTCCAACCACTAAACGCCCCACCTGCTCCCTCTGCGCCAGACCCGTCCGCAACTGTATCTGCGCCTTGGTTAGCTGTACTGCAAATCAGGTTGAGGTTCTTATCCTTCAGCATCCTGATGAAACCCCCAACTCAAAAAATCCTGCGGGACTACTAAATCTGAGCTTAAAAAACACTCAGCTGCGGATCGGAGAAAGTTTTGCTGCTGCTGATCTAAACGGTTGGCTATTTGCCGACCAAAAACAACCGCTGCTGCTCTACCCGGAGATAACTGAATATAAAGCCCTTGGGCTGGCCGCACCGCAGCCACCTCTGACCGTAGATCAACTCCAACCCAGCCTAATACGGCTCGTGGTGATAGATGCAACATGGCGTAAAAGTCGTAAAATGATCTACCTAAACGCCACCTTGCAGAGCTTACCGCGTATGACATTGGCGGAAACACCCGAATCGATTTATAAAATCCGTAAAGCGCATAGCGAAAATCAGCTTTCCACGCTTGAGGCAAGTTGTTACGCTCTACAGCAATTGGAACAGCACAAAGTTGACTATGCTCCGCTGTTGACCGCAATGAGTCTGTTCGTTGCGCAACAAAGCGCCTTTACTCCCAAATAAATGTTCCCCAATACACGTTCGCCAATAATGTACCCAACATATCTATTCGCTCCCGACGAGAGAAAACCAAGCCTATGAGTTACCCAACGTTTGAATTACTGCGCAGCCAAACTATCGATGCACTAAAAATCCGGGTTGAGGAATATCGCCACAAGGTTACCGGCGCCCAACATATTCACCTGGCTGCCGACAACAATGAAAACGTTTTTCTCGTCGCCCTGCGCACCGTGCCGCACGACTCCACCGGCGTCGCACACATTCTGGAACACACCGCTCTGTGCGGCAGCCAAAAATATCCCGTGCGCGACCCGTTTTTTATGATGGTGCGCCGCTCGCTTAATACTTTTATGAATGCCTTCACCAGTTCCGATTGGACGGCTTATCCATTTGCCAGCCAAAACCAAAAAGATTTCAACAATTTGCTCGATGTTTATTTGGATGCAGTATTTTTCTCACGCTTGGATGAATTGGATTTTGCGCAAGAAGGCCACCGCGTTGAATTTGCTGAAGCCGACAACCCAAATTCCGATTTAGTATTTAAAGGTGTTGTATTTAATGAAATGAAAGGTGCGATGAGTTCAGTCTCATCGCAAGTGTGGCATACACTCTGTAAATATCTTTACCCAACGTCCACCTATCATTACAACAGCGGCGGCGAACCAGAAGATATTCCCAATCTGACTTATCAACAACTGCAAGATTTTTATCGCACTCATTACCACCCTAGCAATGCGATATTTATGACTTATGGGGATATCCCAGCAGCAGTTCACCAAGAAAAATTTGAAACCAATGCATTAAGTAAATTTAACAGATTGGATGATGTTATTAGTGTCGGCGATGAAAAACGTTATCACGCACCGGTTGCGGTAGAGGAAGCCTACCCGCTCGATGAAAATGATGCAGACGATATTGAACATAAAAACCATGTTGTGGTTTCCTGGTTATTGGGTAAAACCACTAATCTGGATGAATCACTGGAAGCGCAACTAATTTCCAATATTTTGCTCGACAACAGCGCATCGCCATTACAACAAGCGCTGGAAACCAGTGAACTTGGTCAAGCACCTTCACCCCTTTGCGGCCTGGATGACTCATCGCGCGAAATGGCATTTGTATGCGGCCTTGAAGGCTGCGCATTGGAAGATGCTGCAAAAGTGGAAGCGATGATTTTGGATATCATGCAAAAAGTCGCCGATGAAGGTGTGCCGCAAGAGCAGATCGAAGCATCGCTGCATCAGCTGGAATTGTCGCAACGCGAAGTCGGTGGCGATGGCTACCCTTATGGTTTGCAATTGATTTTGACGGGGTTGACATCTGCCACACGNNCCCTATTGCGCTGCTGGATATGGATGCTGCACTGGAAAATCTGCGCCTTAAAACTCAAAACCCACAATTTATTCAGGAAACTGTGCGCAAGTGGTTGCTGGATAATCCCCACCGTGTGCGCTTAACCATGCGCCCTGATTTAAAAATGAATGGCCGTATTCAAGCTGCCGAAATTGCGCGTCTTGCACAATTAAAAGCCAGCTTGAGTGATGAGGAAAAACAAACCATTATCGCACGCACTCACGCGTTGCAAGAGCGTCAAGTTCAACAGGATGACGAAAGTATTTTGCCCAAGGTGGGATTGGATGATATTCCGCTCAACTTACATTACACCTCTGGCAGTTACGAAAGTGCTAACAACTTTCCGTTGCGTCGTTACAGCGCTGGCACCAATGGTTTGGTGTATCAACAAATTACCTGCAAATTACCCGCACTCACCGCTGAACAAATAACACTACTGCCCTACTACAGTATTTGCCTCACCGAACTGGGTGCGGGCGAGAAGGATTATTTAGCGACCCAACGCTGGCAAGCGGAAGTCGTTGGTTCACTTCATGCGTTCAGCAGTATTCGTGGCGCAGGTGATGACGTGCAAAAAATCGATGCGTATTTAACACTGTCATCCAAAGCATTGAGTCGCAATAGCGCAGCGATGAATGATTTGATGAAGAGCACATTATTGAATGTTCGTTTTGATGAGTTGGGACGTATCCGCGAATTAATTGCACAAAACCGCGCGCGCCGCGAACAGAGCATTACTGGCCACGGCCACAGCCTGGCGATGACGGCAGCCTGTGCAGGTATGAGCCCCGCCGCAAAAGTATCGCATCAGTTGGGTGGCCTTGAAGGAATTGCTGCGGTAAAAACACTAGACAATTCACTGGATGACGAAAAAAATCTCGCCAGTTTCGCTGCGCAATTAAATGCAATTCATCAATTAGTGTTGCAAGCACCAAAACAATTTTTAATTGTTGGCGAGCAAGAACATTTGGATACCTACCGCGATGATTTGCAGGCGCGTTGGTCGAATGAGACAGCCAGTGGCGATTTTAAATCGTTTGACCTTGCACCTGTGAGTGAAACTATTCGCGAAGCCTGGAT
>DQHS01000243.1 GCA_003524365.1 Cellvibrio sp. | reverse complement strand
GACGTTACCCCAGTTCACATAAATAAATTTTTTGAGGTACATAACTATTCTTCAGCCGCAAAAAGCGAACGGTTCAAATGCGGAGCGGATTTACGCGATTTTGGTTCTGCAGACTCATCCTGATCCTCGTCAGCAGCCTCCTCATCAACCAGCAACAAATTTTCCGCAAGATGATTGCGGATTTGCTCAAGCCATTCGTTATTAACAAGGTTGATAATTAGTGGGCGAATTTTGATCCAGCTTTCGGTTGAGTCGATATCAGACTCTGCAAAAAAATTAATTAGACGCAACTGACGCAAACGTTTAAATGCCTGACGGCGCTCACCGAGATTTTCCGGCAAGCTGCGGCGCAGTAAACTTTTCATCGCCATGGCAATGGCTTCCAGCGATAAAGTCGCGCAACCCTGTTCGTCGATACTGCCTTCGCGCAGCGCTTTGTCGTACTCGGCGCGCAACACTAATACCAGGGCAACTTCGTGCTGGTTCAAACGGCTGCGCAAACCTGCGNNTCATCATCCATACCCGGTAAGCGCGCGCCGGGCGGTAATATGCGCACAAAGCGAAAGTGGCTATCGTGCTGGAAACGCACGCCCATCAAACCGAGATAATCATTCACCAGCTCGTGAATGCGCACAAAACGGTCATAGAGTTCCGCTTCCACCTGGCTGTCATCGCGGCAAAGCACGCCATAGTCCAATAAGCGTTGCACTAGTTCACGCCAGTTATCCAGACTCAGATTGTATCTTTCAAGCTGCTCTTGCAGTAACGAACTTAATTGATTACTCATTTTCTATACCATCGTCGATCAAGCTAATCACAAACTCATCGCGCTGTTTAAAATATCTATCGCTATTAACCAAGGGCTGCGCATGCAACCAATCGGCGTTTTGGGAAATGGCAAAACGATAGCGGGATGACAAATTAGCCGCAGCACCCACTTCAATGGCGTGGGATAAATTCAGCAGCTCTTGCATATTTTTCGCTTTCAATTCACTACTTTTAATTTCGCCTTTTTGTACCAGTGATGAATGCAAGTAATCGCTCAAGCTGCTTGATTGAAAAATAAAAGCTTTATCAAGTGCCTGTTGTATAAACAATGCTTTCTGCGCTTCAGCATCCAGTGCTTTGTCGTCTTCGAGCATGGAGCGAACAATTTGAATATTGCGCGGTGCGCGCAATTGAATTTGCGCAGGGTCGATAAAGCCCATTTGAATACTGGCAATCGCCTCGCCCTGCTCCCGCAACACTTGATCTTGTTGCTCAGCGGTTAAATTGCCAAGCGAGCGATAGATATCCATCAAATCATCTTGCCCACGACTATTAATGTAGCTGAGCTGACGAATGATAATATCGGCGCGCTGTGTAAAGGTATTCAGCGCACGGCGCAGAGCGGGCAGCATAATGTCGCAAGCATTTTTCAAGCGAGAGTCGATTGTTTGCAGCAGAGTTTCAAGCAGCGAAATACCGGGCACCACTTTTTGCGGCAAGGCTTTACGTAAACGGATTTCCATTACCGCCCGCCAATCTTTTGCGGCTGTTTCGGTATCGCCCAAACCGTATTTACGTTTGCGGCGAATTTTAGTGATGATGTCGGAAATCTGGTCGCGGTATTTTTCTACACTGTCAGCAGAAAGCCTTACTTCCAGATCCGGCTTAAACACCGTTTCCATAAAATCAAAAAACTCATCGCTCGCCTGCTGGATTAATTGGCGCGATTCAACTTCGCGTACCAACTGGCGCTTGCGCTCCTCTAACTCAGCAATAACATCGGTGAAGTCGCTAATAATCCGCTCGGAATATTCGTAAGCGTCGAGCAAATCATTAATCTCGCCCTGATCATAAAAGGCTTGCAAACTATTGCGGGTATTTCGCGTATTGCGGTTGCGCGTCCGGAATTGATTGGCATCGTTATCGGCAAACGGTTGGGTAAACAAACGCCCCATGCGGGTAAAACCATAACTGCTTTGCAAGCTGGTTTCATCAACTTGTTTTTCCAACCAACCGTTATCAATCAAACGATTGATAATAAAACTGGCGAGATCGCGCTGGGTTTTAAAGCGACCTTCATTGGCATCGTCGCCATCGCCACTGGTTACATCGATAGTATCTGCATCAAGAATCGGCGCGCGGGCAATCGCCTCTTTAAAAATATCGACCAACTGTTCGCGGTTCATGGCGTGGCCATAATCGCGCAAATCGGTATAGAGGCGTTGATACAACAGGCGCAAGCACTCCGCTACCAACTCGCGATATTTACCGGTGAGCGGATTAAAAAAGTGCTGGCGGGAATCGCTAAAAAACATTAGAAAACTACTTCTCAGAATGGCACGTAATGAAAGGAAAATGCATAGTTGTCAGAGACAACGTTGGGCAAAAATATCTTGTTCTTCTTTGGTCCAGGCATCGGCATCCTTAACCATCATCACCTCACACCAGTCGTCGCTACCCACTTCAGGAACACGGCCGTTGAGTGCTGCAACACGATCCAACGACTCTTGGGGCTTAACGTCACCCACCGGATTAACCGGTGCTTCGTTGGATGCAGACTCTTGTAATTCTTGCTCAGCAATACCGGCGATAACGGTCATGGTATCGATAGTGGTTTGCACTTGTTTCGCTTCCTGTGCAGTAATTGCTGCTTCAGCGGCTTTTTTATTGGTGTAATGAATCATAATGAAACAAGCAAGAATAACTAAAAGGCTCAGCGTAAGCAGCGCAGCCAGAAATTTTTGTTCACGAAAAAAACGAATCATTACACCCTATTCCTGAAATTATTGCACAAGCCATTCCGCCATTTTTTCGGCGTAATAGGTAATAATTAAATCTGCTCCTGCGCGTTTAAAGGCCGTCATAGTTTCCAGTACTATCGCTTTTTCATCGATCACGCCCGCCGCTGCACCGGCTTTAATCATCGCGTATTCGCCACTCACATGATAAACAGCGAGTGGACGCGCAGAATTAGCGCGAATATGTGCGAGCACATCAAGATAAGCGATGCCCGGTTTTACCATTAAAATATCTGCACCCTCTGCTTCATCCTGCATAGATTCCGCCAGCGCTTCACGCGCATTTGCCGGGTCCATTTGATAAGTATTGCGTGTGCCTTTAAAGCTGCTATCGACGGCATCTCTAAACGGCCCGTAAAACGCCGAGGCAAATTTAGTGGAATAAGACATAACCGGAATATGAGTAAAACCTGCGGCGTCCAAGGCTTCACGAATTGCGCTGATCATGCCATCCATCATTCCTGATGGTGCAATCATATCCACACCCGCTTGCGCAGCGAGCACCACTTGTTTTTGTAAATTGATTAGCGTTTCATCGTTATCTACATCGTCATGCGCCACTACACCACAGTGACCATGATCGGTGTATTCGCAAAAACAATTGTCGCTAATGACCAGCATTTCCGGTTGCGCTTGTTTTGCGATGCGAATCATGCGCGCGAGCAAACCATGCTCACACCAGGTATCAGAACCTTCTTCATCTTTATGGGTAGACACACCGAATAAAAGCACCGCTTTTATGCCTTTGCTCCAGGCACGCTTTACAATTTCTGCAAGCTGATCTTCCGGGTATCGATACACGTCGGGCATGGATTTAATAGCAACAGGCGCAGCGATTCCCTCTTCGATAAAAATCGGCAGAATAAAATCGCTCATCCGCAGATGGGTTTCGCGCACCAGCTCGCGCAACGCGGCTGTTTTACGCAGGCGACGAAAACGAAAATCCGGTGTCGTTAAAGGAATTTGCATAAATAAATGCCTGATCAAAAAATAGTTTATATACCTAATCAAAAAACAATTTAAATACTGAGCGAACCTTCATGGCTCCATTCGCAACGCACACGCATATCGCCCGAGCCCGGCTTGTGAAAGTTGCCATTTGCTTCCCAGGTAAAGGTGTGAGTGCCGGACAATTCTGTTTCCAAATGCACGGTGGCCGACACCCAATACATCCGGCTCAGTAACGATTCGAATTGTGCGATCCACTGATCCCATTCGTATTCCACAGCTTTGTAGGATGCGCCAAAGTGCATCACTTCGGTTTGATAATTAAAAAACGGTGAATCAACACTCGGAATAGAAAACATTTCCTGGCTTAAAAAAGGCCATTCATCTGCATGCGGCAACGACAACATCGCCTCACGGTTGGTCCGAATACGTTCAGACTCCACCATGGCCGGGGATACATCCTTAATACAACCGTAAACAATTGATTCTTGATCCATACCCACTCCGATATAACTTTATTTCATTTAATCAAAATTAGAACGGCCACCACCAACTGCCTTTAAAACGTTCTTCACAGCTGCGCAGTTGATTCTCGTATTGTTGCGAACGATCTTCAACTTTACGTGCAGTATTCATTAGCCAATTTTTTTTACGATAAGTTGAACGATTATAACCACCGTGCCCTTCATGGTACGCCAGGTAAAGGTTGTAGCTATCATTCAAACCAATTCTGCTGCGCTTTTGGCTCTGTTTGTTATACCAGCCAATAAAATCTATCGCATCGCCAAAATTATCGCGCCGCGACCAACCATTCCCACTTTGATCCTGATATTCATCCCATACATCATCTTTGGCTTGCGGGTAACCATAGGCATCACTCGGCCTTGGCCCTGGAATTACCCATAAAATTTTCGTGCGCGCTGGCCGTGCATTGTGCTTGAACTGGGACTCTTGATACATGATCGACATCATAACCGGCACCGAAGATCCCCAACGCTTCTCTGCTTTTTTGGAATCTTTGTACCAAGAGGGCTTATCGTCAAAAATATCGCAAAGATTATTGGGGTTTGCAGGTGGAAAACTGGAGCAACCTGCGAGCGCCAACAGCAAAGCCAACACAAAAAACTTGCATACGGAATACAACATTTATACCTGCCGCCCATGTTCACGTAACAACTCAAGCAACCCAGCCTCATCGATCACTTTTAAACCCAGCTCTTCCGCTTTAGCGAGCTTGGAGCCTGCACCCGGGCCTGCAACCACGTAATCTGTTTTAGCGGAAACGCTGCCTGCCACTTTTGCACCTAATGCGAGTAAATGCGCTTTGGCGTCATCGCGCGACAAAGCTTCCAATGTACCGGTTAATACATAAGTCAAACCGTTTAATGGGAGAGCTTCAGGGCTTGCGACCTCAATATTATCCCAATGGATGCCCGCATCTCTCAACGCTGCGACNNCTGCGACTGCAGCGCGATTAGAATCTTGTTCAAAAAACTCAGCAACAAAGTGCGCGACCACTGGGCCAACATCTGGCACCAACTGCAAGGTTTCTTGATTAGCTTCCGCAAGGGATTCAAAACTACCAAAGTAGTTAGCAAAATTGCGCGCAGTAGACTCACCTACTTCGCGAATACCTAATGCATAAATAAATTTAGCCAAGGTAGTTTTTTTAGAGTTATTTAAAGCAGCTAAAATATTATCCGCCGATTTTTCGCCCATGCGCTCCAT
>DQHS01000299.1 GCA_003524365.1 Cellvibrio sp. | reverse complement strand
GAAATATTCCGTCATTAATAGTATCGAGTACCTTTGAGATATTGTTCAGATACTGACTGTTGCCTCCATTGTGCAAAAATAATAATTGCCCGTTTTCACACACGGCTTTAGGGTGATTCATGTCGATGTGGACTACAGGATTGTGGACTTCTGATCCGTTTACCATTTCGCGCTGAATTCCAATAGAAAAAGGCCCCCTTGCCATGACTGCGGGCACGTAGTCGGCGCACCACCCCACGTTTTTTTGACTTGCTGCGTCAGTCTCAACCAAAAATAAATTTTCATCTTTTTGAAAACCGAAAAAAACGATAGCCTGATACTCGCCTGTCTCGGGACTTTTGCGACACAATATTGGATATTCCTTTTGAACATCTGAAAATTCAGTTACATAAGTAAGCGTGCTGGCGACATTATCACCTAGCTCTGCTGCAAACGTCGAATTCACCCGCAAATGCTCATGAGCAATATTATTTAGCACTTCTATTCTTTGCATATAAAGTTTACCGACAGGTCAAAAAATATTATAAGTTAACGATAAAAAAGAGCCGCCTAAGCGACTCTTTTTTTATCAACAACCTTACACGTACTCCTTAGAATTTGTAACGAGCACCAATCTGATAGCGCGCGCCCAAGTCATCATAGCCCCACAACATGTTTTCGTTACGGGCATGCTCACGGCGATCTTCTCCGGTAAGGTTTATACCTTCTATGGATAAGGCCAAATTGTCCGTAACATTGTAAGTCACGTTCGCATCGATTTGTGAGTAAGCTTCAATATAACCAGGGTTGTTAGCACCAGCACCGGTTCTGTTCAAGAACTTGTCGCGCCAGTTGTAAGCAATACGCGCTTCGATGCCATGTTTTTCATACATCGCTACCAGGTTTGCTGTATCACTGAGGCCTAATAATGCAAATTGGTTCTCGGTAATATCCAGGTTATCGAAACTCACGTCACCTTTTACGATGGTGTAGTTAGCTTGCAAACCAAAGCCTGAATCACCAAAGAAGTGTTGCCCCGCAAACTCAACACCGTGAATTTTTGCTTCACGGTTGTTAACAGGACTGCTCATTGTGTACTCCATCAGCGGATCATCAGCATTCGGAGTGATANNAGTTGGGTTGGCCAAAATCTGCATCATTGCGTAGATGCTGCCGTTATCAACATCAATATTTCTGCTCTGCAGTGCCGCTAGTGCCGCTTGGGCTCTAGGGCCTGAAGTTTGGTCTTGAATACCCTCAAAGGTGCGATCTACTTGCTCGGTCCCGATAAAGTTGGTAACGCGTTTTTCAAACACACCAGCAGACACATAGCTGGCATCATCAAAATACCACTCTACGGACACGTCAAAGTTGCTTGACTCCAACGGCTTCAGGTAAGGGTTATTACCGGTTGCTTGAACGTTGGTACCGGCATTTAGCGTAGAGCCGTCCGGGTTACCATAGGACGTTGCTGCACCCAGCTGCCCCAAACCAGGACGAGCGATGGTTTTGCTGTAGGAGAATCTGGCTACTACATCGTCGGTCAGTTTGGCTGACACATCCAGGTTTGGCAGTAAAGCGTCATAGCTATTCTTGGCAGTAGTTTTGGCTCCTGCTGGCTGGCTGACAGTACTGAAGTCGTTATCCGACGCCCATACATAGTAAGCTATCGGCGGGGTATCAGAAGATGAGACTTGTTTGGTTGTTTCGTAGCGCAAACCGGTCAATACATCAACCTCAAGTCCGGCTAATTGTCCAGTAGTGCCTAACTGGAAATAGACTGCATCAGTATCTTCCTGGATGTCGTTGTTGCTTTTACTATTGCGAACAGTGCCTTTAGGGCTCTGATTGTCCTCTACACCAATGTAAGCTGGTCCGTTTCCGAGAGGGTCGGTGGGAGAGGTCTCAGTGGTAGGATATATTGTTACCAGATGCGCTGCCAGCTCGCGTGCATCCGCACGGTAACCGATAGCCGGTGAATTACCAGTGCTAACGTCATCAAACTCTCCAGCCAGATTGAAGGCTTCAAATAGCTCAGCAGGGAACTCGCCAGGTGCTGAAGCACCCCAACCACCCAACACTTGAGCATTACTTGTGTTGTAGTCGACGGTATTAGAGCCCATTTCAGTGCGTTCAATACCAAAGTCAAAGCGACCATCATCAAACTCCCATTGGGCATCCACTTTAACTTGTGTCACCTCAGACACTTGCTCAGCCGAGAAGATACGCATAACGGAGGAGCTAAGATCTTCTGGATCAAGAGTTCCGTCTAAGGTGTGAGTCCAGTTAGGGATGGTAGCACCACTAAACTGCCAGCTTGCACCGGATTTAATGCTTGCGCCAACACCGACATCCAATTCGCCAGAGTGGCCTGGACCAGTTGGCAGACTTTCCATGGTGGAATCATGGATATCAACATTTAACGTCAATTGGTCATTAACGCGCCAGTTAATGTTTAAGCCAGTTGACTCCAAGGTATCTTCCTGAGAGCGATATTGCTGAGAGAAACCGACATCTTTTCTATCTGTGCCATAGTCTTCGGTAATAAATTTAGGGGTCTTGATCGCAGAGTTATCAAATTCAACGGATTGAATATATCCACCGTTTTGTACCCAGGTAGTCACTTCACCACGATGTTCGGATTGATTGTTCTGAGCGAAGGTGTAATCCAGGGTAGCAGTCAGATCTTCAATAGGGCGATATTGGAAAGTAAGCTGAGCGTTGGTACGGTCGCGTTGACGATCAGAAAAAGTATAGCGAACATCATTGGGGCGCGAGTAAAGGTCACCTACAGCTGGTGCATTTTGGAATTTCGGGCTATTAGCCGGGTTGTCATATATAGTCTGGCTGTCGCCGCTGCCCCATTCTGCTACCGTCCAGTTGTTAACTGTAGCACCCGTAAAGCCTGAATCACGCTCTTGATAACTACCGCTCAGTGACACACCAAACACTTCATTATCGTCAGACCAGCTCACCAAACCAGACACTTCAGGCGTTACATCATCACCTGTGCGATTAGTGGTATCTGATACCGCTTTAGCACCAACAGATGCTTTGAAGCCTGGATTATCCAGAGGGCGTGCAGTTTTAATATTTACAGTCGCGCCAATACCACCGGCAGTGATATTCGCTTTACCCGTTTTATAAACCTCTACACCAGAAACTGATTCAGATGCGAGGTTCGCGAAATCAAATGCTCTTGAGTTGCCGCCACGGTTTGCTGATGCATCGGCGCCAGAGCTACCACCATAAGCGCTACCGGTTGGAAGTGTTCTTCCGTTCAGCGTCACCATGTTGTAATCAGGACCAAAACCACGAACGGTAATGCGAGAGCCTTCACCGTTGGTACGGTCAATCGATACACCCGTTATGCGCTGAAGGGATTCAGCGAGGTTGGTATCAGGAAATTTACCCATGTCTTCGGCATTGATAGCATCTACCACACCTGCAGAGTTGCGCTTGGTATCCATCGCACGCTCCAAAGAGGCACGAATACCGGTGACAATTACCTCTTCAACACCTTGATCTTGCGCTACTGCATAACCACTAAAACCAGTAACGACTGTAGATGCAATAACACTTGCGATGAGTTTCTTTTTGAATCGTGCTCTTGTGTTCATGGAGCTCTCCATTGGATTAATTATGGTCAGTATTTTTATCGGTACTGCGTAACCGGATTAGCTGTTCCGAAGATGGGACAATCAATCCGGATTCACCTTGTTATCCAAGATGATCTGGTCACACCGAGCGCTCTGGCTCGTCTCCTTCTCTACCATTGCCGTTGTAGTATTTATGAGTTGAGCTGTAGCTCGCAGCCAGCATGGTTGAATACAAGTATCATATGTTCATATTGACTACAACAAATTGACTCGTATTGGCACGTAAAAGTTAAGAACTGTTACGACAGGCCACACATTGGCGCATAAGACTGCATGCAGGTAGCACTTTAAAAGTGATTTTGATTAGTAAAAGTAAAAATTTTCGGGAAAGTGCGTTAATTCAATGGAGGGACTAGATGTCATGTAAAAAATCATCAAAATTTTTTGCTAATAAAAAATAGTTTATTGGCAATTATTGGATCGACTAGCGATGCCTAAGGAGAGATGAAGCGAATATTGACCAGCCCGATCTAGTGATCGGGCTTTTCAAATGGCAGGATATTGATGACTTGTACCGCGTCCTTTTTGTCCTCTTCGGACTGATTGACGCGTGTTTCCAGTTCACGGGCAACCGGTTTAAAATGCATTTCCTCTTTATACCCGCAGGCGACGCATTCGCGATAATCCTTACCTTCCTGATTGTAGACAACCAGCTTGTCCATCTCTGAACAGCGCGGGCAGACGGCGCCTGCGACAAAACGGCGCGTGGTGCTGTAGGCCATTATATTGCCTCCCCATGAACATCGATAAGCGTAATACCCGAGTGACGCAAGAGCGCATCAATATTCGGCTCACGTCCACGGAAGTTTTTAAACAAATCCATCGGCGCCCTGCTGCCGCCCTGCTGCAAAATTTCCTGCAGAAAGCTTTCGCCGGTTTGCGCATTAAAAATGCCTTCTTCTTCAAAACGAGAGTAGGCATCGGCCGATAAAACTTCCGCCCATTTGTAACTGTAATATCCGGCTGCGTATCCACCTGCAAAAATATGACTGAAACTATTTTCAAAACGATTAAACGCCGGTGGCTTGATGACAGCGAATTGAGCGCGCACTTGATTCAAAACATCTTGCGCGGATTGAGGTGCGGTTGGATTGTATTCGGCGTGTAAGCGGAAATCGAATAGCGAAAATTCGATTTGGCGAATCATTTGCAAACCGGATTGAAAATTTTTGGCGGCGAGCATTTTATCCAGCAGTAGCTGCGGCAATGGCTCACCGGTTTGGTAGTGGCCGGAAATTAATGGAATCGCCTCCGGCTCCCAGCACCAGTTCTCCATAAATTGACTGGGTAACTCAACCGCATCCCAGGCGACGCCGTTAATTCCGCTCACTGCTGCCACATCAATTTGCGTCAGCATGTGATGTAAGCCGTGACCAAATTCATGGAAGAGGGTGGTAACTTCATCGTGGGTGAGCAGCGACGGAGTAGTGCCCACCGGCGGTGTAAAATTGCAGGTTAAAAATGCGACCGGCAATTGCACACCCGTTGCCGTTTTGCGACGCACGCGGCAATCGGCCATCCAGGCACCGCCTTTTTTCTTGTCGCGCGCAAACAGATCGAGATAAAAACTCGCCACCTGTTCGCCATTTTTGAAGATGTGATAAAAACGCACGTCTGGATGATAAGTATCAAACTCGGCGATTTGTTTTACCTCGACACCAAACAACCGCCGCACCACTTCAAACATACCGGCGATGACTTTCTCCGCCGGAAAATAGGGGCGCAACTCTTCTTGCGATACCGAATATTTTTCCACGCGTAATTTTTCGCTGAAATAGGTGGTATCCCAGGATTGTACATCCGCACAGCCATTGCGCGCTGCAAATTCGCACAGCTCAGCGTAATCACGCTCGGCATAGGGTTTGGATTTTTGCGCGAGTTCCGTTAAAAATTCCAGCACCTGCGCAGGTGATTCCGCCATCTTGCTTGCCAGTGAACGCTCGGCGTAATTTGCAAACCCTAACAACTGTGCAAGTTCATGGCGCAAGGCAAGTGTTTCGGCGATAAGTGCCGTGTTATCAAATTCGGTAATGGGTGTTCCATCAGATTTTTTGCTAAGGGCAGAGGCGCGAGTGACATAAGCGGTGTAAATTTCTTCGCGCAGGGCGCGGTTGTCGGCATACATGATCACCGCGTAGTAAGACGGAAAATCGAGCGTGATCACATAACCCGGCAATTCTTTTTGCGCTGCAGCTTGCGCCGCTTGCGCGAGTGCTGATTCAGGTAAACCTGCAAGCGCGTCGGCCGATTCAAAATGCTTGAACCAGGCTTGGGTTGCATCCAACACGTTATTGGAGAATTGTGTGGAGAGTTCTGATAAGCGTTTTTGAATATCGCCGAAACGTTTTTTATCTGCTGCATTTAATGCAACACCACCCAAACGAAAATCGCGCAGGGCGTTGTTGATCGTCTGCTGCTGCGCCTGGGTTAGCTGCGCAAATTCCTCGCTATCGGCGAGTTGTTGATAGGCTTTATAAAGCGCTTCGTTCTGGCTGAATTCGGTGCTGTAGTCTGTCAACAGCGCGATACTTTCGGTATAAGCTTTGCGCAATTCCTCGCTGTTAACCACTGAATTTAAATGGCTCACTGGCGCCCAGGCTTGGTCCAATTTATCGCCTTGTTCTTCTAATGGCGCGACCAACGTATCCCAAGCAGGGCTAGGTAAATCGGTGAGCAATTGCGCAAGTTGTGCGCGGCCCTGTTCAATTAATTCGCTGATCGCCGGAGTTACCTGCTCGGCGGCGATGGAAGAAAATGGTGGCAAAGTGTGATGTGCTAAAAGCGGGTTGGTCATGCGCTGGCTCCGTAAGGCGAAAATCGGGCGGGGTTTGACGTATCATACACCCCTCAATTTATACACCTATCAATATCAGGGTTTTCAGGAGCATATCTATGGGCGCGATAAGACATTACCAAGGCCATACCCCGCAATTAGGTGCGCGGGTGTTTGTCGATGAATCCGCCGTGGTGATTGGCGATGTAGTACTTGGCGATGACGCCTCTGTTTGGCCCTGCGTCGTTATTCGCGGCGATATGCACCGCATCCGCATAGGCGCACGCACCAGCGTGCAAGATGGCTCGGTGCTACACATCACCCACACGAGCAACTATAACCCCGCTGGCCATCCGCTGATAATTGGTGAGGACGTGACCGTCGGCCATTCGGTTTGCCTGCACGGCTGCACCATCGGCAGCCGGGTATTGGTCGGCATAGGTTCAACCATTCTTGACGGGGCAGTAGTGGAAGATGAGGTGGTGATAGGTGCAGGTTCGCTGGTGCCACCGGGCAAGCGGCTCGAATCAGGTTTTATGTATATGGGCACGCCGGTCAAACAAATCCGCCCACTCAAAGAAACCGAAAGATCATTTTTTTTATATTCTGCCAATAATTATGTGAAGCTTAAAAATACCTATCTGAATGAGGTCTAGCCTAGACAGCGATGCTAAAAACATTTTTACTTTCATTGATGATTGGCTGGCTGGGTTTATGCGGTGCGATTGCAATAGCGCAAACCGAATCCGCAGCGCCAATTAATT
Organism: Cellvibrio sp.; assembly: GCA_003524365.1. Lineage (GTDB taxonomy): Bacteria > Pseudomonadota > Gammaproteobacteria > Pseudomonadales > Cellvibrionaceae > Cellvibrio. Next base: position 12,593 of record DQHS01000299.1, on the reverse strand, counting down.
TAACGCCACAAGCGAATAGTATGTATGTGGTGCAGGATCACCGCTGGGCACCGCTGGCGTTTCGCAACCAACAGGGCAACCCTGATGGTTTGATTATCGATATCTGGCGCTTGCTTGGCAAAAAGATGCAGCGCCCAGTTGAATTTGAACTACTCGATTGGCAACACACGCTGCAAAAAGTGCGCGACTCTCGCTCGCATATCCACGGCGGTTTATTACAATCAGAAGAGCGGGCCACTTATCTCGATTTTTCCAACCCCCTTTTTCAATTGCGCGGCGCAATTTTTATCGACAATAAAAAATTAGCCAACGCGCTCGATATAACAGATCTCGGCACGGTGCAGCTGGGCGTTACTGCAGGCGGCTATGAAGAAGAATTTTTAACAGCTCACCACCCAGACTTGCAGCTGCGGCTCTACAACAATAATGAACAGTTAGTGGAGGCCGCCACGCGTGGGGACATATCCGCATTTATCGCCGATTACCCAGTGGGCATGTACTACCTTGACCGACTCACTACACCCGATAAATTCCGCGTGCTCAATGTACTTTACTCACGCAGTGTGCACGCCGCAGTAGCGCGCGGTAACAAAGCAGCACTCAAAAATATTAATGACGCCCTCGCGCAAATTACCCCGGAAGAAATGACCGCGCTCACCCAAAAATGGATTAACCGTGAAGAAGTGCGGATTATCCCTTGGGGTTTGATTTTATTACTCGGTGGTGGTTTGTGCATCACGGTTATTGGCGCATTGCTGTATCACAACAAAACGCTTACCCGAAAAATTACTGCGCAACACGCAGCGCTAAAAGAGCGCCAGCAGCAAGTCGATTTACTCACCAGCAATATGACTGATTGGGTGTGGACGGTGAATGAAAAGAATTGTTTTTCTTACGTCAGTCCTTCAGTTACAAAATTATTGGGTTATGCGCCAGAGGAATTACTCAATCAAAACATGAGTATTGTGTTGCACCCGAATGATCATGAGCGCGCCCATGCCCAATATGCGCATGTGCTCGCTGCCGCACGGCGCGGTGAATACAGTGGTTATCGCGATTCTATTGCACGCTTTGATTTGCAGCATAAAAATGGCCAGATGATTTGCACTGAAGCGGCCCTGCGCACATTTTTTACACCCGTTGGCGAGTTTTCTGGTGCCCAAGGCTGCTCACGCGATATTGGCGAGCGCAAGCAGGCAGAAGATGTGATCCGCCAGATGGCGTTTAATGATCCACTCACCCAATTGCCCAATCGTCGCTTACTCACTGACCGCATTCAGCAGGCGATGGCCGGCTGCAACCGCCATCATCAATATTGCGCGCTATTGTTTATCGATCTCGATAATTTTAAATACGTGAATGATAATTACGGCCACGACAACGGCGATTTATTACTGCAGCAAATCGCCCAGCGTTTATCGTCGGGCATTCGCGATAGCGATACCCTCGCGCGTTTCGGCGGCGATGAATTTGTTGTCGTCTCCGAACAATTGAGCCAGGAATTGGAAACAGCAAAACATCAGGCACTGTTAATTGGGATAAAAATGCTGGAATTATTTGACCGGGATTTTTTACTGCGCGATGCACACTGCCACGTCACCAGCAGCGTTGGCATTGCCCTGTTCAATGACGATTCACGTTCAGTCGCCAGCTTGCTCAAACAAGCTGATGTCGCCATGTACCAAGCCAAAGCCAACGGCCGCAATCGCTGTGTAGTAAGCGATGCACCCAGCTCACTTAAATAATCGTCAAGGAAAAATTGACTTATGCTGACCCGTTATACACTTCCTATTTGCGATCACGATGGTTCGCTATCGGTTGAACAATTTTCAGTTAATAAAATTATCTGCATTGGCCGCAACTACGCCGAACACGCGCGTGAAATGGGTCATGATCCTGAGCGCGAACCACCGTTTTTCTTTTTTAAACCGCAGAGTGCACTTGCACAAAACAATACCGATTTCATTTACCCGCATTTTTCACAACAGGTTGAACACGAACTTGAATTGGTGGTGGCGATAGGAAAATCTGGTGAGCAAATTTCTGTTGCTGATGCAGCGGATTATGTTTTTGGCTTTGCAGTGGGTTTGGACATGACTTGTCGTGACCGCCAAAGAGAAGCCAAACAAATGGGACGCCCTTGGGAACTGGGCAAAGGCTTTGACGGCTCCGCGCCCTGCACGGCAATTCAACGTGGCTCATTAACGACCTTGGAACAATATGGGGATTTGGTATTAACGCGCAATGGCGAAGAAGTACAGCGTGGCAATTGGCGCACGATGGTCTGGTCAATTCCCGAATTAATTACCGAGGTATCACGCTATATAAAATTGGAAGCGGGGGATTTAATTTTTACTGGAACACCGGCGGGTGTGGGTCAAGTAACACCAGGCGACGCATTGTGCGCGAGCTTGGAAGGGTTTTCACAAGAACTGACTATAGTAATTGCAAAAAAACAGAGCTGATTTTTCAGCTCTGTTTTCACGACGAGCGCGAACTATGGCAAATCAAACACCAACGCCTTAACCGCTTTCTGCTGTGCAACCATCACCAGACTATTAATGTCTTCGATTTTTGCACCATCGCCCGGCTTTACGATTTCACCTTCAATCGTCAATTCACCATTGATCACATGCACGTAGTATTTACGTTTTGTGGAGGCCGGCAATTCAGCGCTGGTGTTGCCGTCGAGCAATAGTTGATACAAACGGGCATCCTGTTTGATAGTCAAACTGCCTGCTTCACCCTCAGGACTCACTGCCAGCGTTAATCCCTTCTTGCTACCAAAATCTTTTTGCTGATAGCCCGGCGATTGGCCATACACATTCGGTTGAATCCAGATTTGCAAAAAGTGAAGCTCTTTTGTTTGTGACGGATTAAATTCGCTGTGACGAATACCGCTGCCCGCTGACATCAATTGGAATTCACCCGGTGGCAAAGTTGCTAGGTTGCCCGCGCTATCTTTGTGGGCGATTTCACCCTCGAGCACGTAGCTGATAATTTCCATGTCGCGATGGCCGTGAGTATCAAAACCCGAATCTGCCGCAACACGATCATCGTTAATCACCCGCAGTGCAGAGAATCCCATCTGGCGCTCGTCGTAATAATTGCCAAATGAAAAAGTATGTTTACTGTTCAACCAGCCGAAGTTGGCACTGCCGCGTTGGTTACTGCGTCTGATATCGATCATAGGTCACCTCATTTTTTTGCAGCGCTTTACTCAAGCACCGTCTGTCAGGATTTTTTAAATGTCCGCTTGTTCGCCTCACTTGTTGCTAGATTAGGCTTTAATTTTTTGATGGTAAATAGCTAAAAATAACGAATAATGATCTTATTTTTAGATGGGTTTAGGATGAATTTAGTTTTCAGAACGGAATAAACGGAGGCGAAAAGGAAAAAAACGAAAGCAAAAATCACAGCATTTGCAGCGTAAACCAGATCACCGCACCATAGCGGAGGATTTTCCCTAGAGCCACCAACACAAAAAATTGCCAAAAACGAATACGCATAACGCCGGCAAAAAAAGTGAGCGGGTCGCCAATGACGGGCACCCAGGAAAACAATAGTGCCGCCAAACCATAGCGCTGAAAATGCGTTTGGGCTTTGTCGAGCTGTGCAGAAGAAAATGGAAACCATTTTTTATCCTGCCAGTGCAAACACTGCTTACCTAAATACCAATTAATGCAAGAACCCAGCGTATTGCCACTGGTTGCGATTAACCACAGTAAAAGCGGTGAGTGTTGTTGATAGAGCAGCGTGATTAGCAGCGCTTCAGAGGAGAGAGGAAACAGTGTGGCGGCGATAAGTGCAGTAAAAAATAACGAGGGATAAATCATAGCGCCACGGCAGGATAATCAATACAGAAGTTGCGCCCAAAAAATCCGGGCGCATTAATACATTATTTTTTCTCAGCGATCTGCCGACGCATCGCAGTAATTACCGGTACGACTTCCGGACGGATTTGTCGCCATAAATAAAACGCCTCGGCCGCCTGGCCAATTAACATCCCCAAGCCATCGGCAATTTGACCCGCACCGCGCTCTTTAGCCCAGCGTAAAAAAATAGTGGGCTCGGGGCCATACATCATGTCATAGCAGCTGGCATTCGCCGCGAGCAAATTATCTGGCAGCGGCGGCAATTCACCTTGCATACTTGCAGATGTGCCATTGATTACAACATCAAATATTTCACCCTGCAATTGTTCGAAAGATTTTGCCTGTACATTGCCGAGATCGTGAAAATTTTTCGCCAATTCTTCTGCTTTACTTTGCGTGCGATTAGCGATTACCACTTGCGCGGGATTTTCTTCCAACACCGGCTGCAAAATTCCACGCACCGCACCACCTGCGCCGAGGATTAATACGCGCTTGCCTTCCAATTCCCAGCCGAGATTGTGCATATCGTGAATCATGCCGATACCATCGGTATTGTCACCGAGGATAGTACCATCGCTTAATTTTGCCAGCGTATTAACGGCGCCTGCACGCTCAGCACGGGCCGTGCGCTTTTGGGCAAACTCAAATGCATTCAATTTAAAGGGGACTGTGATATTTAAACCTTTTCCACCTTGTGCAAAAAATTCCCCTGCCGCCTTTTCAAATTCACCTTCATTCACTAATTGTTTGGTGTAGTGCATATCTTGCCCGGTCTGCTCTGCAAACTGGCGATGAATATGAGGTGACTTGCTGTGATTAATCGGGTTGCCGAATACGGCATATAAATCGGTCATGAGCTATCCAATACTTAACGTCAAAAAAAGAACATTCAAAAAACGGTTATCAAGATTGGCGAAAAATTATTTCAGCCAGTCGCGATGCGGTAAAAACTTTTCGTAGAGTTCTGCTTCGGCACTACCTGCTTCCGGTTGCCAGTTGTATTCCCAGCGCACAAGTGGCGGCAGCGACATTAGAATTGATTCAGTGCGCCCGCCGGTTTGCAATCCGAATAAGGTGCCGCGATCGTAGACCAAATTAAATTCCACGTAGCGGCCTCGACGATAGAGTTGAAAATCGCGCTCACGTTCCGTAAAAGGTGTGGCTTTACGTGCGCTTACAATAGGCTGATACGCGGGCACATAGCTGTCGCCCACCGCTTGCATGAGCGCAAAACTGTGCGCAAAACTTTCCGCGTTGTAGTCATCAAAAAATAATCCGCCCACTCCGCGCGCTTCGTCGCGGTGTTTTAAATAAAAATAGTCATCGCACCATTTTTTAAATTTGGGATAGAGATGATCGCCGAGTGAATCGCAGGCGTTTTTGGCGGTCTGGTGCCAGTGGATTACATCGGCCTCGTTGCCATAGTAGGGCGTTAAATCGTAGCCACCACCAAACCACCAAACTGGCGCCGCGCCCTCTTTCTCGGCGATAAAAAAACGCACATTGGCGTGACTGGTGGGCACATAGGGATTGTGTGGGTGAATCACCAGCGACACCCCCATAGCTTCAAAGGCGCGGCCAGCCAATTCCGGGCGATGCGCCGTCGCCGAGGCGGGCATTTGGGTGCCGTGCACATGGGAAAAATTCACGCCGCCTTTTTCAATCACCGCACCATTGGTCAGCACGCGCGAGCGGCCACCACCGCCTTCAGCGCGCGTCCAGCTGTCTTCAACAAATTGTGCACCGCCATCTTCTGCGGCCAGGGCATTGCAAATGCGGTCTTGTAAATCGAGTAAGTAGGCTTTGACGGCGGCTTTATCCGGCCCATGAGAATGCGTCATGAGAATTCCTTAGCATTTGGGTAGCTAGTCAAGAAAGGCCGCCATTCTACGCGGCCAGCATCGAAAGAGGAAAACTAGTTAGCGAGGGTTTGACGACAATCAACCGGGCCGACCATATTAACCAGGACGAACAATCGTACCGGTTAGCAGGTCGCGGATTTCCGAAGGGGCGGTACGCTTGCCGACCTGTCCAGCGGTAATCGCATCCAACTGCTTGCCAAAATAGCGGCGTACTTGATGGATATTAACAGCAGGGGCAATCCCTTGGGGATTGCAGGAAGTGGAGACCAAAGGCCCACCAAACGCACGCGATAGACCCGCTGCAACCGGATGATCAGTCACGCGCAGAGCGACACTGGTAAAACTGCCGCTAATCCAATCAGGGATCAAGCCATTATTGGGGACGAGCCAAGTGTGCGGGCCAGGCCAGGAATTTTTCAGCCGCTGGCGCTGTAAATCGTCCAAATGGTGGATAAAAGGATTAAACATGCGGATATCTGCAGCGATTAGAATCAACCCTTTTTCTACCGGGCGATCTTTGAGTGCCAGCAATTCCAATACAGCGCCTTCATCAAAGGGATTGCACCCTAAGCCCCATACTGCTTCGGTGGGATAGGCGACCACACCGCCCAATTTCATTTGTCGAGCGGCAAATTGTACTCTGGGGTTACGCGACCAATCGATCATGGACAATACCTATTATCAAGTTACTGCCAATCTACCCCAGCTATGGTGCAAGCTCAACAATTCATATGCGTGATCACAAGCGCTGATAACAGGCACCCACCTGCTGGATCAAGCCTTTGATTTCCAAGCCAATCAACTGCGCTGACAAATTGCCCACATCCAACCCTGTACGCTCTGCGAGCAGATCTACCGGAAGCGGATCGTAGCCCAGCGCTTGCAGCAGGATTTGTTCATCGACACCCAACATCGGTTCGTTATCCGTAACAGCAGGTTCATCAAACAATTCCGGTTGATGGCTTTTAGCCGATTTACTCTCTTGGCGTTTGTAGCTAAGTAATCCGGCGAGCTGATCGACAATATCCTGCGCAGTTTCGACTAAGGTCGCCCCTTGGCGAATCAACTGATGACATCCGCGCGCCAGCGGATTGTGGATGGAGCCGGGAATCGCAAAGACCTCGCGATCATGTTGCAATGCATAGGAAGCGGTGATCAGCGAACCACTTTTCACCGCCGCTTCCACCACTAAAGTACCACCGCTCAAGCCGCTGATAATACGGTTGCGCTGGGGGAAATTGCACGCATGGGAGGCAGTGCCAAGTGGGAATTCGCTTACTAATGCACCACCGTTATCAACAATATCCTGCGCTAATTGACGATGGCGGGCAGGGTAAATAAGGTTAATGCCGGTTCCCATTACAGCAATCGTTTTGCCGCCTGCACGCAGCGCGCCGCGATGGGCAGCTGCATCTATACCCAAAGCCAAGCCACTCGTAATAGCAAAACCGCGCTCAGCCATGTAATGCGCAAAACGCTCTGCATTTTCGCTGCCGCCACCGCTGGGGTTGCGGCTACCAACTATGGCGAGTTGTGGCAAGCTAAGACAGTTGGGGTCGCCGCGTACAAACAGCAGTGGCGGTGGGCGCGGGATTTCGCGCAGCAGACGTGGATAAAGCGGGTTGTCGTAGATGAGGCAATGCAGATCTGATTGTGACTCAAGATAAGCCAGATCTAACGACAACTGGCGCCCAACATCACTCATCTCAGGATCAGCACGGAACCGGGTGAGCATATCGGCAGCAGCGGGGTTAAGCAGGGAGCGTAATGATTGGATTGGTTGATTGAGAAACTGCAATGGACTGTCGAACAACTCAAGCAGTTGCCAGTAACCAGCAACACCCACATCGGGGAGACGTAAAACCAGCAAGGTAGCAGCGAGCGGGGTAACCATAGATATCATCCTTGAAACAGGCTGCCCGCAGCCGGGCAGCCAATATGCTTATCGATTAAGGGTTGCGCACTTTATCATTAGTAGCCAAAGCACGATCTGCCTCAAGCACCAGTGCAAAACTCATTTTTTCAAAGGTGCGGAATACCATCAACAATCCGGCGCGCTCATCAGGCAAGGCAACTTTGCCCCCTTTGACACGGTCAGCAACTACTTCGCCTTTTTTATAGATTGCTAGAACATTACCAATTTGTAGACCTTCGCGCTCACCGCTGTTGATTATCACCACATTGAATTTACCCACTTGGGACACCCCACCTTCAACAGCGATGATCTGCGCTTCTATTTCGCTATCAGGTGCACTGGGGAAGAAAGCCGAATCAACCGAACGGTCTTCGCTAGGCAGCAAGTTGTCGCCCGGGCGAACCTCTTCGTAAGTACGCAGCACATCAAGAGTGGCAATTTCTTCCTCTCGTGTTATCACTGAAACTGTACCTATGCCTTGCGCGTAAATACCGAGGAATTCTTTGGTTACCGGATCTTTAAAAACTTGGCCTTTGCGGTAAATGCCGTAGTTGGTGTAATTGGCATCAAACTGGCCACGAGCATAAGCGCGGTCACCTGCGCCAACAATCACGTGCTGTTGCTGACCCGCAAGCATATAGGGCGCCGCCTCTAGCTCACCCTGATCAACAATCCGGCTGCGCGATAGAAAGACATCAATTTTGTCGAGCGGAATTGAACTGATCGCATCTTCAGTTTGCTGGACACGGATACTGGGGCTCAATTTCGTCGCCCCATTGATCCCAGTGGCACCCGGCACCATCTTCAGGGTACGCTCAAGCGTCAGGCGCGGTTGGCCGTCCAAATAAATCAGCTTGATCAGGTCGCCTGGGAAAATCAGGTGAGGGTTTTCAATTTGGGGGTTAACATGCCAAATCTCTGGCCAGAGCCAAGGGCTGTTCAAAAAGGTACCGGAGATATCCCAGAGGGTATCGCCCTTTTTGACGGTGTATTCATCGGGGTGGCCCGTTTTAAGAAGTGCGTCATCGGCCCAGGAAAAGAAGCTAATGAGTGAAGCCGCCGCGACGGCCAGTAATATTTTTTTCATAGAAACCGATCCTGTTTTATTCGGTCCTGAGGCAGATAGACGTATAATAGTTAATTAAAAGCCCATGCTGTTTCCGTTTGCACTGCATAAATCCTGTGCGATCATCATGTTAGCAGCGGTTATTACCTTTTTACTAGAAGTTTGTCACAAACACTATGGCCTTGTTACCTATCCTTGAATTTCCAGACCCACGGCTGCGCACTGTCGCCAAACCCGTCACAGAAGTGGACGATAAAATCCGCCAACTGGTGGATGATATGTTCGACACCATGTACGACGCACCCGGTATTGGCCTCGCCGCATCGCAAGTGAATGTTCACAAACGCGTAGTAGTTATAGACGTGAGCGAAGACAATTCCCAGCCGATGGTNNTGTATCCAGCACGAGTTGGATCACTTAAATGGCAAGCTATTTGTGGATCATATCTCGCCATTCAAGCGCACGCGCATTCGCGCCAAGTTAGAGAAAAAACATAAGACTGAAGCGCGCTAAGCGTGCGCAGCAGATAAAGGCGCTACGGGCGCCTTTTTTATTTTTTGCTCTCGATTTAAACGCTTTGTAATTCGACAGGTTATTCATGAACCAAGGTTTACGCATTATTTTCGCAGGCACCCCCGAGTTTGCCGCTGAGCACTTAAAGGCGCTGCTAGCCAGCCGCCATCAAGTGATTGCGGTTTATTCCCAGCCCGACCGCCCAGCCGGGCGCGGTAAAAAACTGACCGCCAGTCCCGTAAAGGAAGTAGCGCTCGCACACGAAATTCCCGTCTACCAACCACTCAACTTTAAAAGTCCCGAGGCTGTTACCGAATTGGCCTCTCTCAATGCGGATTTGATGGTGGTAGTTGCCTACGGATTGATTCTGCCCAAAGTGGTCCTCAACGCCCCGCGCCTCGGCTGCATTAATGTACATGCTTCGATCCTGCCACGCTGGCGCGGTGCCGCTCCTATCCAACGTGCCATTGAAGCCGGCGATAGCGAAACCGGTGTGACTATTATGCAAATGGATGTAGGGCTGGATACCGGTGATATACTGATCAAAGCGTTTTGCCCGATTTTGAGCGAAGATACCGGCGGAAGCCTGCACGATAAACTCATCCGTATCGGTACACCGGCACTCATTGAGGCGCTCGATCTAATTGAATCCGGAGCCATTAAACCGGAAAAACAGGATGATAGTTCGAGCAACTATGCTCCTAAACTCAGCAAAGAAGAGGCTGCACTCAACTGGCAGCTATCCGCCGTCGAGCTGGAGCGCAAAGTGCGCGCATTTAACCCTTTCCCTGTTTCGCACACCAAACCGGCCGGAACGGGCGATGATCAGCGCATCCGCGTCTGGGCGGCAACAGCCTCCGATAAAACCGCCAATGCCACCCCCGGCAGCATCACCCAAATTAGCGCCGAGGGCTTATGGATCGCCTGCAAAAATGGGCAACTTGTGCTTGAACAACTGCAATTGCCGGGCAAAAAAGCCATGAGTGTTGGCGAGATACTGCGCGGCCATCCAGACTTATTTAGCGTCGGCGAGCAACTGGAGCAACCAGCATGCTGAGTGTTCGCGCCGCCGCTGCGCAGGTGATCACCCAAATACTGGTATCCAAGGGTTCGCTTTCCAGCTTATTGCCCGCTATTTCAACGAAAATCGCCGACAATGACCGCGCGTTACTGCAAGAGCTCTGTTTTGGCACCTGCCGGTTTTACCCGCAATTGCAGGCCTACACTGAATGCCTGCTAGATAAACCGCTCCGCGCCAAAGATGGCGATGTACAGGCGTTATTACTGCTCGGCCTTTATCAACTGCTGCACACCCGTATTCCCGACCACGCCGCCATTGGTGAAACTGTCGAAGTTACGCGCCATATCAAAAAACCCTGGGCGACCAATCTGGTCAACGGCGTGCTGCGCAGCTTTCAGCGTGATAGTGGCAGAATCAACGAATTTCTTGCTGAAAACCGGGCTTTTAAAAGCAATCATCCCGCATGGATGGAAGCGATGATCAGCAAGTGCTGGCCGGAACAGTTCGACCAGTTGATCGCTGCCAATAACCAGCATCCACCGTTTAGCCTGCGATTAAATACCCACAAAATCAGTCGCGACGACTATTTACAGTTGCTGCGCGATATCGACATTAGTGCCAAACCTACGCAATACAGCCCCTACGGCATCACTCTGGAGCAAGCTTGCGACCCGCGCAAACTGCCACATTTTGCCGAAGGTTGGTTGAGCGTGCAGGATGAGGCGGCACAATTAAGTGGCGATCTGCTGCAATTGTCGCCCAATTTGCGCGTATTGGATGCCTGTAGCGCACCCGGCGGCAAAACCGGGCATCTACTGGAACTGGAACCCAGCCTGAAAGTGACCGCGCTGGATGCCGATGAGCGCCGTTTGACCCGTGTGCGCGAAAACCTGACCCGCCTCAGTGTAACCGCCGATGTCGTCTGCGGCGATGGCACCAAACCCAATAGCTGGTGGGATGGCGAACCTTACGATCGCATACTGCTCGACGCACCTTGCTCGGCCACCGGCATTATCCGTCGCCAACCGGATATCAAAGTCCTGCGCACCCCGGAGGAGCTGGACAAGCTCGGCGAGCTGCAACAGCAGTTACTGAAAAACCTCTGGCCATTACTCAAGCCGGGCGGCATTTTGCTCTACGCCACCTGTTCGATTATGCCCAAAGAAAACACACGCATTATCGAAGCCTTTTTGACACGCCACAAAGATGCAAGCTGCGACCAACTCGATGTCGATTGGGGTTTGGCGCAAACCTGCGGTAGACAACTACTGCCGCAAATGGATGGCCATGACGGGTTTTACTATGCGCGACTGCGTAAGGCCGAGTAAGGATATAGCGACTATTATGTTTTTTGGACTCCCGCACGCGGGAGTGACGATGCGGAAATAAGACAGGCAAACTATGAAAATTATTATCCTCGGCGCCGGACAAGTCGGCGGCAGCCTCGCGGAACATCTGGCGAGCGAATCCAACGACATTACGGTGGTCGACACCGATGAAGCGCGCCTGCGCGAATTGCGTGACCGCCTTGATATCAGTGTCATCACCGGTGAGGCGTCCCATCCCGATGTGCTGGCACAAGCAGGATTGGAAGATGCCGACATGCTGGTGGCTGTAACCAGCAACGACGAAATCAATATGATTGCCTGCACCGTGGCAGAAAACCTGTTTCACACCCCCACCAAAATCGCGCGGGTACGCGCCACTTCTTACCTGACCCACCAGCAACTGTTTGAATCCGGCGCGATTCCAGTCGATGTGCTGATTAGCCCGGAACAACTGGTATCGGAATATATTTTCCGTTTGATCGAACAACCCGGCGCCTTGCAGGTATTGGATTTTGCCGATGGTAAGGTGCAGTTGGTGGCGGTAAAGGCCTATCACGGCGGGCCCTTGGTCGGGCAAGAATTGCGCTTTTTGCGCGAACATATGCCCTCGGTGGATACGCGCGTTGCCGCCATTTATCGACGCAATCGCGCCATAGTTCCCACTGGAACTACGGTGATCGAAGCCGATGACGAGGTGTTTTTTATCGCCGCCAAAGCTGATATTCGCGCGGTGATGAGCGAATTGCGCCGCCTTGAAGTCGCCTACAAACGCATCACCATCGCGGGCGGCGGCAATATCGGCCTACGCCTCGCCAAGATGCTTGAGGGTCGCTTTAATGTGCGCGTGATTGAATACAACAAAACCCGCTGCATCCGTCTCTCGGAAAAACTGGAACGGGCAATTGTGATTCAGGGCAGCGCGTCAGATAAGGATCTGTTGATGGAAGAGAGTATTGAAGACACCGATGTGTTCCTCGCGCTCACCAATGACGACGAAGCCAACATCATGTCCT
>DQHS01000068.1 GCA_003524365.1 Cellvibrio sp. | reverse complement strand
GGCGTTAGTAACGGTAGCAGTTACGAAAAATTTGCTGCGCCAACAGACGCAAATGTGGATTTGGCCGCGCGCGCAAAATCTTATTTACATACCAATTGTGCCCACTGCCACTCAGGTATTTCGGGTGGGATGGATATGCGTTTCGGCACAGCACTGGAGGCGATGAAATTGGTTAATGATCACAACCGCGTCGTGCCCGGCATTCCTGCAAATAGCAACGTCTATAAATATCAAACTGGCGCCGGTATGCGTATGCCCTATGGTTCCGTGGCGACTAATGCTGAAGCAGAAATGTTGTTCCGCAATTGGATTAACGAATTGGGTGTTGATGTTAGCCAAACCGGAATTGATATCACTGCAACCAAATCATCGCCGGAAGTGAATGAAGTGGTCGGCCTGAATTTGGAATCGGTTTATAGCAACGGTACGCGTTTGCCCGTAGCAGGTTCAGTAACCTGGACATCCAGCAATCCTGCGGTGATTTCCACTCAAGGCAAAACTGGAGCAGCGATTAACGTCACCGCATTATCGACGGGCACTGTAACTCTTACGGCCAGCAGCGATGGCTACAGCGATAGCATCACGCTAGACATTATTCCCGCATCAAATCCTGTTACTGCATTAGCAATTGCCGGCACTGCGAATCTGCGTATTAAAACTGGCGAGACGCAACAACTTGCCGCGGTCGCTATCGCTGGTGATGGTTTGTTGGGAATGACCTCGCAAGTAATCTGGACCAGCAGTAATACCTCAGTAGCGAGTATATCGGCTGCGGGATTAGTTACCGCTGGCACAACTGCGGGCGTTGCAATTATTACCGCAACTTACGGCACTCTCACTACGACTTATACGGTTACCGGATTAGGCGCAGGGCAATATGTCTATGTGAAAAAACCAGCGGCATGGGTGACAGTTAATACGCATATCTGGACCAACCAGAATGGAGTATTAACGGATCGCTCCGGGGCTTGGCCTGGGCCTGTGGTAACTGAAACTGCAGCAAAATACGGTGCTGGTTGGCTGCGCGTATTTATTCCAACTGCTTGGGCTAATACAACCGGTACAACCAATATTATTTTCAGTAACAACATGGCAAACAAAACTGCAGATTTAATGGTGAGCCAGAACGCGCCGAGTTGGTATGACGCTGCTTGGTTAGCTGCTGAACCCGCATTAGCGGTTGTGGAGGCGGGTACTCAAATCCAGGTGGGCAATGGCATCGCGACTATCGCAGGCGGCGTGAATCTCAGCGGCAAATTATTTGTGCCCGGCAGCCTGGTGGATATAAAAGCCAACGCTGCTGGCCCCGGCATGAAGTTTGTTCATTGGGAAGGCACGGGCGCGGCTTATTTGTTGGATGCGAACAACGCAAACACAAAAATGGTGGTGGGTAACGCGGCATCACTCACACTGTTGGCGGTGTTCGATAGCATTACTGACCAGCATCAAGTCGCACGCAGTCATTATCAAAGCCAGGGTTGCATTGGTTGTCACGGCAGCGATGGCAATGGCACTCCATCGTTACTGGATTTGCAAACGCGCTACACCCAAACCAGTCTTGCGAATTACATCGCCGCCAATATGCCTCAGGGCAATGTCGGCAGTTGCACTGGCACTTGTGCGAGCAGTATTGCGGCGATGATTTTCGATGAAGCTTTTATCGCACCCGCAGGTGTTTGTAATGCAGATAGCCTTGAAGATGTGATTCCGCAGGATCGCAGTTTCCGTTTGTTATCCACACTCGAATACAATAATTCCGTGCGCGATTTATTAGGGCTGACAAATAATATTGACGTTACCAGCGGGCGCATTCCAGCGGACTTGCCGGTGAACGGATTTAAAACTAACGCCAATACAATCTTCACTAATGATTACGCCAAAGGTTACGTGCTCGCGGCAGAAGCGGCAGCGGCGATGGTAAATAATATTTACAGCCTCACGCCCGGCTGCAGTAATACGACTTGTTTTGTGCAGAACTTTGGCAAGCGCGCCTATCGACGTCCGCTCAGCACAACGGAAGTGAATAAATTAGTTGCGTTGCAATCGGCACAAGGCGACCTTGCATTGTTAACAGCGATTCTTTCATCGCCCTCCATGCTGTATCGCTCGGAAGTGGGTGAGTTGAAAGGTACTTATTACGAACTCACCGATTACGAAGTTGCGGCTATGTTGTCCTACACCTATTGGGCAACATCGCCAGATGCTGCGTTAATGGCTGCTGCAGATGCTGGNNTGGGCAATTAAGTACGCCCGCGCAAATTTCCGCCAGGGTTGCGCAAATGTTGCAAGACCCTAAAGCCCAAATTGCGTTTGAGCGTTTTATTAGCGGTTGGTTGGATCTGGATAAAGATATTAAAACCACGGCACTAAGTACAAGCCTGAAAGCCGATATGAAAGCGGAGACGATTGAGTTGGTAAAACGCACCGTATTTAGCGGCGGTAATTACAACGAATTACTCAATGCAAATTACAGTTACATGACGCAACAACTCGCCACGCATTACGGTTTGACCTGGCCGGGCGGCAGCGGCGTGCAACGTGTGGATTACAACGCAGCTAATGCCGGGCGCCGTGGTTTATTGGGGCATGCCGGAATTCTTGCGATCCAATCAGCATCGGAAAAAACGCATCCCGTAAAGCGCGGTTTATTCGTGCGTCGCAATCTACTCTGTCAGGATTTCCCGCCACCACCGGTCGGTGCAGAATTAAAACCATTGGAGGATCCAAGCCTTACTGTGCGTGAACGTTTTGAACACGCGCACTTGAAAGAAGGCTGTGAAACTTGCCATCAATATATCGATGGCATAGGTTTTGGTTTGGAAAATTACAACGCGCTGGGTTTGTACGTCACTACTGAAAAAACCGATAACGGATTAATTAAAGCGATTAATTCACTCGGTTATATCGGCAGTTTGAATTCAGCGGAAACCTATTTATCGGAAGCAGAACCAGTAGTGCCTTACCAAGGTATGGATGAGTTAGCGGGTTTGATTGCCGGAAGCTCCAATGCCAAAGCCTGTTACGTGCGGCAGTGGTATCGCTACACTCGCGGCCAACTGGAAGAAGTCACAGACAGTTGTACGCTGCAAGTGTTTGGCAAAACCTTTAAGGAATCACCTAATGCCAGTCTGTTGGATTTGATGATCCAATTTACCCAAACCAAAAACTACATCCTGCGTAAATAACTGAGGAGGGCATTAAGATGAATGTATTAAAAAATAAAATGCAGCGTCGCGATTTCCTGCGCAGTATTGCCAGGTTGGGTTTAACTACCGCATTCACCAGTCAATTTATGTTATCAGCTAATGTGTTTGCACAAACAGCGGGTGCTAAACGTTTCGTCATGGTGTATTACCCGAACGGATGTGTGCGCGACAAATGGCATTCCTACAATGCGGGGGCATTGGGCAGCAATAGTTTTGCTACCAGCCCGCTGCAACATTTGAATGCACACCTCAATAAAGTGGTGGCAATAAAAAATTTAACTTACAACGGCCACGGCGGCAGCTCCGGGCACCCGGAAGCCTGCCGCGCGGTATTTTCTGGAGGACAGGAATACGCCCCCACATTTGATGTGGCCATAGGTGAAGCGCTCGGTGGGCGCCTTACAAAAAATATGCATGTGGGTGTCTGGTCGAGCAAAGCAAAGGGCACGGAATACATGCCATTTACCGATAAGAATGGCAATAAAATTCAGGTATCGGATAATCCGCAGCAAGTTTACGATGCGCTGCTCGCCGACATTGTTGGCAGCAGTAATGGCACTCCCGATCCCGATGCTGCGCGCCGTAAAAAAGTATTGGAAACCTTGCATGAAAATCTGGATTTATTGCAAGCCAATACACTCAGTGTCAGGCAGCAGGGAAAGTTACTAACCCATGAAGAAGCGCTGAATTATTATCAAAATACTTTATCGGGCACTTTGGAAATTGGCGGCACTGGATTCTCCCGCCCAACCATTGGCATGACAGGAATTGATGACGATGCGGACGCAATCGCTAAGGCGCAAATGCGTAATATCGCTATGGCATTTCAGGCTGATATTACCCGCACCGCGACTTTCCAATTTATGGGTGCACAGGATGAGTCTTTGCGAATTATTGCTCCGGACATTCGCCCTTACATGGGTGAATACGGCTCGGGAGAAAAATTAACGCACAACGAAACCCGCAGCCACGTAAGCTCACACAATGAGTCAGCATTATTCGATGCACAAACTCGCTGGTACAACATCATGGTCGCGTATTTAATGGACCAACTTGCCGGTCGCCCCGATGTAACTTATGGCGGAACCTTACTGGATAACACATTAATTTTAGTGATGTCCGAAGTTGGCGGCGGCAATCACCAACAAGAAAACCCCGGTATTTACGTCGCAGGCGGCGCCGATAATGCAATCCGCTCCGGCACAGGTATAGATGCAAACAATACCGGCATCTCGAATTTGTATCTGGATATTTCCAAGGCGTTTGGTTTGAATTGGGGGAGGTATGGGAATAGTTCGGGCGGGGTGACGGGTTTTTTGCGGTAGATTTTTTGGTAGGAGCCATCTAGTTACTATTACTGGATAGCTCTCATTTTCTAATTATTTTCATTTGTTTGCATCATCTGTCGCTTTTTCTTTGAGCTTGCTTGGGCGCCAGATTACAGGTTTCATCACTTTCTTTGGTCGGCGCCATTTAAACAGGGCGATTATTAATTCAATAAAAATTAAGGCCACCCAAAGTATTAACTCAATAAGAAGCACGACCAAAAGAGCAACCGTTTCCCATATGCTTAAAGCTTCCGCACCTGCTACAAAGATGCCTACAATTGCCTCAATGATAGCGGAAATGATTGTTATTATCGCTTCAACTATGGCTGCAATTATTTCCATATACAATTCAGCTCTATTTAGTGGTATTTTTTACGGTAGTTGTGTGTGGGGGAAATTCAATTATTTAGCTCTCAATTATACAAGCTAGTATGATATGTATCCATTTTCGCTCCCGTCGTTTTAATTTCGGTATATACCCTTACAAAACCCCCGCACTCTTAATTTCCAAATACGCATTCGCNNGGATTCGCGGCGTTCGTGTAGGAAGCGGCGGACGCCGGCGTAATTTAGGGAATCATCAAAAGTATGCACTGGTGTTTCATTGAGTTGGTCGAGGACTTGTTCGCGGATGTTAGCAACCATTACCAAGTGGCGTTTCTTTAACAGGTTTACTGCGAGCAGTAATTCGCTGTTGTCTTCGTCGCGGGAGTTGGTGACCAAAATAACCAGCGAGCGTTTTGGTTGTAAGACCGCAAGCTTTTCGGCGGCGGTGATGTAGTCCGCAGTGGATTGGTTTGCGTGTAGATCATAAATACCATTGAGAAGTACTTTCACGCGTTCAACACCTTTTTGTGGTGGAATCCAGCGGTGATTGTTGCCAAAACTCATCAGGCTGACATTATCGCCCTGGCGCAGTGCGATATAACTCACCAATAACATTGAGTTGAGTGCATGGTCAAAATGGCTCAGTTCATCATCTTTGGCGCGCATACGGCGGCCGCTGTCAATCATCAATACAATTTGTTGGTCGCGTTCATCCTGATAATCCCGCGCAATTAATTTNNTGGTTTTCGGTAGCGAGAATGGCGTAGTTGGCGATGGCGACAAAATCCGGAAAAACTTTGGCTTCAGAAATTTCACCTGCCCAATAGCGAATATTCCATAAACCCAATGGGCTTTTAAATTGAATATGAGTTTTATTTAATTGCAGTGAGCCGCGTACCAGTGGGCGCAATAAATAATGGTTGGTGCTGATTTTGTTTGGTTCCAGCTCGATGTGCAGCGGTAAGTTATCGTAGTTGGCATCGGCAGGTACACCATCAAAAATCTGAATTGCTACCTTATCGGTAAATTGATGGCGAATGCGCAGTTTTACTTCTGTCCATTTATCGACGGCGAGATTACCCGGTAATTCGCGTGTAATTTCCACTGGTGGTAAACGGCGCGATAATAACCAGTCGAGTAATGCGATAACGGTTGCGGCAATAAATAGTCCCTGCGGCAAATAAGCGGCAGCGCTCCATTTAAAATAATGGGCGCTAAAAGCGTTGATAAATACCAGCGCTGCGAACAGCGCGAAGACAGTTATCAAACGTGTGCTGGGAATCCATGTTCTGCGCATAATAATTCGTTCCTCTCCTCGTTGCTCTTCTTACTTACCAGCTCCGCTTGGGAATGCATATCTCTCAGATAGCCGTGTCTGGTTATACACTCCCAAGCAAAGCTTGGGAGCGAGGGTGGTTAATTGCTATCAATGTCTTGGGGCTTCAACTTGCAACAAAATATTGTGCAATATTCTTTCGGCAGCAATACCTTCTATCGCCAATTCCGGCGATAACAAAATCCGATGGCGCAGTGCAGGGATAAACATTTTTTTCA
>DQHS01000067.1:10390-10576 GCA_003524365.1 Cellvibrio sp. | reverse complement strand
CCCTGCCTGTAAGCCAGCAACGTCCTGACCAAATCCGTAATTTATTAAATGTATGTACGAGTTTAGTCAGCGAACGCCAGCGCGATGTTCGCCCCGCACGCGCGATGATTATGGGCATTCCCAATGTCGGAAAATCCACCATCATCAATACCCTTGCCGGGCGCGTAATCGCCAAAACGGGTAACG
>DQHS01000067.1:10116-10287 GCA_003524365.1 Cellvibrio sp. | reverse complement strand
CAATATTAATCACTGAATTGCGCGCTGGCTTACTTGGGGAAATCAGCTGGGAAACCCCGGAAATGACGCAGCTGGAAGTGGCGACAGCAAAAGCGGAAGACGAGAAAAAACGGGTTGAAAAAGAAGAAGCAGATCGAATTCGTCGTTTAAAAACCAAAAAAAATCGCCGCT
>DQHS01000067.1:9777-10074 GCA_003524365.1 Cellvibrio sp. | reverse complement strand
AGGCGCTATTGCAGCGGGCGGATTATCGTCAAATTGTTTAACGAGCAAATAACCTTTATCAACGTAGGCAACCCAACCCTCTTTGCCATCTTGCATCACTTTGTGATGGTCGTTGCGAATTTTTTTAGCGTCGTAGCGATACCAGGTCAAGTTATCGATATTTTGCACATCTAATGGGTAAAAAATACCGCTAATCGGGTCAGTATCACCACGGGGATAAAACAAATCGCCCGAGGGTGGCAAACGAGTCACCTCCAAAGGCGCAACATTTTTTTCCTGATCACTGTGATTGGTAAT
>DQHS01000067.1:0-9608 GCA_003524365.1 Cellvibrio sp. | reverse complement strand
AGATGGCCAGGAATGCGATCAGGGAATAGCGCTTACTCATTGTGTATCTTAATCCTCTGGCGGCATGGTGGCCGCCGTTAGGTTCAAGCCCTCTTGGGGCACTCACATTACAGCTTTTTTACAGATATTCAGTGTACCCACTTTTAGCGGCAACGACCATTTGCCATGGGGTAAAGCCTAGTAAAGCAACGTAAATAACTTACGCTGAAATTCAATCGCCAATGAGTCCGCCTTACCCAAAGCGGTAATTATTGCAGTGAAAGTTTTGCGCGCTTCACCNNCATAAGCTTCTTCCAATGTTGCCAATTCCGGAGTTTTTGCAGCCTGTTTTTGCAGCGCAATTTGCGCGATCAATTGTTCGTAGTGTGCATCCTGATCAACCATTTTAATGGTCGACAAAATGGCTTCTGCATTATCAATACGATTAAGTTCGAGATGGCACTGTGCCATCAAGAGCGCAATACTCGCCAATTGTTTAGACATATCATGCGCTTGACGCAATAGCGGAAGCGCATCCGTAAAATTTCCGGCTGCAATCAACACTTGCGCTTGATTCAATGGCGCTTCCCAAGGCTGAGGTAAATACTTGGCTAACAATTCACGTACCTGCACTTCTGGCAAAGCGCCATTGAAACCATCGATTGGCTGGCCATTTTGCATAATCATCACGGTCGGCAAACTGCGCACACCAAATTGCGACGAAATCATTTGCTGCTCATCGGCATTAACTTTTGCCAGTAAAAAAGCGCCGGCATATTCATTTGCAAGCTTTTCCAAAATCGGCATTAAATTTTTACAAGGGCCGCACCAGTCAGCCCAAAAATCAACCANNCTACCGGGCGATTGAACGATTCGTCTATGGTTATATAAGCTTTCCTCAGTGTAACCAAAGGTAAACTTATGATTTTATTAATAATTTTAGTGGTTACATTTTTCATATATTTCCCGTTAAAGTGATTGGCAAAAAGGATCAACAAGCTGGGGGGTTAACGTCAAAACCCCCGATTTAACCTTAAGCAATTACCGCACAATCTGCGTTCATGCCGCTCGTTGAGATGCTGGTTTAGCAACACCAAAGCTAAATGTGGTCTGGCCCGCTTAAATCTTCGGGCTATACAAGGAGACACTTGAAGAACGCCTTTCATACTACATCCGGAATTACTTCGGCTCTCACCTCAAACGTACCTGCGACGGAAAAAAACATTACAAATGCAACATTATTTGCGCTCGGTGGTATTTAGCTCTATGTGCCGATCAGTTGGAATTGCGAGAGCATGCCGGCATCACATAGAGAAATTAATGCCTGATAATCCGGTGAATAATACCAGCCTATAGCCTGTTCCCTCGTAGGAAATGCCAGGATGCCTTGCATTTCATAATCGGTGTCCCCGGACAGCTTTTCTAACATGCCTTTGACCAAAAATTCGCCGCTGTGCTTGGCCAGTGTGGCCGTCAATGAAGCGGCATATTGTTGTAGCTTCTCCTTATCGGTTGGGGTGAAATTAACAGTGACATAGGCGGGTATTTTGAATCTCCTGCAGTTTGTATGTTGACCATTTGGCTGACGCACAAAGGATTATCAGAGTCTAAAAAAGACACCCCAAAGTTGCCTATGTCGTTCGGCCTACGTATCCANNAGGATGCGCTCAATCTCATCTGGTCAGTCATGCCGCGATGTGAATTGTGAAACCAGCATCCAGCAATAACAATCAATTCGGGCAATTACCATTACATAGACCTTTTTCTCTATGCCGTAAATTTTTACATAGCCGCTATCAACCAGCTCTTCAACGCTCAGCTTTAGGCAAACATTGACGAGATCTGCCATTGCTGAGTCACTCAAACTGAAGCTTTTAGAGAAATACAAACTGGGCGTGCTCTTTAGTTCAGCTATCATCGATAGCATTGCTCTGACGAAATCTGCTTTTGATGATCGAGTTGAGGATGTTGCAGCCTCCGTTCTTGGATCTGTTGCGTAGATTTCGGTTGCTTCGGCGTCATCGCCTATTTCCTTAATCACTGCCGGAAGATAAGGCCAATATTTAAGGTCAAATTGACCCGCTAATGCCTGAAGAAGCTCAGCCAAGAAATTCCGAAAGTGATAGTTATCACGAGAAGCTTCTTCGATCACATTTGCAATGTGATAATGGGTATTTGAGGTAAATGGATGCTGGTTTTCAAGGGTGGATCGTTCCTCTAATAAATCGGCAAGATCTTTCGCCAGACTGCTGATTTTTCTATTCACATCAATTAGCCGGTTTCGTGCTGCGCGCATCTCAATTGCATTTTCTGGTGACCAGAACGAGAGAGTACCCACCAATTGATCGAGGAATTGTGCTCTTTGTTGGGCTGACAGCACCGAGAGTTCGTCATAGACGTTCTTCATCGCTGCGCTTTGGGTAAGCAAATAATTGATAGTGATGACATCGGTTGGCCAAATACTCTTTTCAATGTTGTAATTTCTGCTGGCGATCAGAATGGCTTCGCACTCTTCGGTCATATTTTCGAGGGTGGCTGTCATTGCGGCTCCTGACGTTAATGAGTTCAGGGTTAACGTAAATCAGCCTGTTGAGGTTGTCGGTACCTCAAATGCAATTTTTTCGGATGCTTTGAGATACCGCGCGAATGCCATCTCATCATTAGGCTGTTTCGGGAATCAGTAACCGCAAAATTTCCGTTAATGAAGCAATGCTATTATTCCCTGATGGCTGGCTTCTTACCAAATGTTTAGCTCGAAACCCGAATTGTGTAGGCCCATCATAGTCAGCCAGCAATGTATCGCCAATAAAGAAGATCTGACCCGGTGCTAAACAAGTGCCCATTACAATCGATTCGTAAATTTCTCTGTCAGGCTTTACTGCGCCAATTTCATAGCTGAGGTGCCGGGTGAATTTGAATCGCGGCAATAGCTTGTCAATCACTACGCCGTAGGGTTTTGCCAAATTAGAGCAAATGGCCAGAGGAATTTCTTGGTTGGCCAATGCATCAAGGGTTGGTAAGACATCATCAAAGAGAGTTAGGCTGGCTAACTCTTCCTGAATTTCCTGATGTAATTGTGCGAGCATGTTGGCGGGTGGAAAAATCCCAAGTGTTGCCAGCATTTCAGCACAATCCTTGTCTGCCGTCATAAGTCTACGTGCGTCATTTGGTTGTGGGCTGCGCCCCTGTTCCCTTGCCCAAAGTAGAATTTTTCGGAAAGGATGATGCTTGATCCCAAACTGAACCAGTGTTCCATAGAGATCAAAAACAATTAATGCCGGTGATGTATTCATTGTGAATTCCGCAGCTGGTTTTTAGAGCGAACTCCATTTTGAGGCTAACTAAGCCTATCTCAATATGATCCATAGCAAACAAATTTAGTTATGCTTGGTGATGGAGAATCGTTTACTCGTCTGATAGTTGCCATCGTTCGCTCTTTTGCGGCCAGTCAGGCTGTATGAATTTCGTTCTGCGCTTACTAACATCAGCATCGACGTTTAATACCGCCTTACTATCAAGCAACTCCTTCATTGCCTGCTGAAAGTCAGTTGGATAAAGGTCACTCTCTTCCAAAAATGTAGCGAAACGTTCGTGATCAATTAATAAGGGTGTGCGTGTTAGTTTTTTTAGCAAAAATACTTTTGCGGAAAGGCGATTGTCAGTTGCAGGAATACACTGTGTTACGTCACCCTCAGCCGCAAATAAGTCAGTAATAGGTGCAGCGTCAAACTGTTTTAGCAGCAAAGTTTCGTTATGCGTTATACGCTGCACGGAGATCATTTTCTCCGCCGCTTCCTTAAAGACAATGATACCTTTCGGATGTCGCGTCAGGTAAACAAGAAAGTAAAGTAATTTATTGGTGCCGGGTCGATTGATAGGGATATACGTAGACCTACCGAGATAAATCGAGTTTATATTCTTTTGATACTGGGAAAGAAATGCCCGCTGGCGATCAAAAACTGTTTCACAGCCATTATAATTAGGTTTTGCACCCAACAGTTCAATCATGTCCGGATCATGTTTTTCGATGCCAGTAGCTCTGTTGGCAAAGTCGTACATTAGGTTGATAAGAAATTCTGTTTTGGGTCGCTCTAATAACAACCTCATTGTCGTTGCACCAATAATATTTTTCCAGCCTTTAGGGTCAACAAAAAAGAAGGTGAAATGATCTTGCGTCCATTCGACTATATGAGGGATCTGTTTGGTGTAATCACCATGCATACAAGCGACGGTAATAGCAGGATCTCGATGTTTATCTAAAAATGCCTGCAGACGTGAAAATGCCTCATTGTCTTTTTCTATATAAAGCGCTCTGAACTTAACATCTCTTTTAAACGTTTTTTTGAAAATGGCTACACTTTTTCCCATTTGCGCGATAGATATACCAATAGATGTATCTGTTAACGCTTCATTTTCATCTGACCAAGGACCAGCAAAACAATCCACATAGTTAATAACAATTTCAGACTGACCAATAATCATGAAAAGACGTTCAAGATACGTCTTCAATATGGTGTGCTTTAAAAAGGCTTGGGGTCTACCAATATATTCCTGAGGCAAAAGCACTAATTATCTCCTTATGTAATTAAAAAAACAGTTGTTTTTGATTGTATTTGAGGATATCGGAAGGTCCAATCTGGTTAGCACTTCGGCGAGTACCGCCATCTTTTGTTACAATCATTAATTCTTTATTGTCTATAGAAGACTGAAGTGCAGCTTTGATTTCTATTGTTGAGGCGGGCGTTAAGCTACCGATATTGTCGGTCAGCTGTGAAAATGGCATTTGTACATTGCAATTGTCCAATAGACGGGGAATGGATTCTGACAGGCGTTCAATACAGCGCTCTTTTGCTTTTGATCCAAAATCGAATGCCTCTCCAAAATCAAGAGTGATTTGGCCTGCTGTTTGAGTAGCTTGGTAGCCCAGTGTAAATATACCTTCACCCAAATGATGTTCAAACCCTGCACTGGTATTAGAATGTTTCCAATGAAGGCTCATCATGAGATCCCGAGCAATAAATTTTTGCGATAAATGCACCAACCAATAGCACCACCCTTTTTTAGGCTTTATAAAAAACAACGTCATGTGGTTTGCGCCAGATCCTTTTAGAATGGCATTTGCCAACTGCTCTTGAATAGCGTGTTGCCACATACCTGCCTCCTTAAAAAGCGCCAGCCGATTCCAGTCGATATATTGTGAAAGATTGATATTTTCGAGTGCTTTTTTATTAGTCGAATTCTCTGCCAGAAAACTTTGCAGAGTGTCGAAATTAAAGGTCAAAATAACCTCGCTGGCGGTACTAGAAAAAATATTTCTAATAATGCTGAACGGAACATCTTTATAGGCATATTGATCAAGAATAAAAATAGCACGCATACCCTTATTGCGCTGTTGAATTCGCTTGATCACATCAGTAGCTACTTGATCAAATTTTTTGTTGTACAGGTGTATTTTTGAATCAAGTAAATGCGCAAATTCCGACAAGTGTAATTCTTGCCGCAGGAAGTCGAGATGGGGAGCATCTTTTTCAATGAAATGATACTCGGCATCAATAGAACGAGGCTTCCGTCTACCGATATTGAGTAGTGCTTCCGCCTCTTGGATTGATTTCAAGATCAGAAAAGGAGAACCATCGGTTGTCTCATTGCGATTAAATGCGCGGTATTTTCCTCCACCAGCAAAGCCATCTACAACGGTGAGTGGCAATCGCTCAATCGTAGCATTTGCCATATACACCTCAACATAGCGCTTTAAATAATCGGCTATGATGAGATGTTTAGTTTCGCTATGTTCGTCAAGTTGCGGAAGTTCTGATCCAATTTCCCAATCATATTTTTTATTTTTATGGCTCACACGGAGTTTCCTTTTCCTATTATTTTAAATGGCAACGGCTGGAATCATGTCCCACACTTGGCCTTGTAATTGTCGGCCATTAGCACCTTTTGTTCGCTTGACACCGTCTTGCCCCCAGGAACCCCATTGCTTAAAGAAGAAATCAATTTCATTGCGCTGACACTGATCACGTAATTTTAGTACCCAAGATTCTTCCATCGGCCTGGCTTTAACACCCGATTCACCGCCAACAATAACCCAATGGATACCCTTGAGAGAAAAGCGCCCCAGATCCTCTAATAAAGGCTCAATTGACAGAAAACGGGTTTTCGCCTTAATAGCCTGTAGATAACCGATCCGAGGAATTCCGTACTTTTTATCCTCGACAGAAACACCCAGCCACGCATTATCAGGTACCTGTCTAGTCTGGAAGTAATCATTCATTCTTTCCGCACGTTTGGTGAGGATTTGATAAGCATGTTGTGGCGTCGCACGGATAGTGTCAAATATGCGATCAATAAAATCATAAGGCACCGCCTCATGAAATAAATCGCTCATGGAGTTTACGAAATAGATAGTCGGTTTCTTGCGATGCAGTGGCTGATCCAATCGCTCATACATCAGCGTGATGGTGTTAAAGCCATTTTCGTAACCCGGAGCTCCCATTGCTTTCAATCGCTTTGCCATTACCTCCGCGTAGCAATATTTGCATCCGGGAGAAATCTTGGTGCAGCCCGTAACCGGATTCCATGTTTGTTCGGTCCATTCAATTTTACTGTTTGTAGCCATGTTAATTCTCCATGTAGCTTGTCAGTGTAGTTGTCCGCAACGGGATCATCAATTGGCGTGTAATGGCGTGTTACTCGGGCCACGAAAGCTGACTTAAAGCATCAAAAACTGTTTTACCGTTAATTCGGTTCTTTCTTCAACCAGGAGCTGGCAATATCCGACAGCAATTGCAAGCTTACCGAGTATCCACCCCAAATTCTCAATGGTTTGTGCTGCGGATTCTCTTGCGCCAGAAGTGCCATGAAAATGAGGTTCTCTCACGTTATCCGATTTCTCGCCGACATTGTTCCACTTGAGGCAACTCTCGAGGAACATCTGCAAGTTGTGTTGTTAATTGGGTATTGTCATTGTTGCTTTAGGTAATGCTGGATTATCCAAAGATTGACCATTATAAATAGACCGAAAGCAGTACATATGGTCGATTCATTGCTTCATGGGGATTTAGGTAATGCCAAATCAAACTCATAAAGCTACAATCGGATCATGACTCGATCCACTGCCATGGTTGTACTAATTCTCAGTATTCTGCTGCCTCTGCAGGTGATGGCAGGCGCGTTGTTGACTGTATCACCTTGTGCGATGGAAATTAAAATGGGCGACACGGATAGCAACTACATCATGCCGTGCTGCCCGGACGAGACCGAGCTGAGTAACACCAACTCCTGTAAAACAATTAAAACTTGTCACCTCTGTAAAACGCCAGGCCAGATTTATCTTCCTGCCACAACCATTTTTACCTCGCTTACAGATCTCTCCCTATTGGCCAAGCCACCTTTAACTCGCCCCGCCGACATAAATCCCGCCAGTATCTGGCGCCCCCCAAGCTTTTCCTGATCGACATTAATAGCACCGCTTGAGTCAACAAGGGGCTAGGCCTCTACACGGCTTTTCAGGCGGACGATTTTTATCGTCTTTCAGGAATTTTTTATGCAACCTCAGTCCCTACGCCTGTGGGCACCTATTGCGATAGGCTCCCTTGCACTTGGCATTGCCATTGGTGCGAATTTAACTTCTAGCCACAAGACACATACTCCCGCTGCAGAAGCCGCCGATCAAACAACCAAAGTGCTCTATTGGTACGACCCCATGGTGCCCGACCAGCATTTTGATCAGCCGGGGCCATCGCCGTTTATGGATATGGAGCTTGTGCCAAAATACGCCGAACCGGCCACCAGCGCAGCGGGGCTAAGCATCAACCCAGCGCTGGTGCAAAACCTGGGCATGCGCAAAACCAAAGTGCAGCGTCTGCCAATACACAGCGAATTGGAATTGGTCGGGCAACTACAGTTTAACCAGCGCAACCAAGCGATAGTGCAATTACGCGCGGCCGGTTTTGTGGAAAAAACCTGGCCGCTAGCGGAGGGTGATCAGGTCAGCGCCGGTCAGCCGCTTGCCGAATTCGACATTCCCGAATGGTTGGATGCGCAAAACGAGCTGCTCTCCCAGCCCATTGACCAAAACCCCAACTTGTTGGCGACTTTGCGCGCCCGCTTGCAACTACTGGGCATGCCCGATGCCTTGATTACCAAGGTGGAAAAAACCCGCCAACCCGTGACTCGTCTCACCTTCACCTCACCCATCGCCGGGGTGATTGACATGCTGGAGGTTAAAACCGGTATGGCATTGGCCAGCGGCGCGACTCTGGCAAAGATCAATAATCTGGACAGCCTCTGGCTGGAAGCCGCTATTCCTGAAGCGCAGGCAAACCGCCTGCGCGCTGGCGACAGTGCCAGGTTCTACCCCACCAATGCCGCTGACCCGGTGCTGACCGGCCACCTGGAATACTTGCTGCCCACCGTGAATGCAGATACCCGCACCCTGACCGCGCGCATGCTGCTGGATAACCCCGAAGGACGCCTCAAACCCGGCACCAGCGGGCGCGTGATCCTGCAATCATCCACCCGGGAAACCGGGTTGTTTGTGCCTACTGAAGCAGTCATCCGCACCGGCAAACGGGTGCTGGTGATGGTGGCCGAACCCGACGGTAGTTTTATGCCGGTAGTGGTGATCACAGGTCATGAACAAGGCTCCCACACCCGCATCTTGCAGGGCTTACATGAAGATCAGGAAGTAGTCGCGAGCGGCCAATTTCTGTTGGATTCCGAAGCCTCCTTTTTGGGTATAGCACCAACAGCGGCGGAGAATACGATGGAGAACCACAACCATGATTAGCCGTTTGATCCATTGGTCTGTCGCCAACCGGGTATTGATACTCTTGGCCTCACTGCTGCTCACCGGCTGGGGCATTTGGGCGGTAAAAACCACACCGATTGACGCCCTGCCCGACTTGTCGGATGTGCAAGTCATTATCCGCACCAGCCTGCAGGGGCAAGCGCCAGAGCTGGTGGAGAATCAAGTAACTTACCCCCTGGCCAGTAAAATGCTCTCGGTTCCTGGCGCCAAAACCGTGCGCGGTTATTCAATGTATGGCGATAGTTTTGTATATGTGCTGTTTGAGGATGGCACCGACCTTTACTGGGCGCGCTCCCGGGTATTGGAATCCTTAAGCCAGCTGCAGGGGCAACTCCCAGCCAACGCCACACCGGCACTGGGGCCGGACGCCACCGGTGTAGGCTGGATATTCCAGTACGCCCTGGCCGATAAAACCGGCCAGCAGGACATCGCCCAACTGCGGGCACTGCAGGATTGGTTTTTACGCTTTGAATTGGCGCCGCTGCCCGATGTAGCCGAAGTCGCTGCGGTGGGCGGAATGGTCAAACAATTCCAGGTNNGTGACCCACTTCGGCTGGCAGCCCATAACCTGTCCCATGAAGTGGTGATTGCCGCAATAAAGCAAGCCAATCAGGAAACTGGCGGCGGTGTTGTTGAACTGGGTGAAGCGGAATTGATGATCCGTGCCAGCGGTTATTTGCGCAGGCTGGAGGATTTCAAATCTATCCCCCTGAAATTAGTCGATAACATCCCCGTTACCCTCGCCGACGTCGCCCATATCCAACTTGGGCCGGAGATGCGCCGGGGCATTGCGGAGCTGGACGGTGAAGGTGAA
>DQHS01000346.1 GCA_003524365.1 Cellvibrio sp. | reverse complement strand
AGGAACTCAACGCCAAAGGCTATTTAATTGCGGTGCGGGGGAAGAATGGCGGGCTGCGCTTAAATGGCCGCGCTGGCGATATTAATATCGGTAAGCTAGTGCGTGACACTGAGCAGGATCTAGCAATAGTAGAGTGCTTCACGGGCGCTCAGGGCTGTACCATCACACCCGTATGCCACCTTAAAAGTGTATTTGCGGCAGCATTGGAAGCTTTTTTTAACGTGCTCGATCAATACACTCTGGCCGATCTACTACCAAAACAAAAACAACCTGCATTAATTAAGTTATTGGGTATCAGTTAATTAATGCTTATGCCAAGTCGTTAAATATATCGGAAGTAATGATCCCGCTTTTTTGTCGAATTTTTATGAAATCGGGAATAAAATCAAAGCCGACCAACACACCACCGGAAACCCGGGTTGACACCGTCAACTCTCCACCCAAATGTTTAGCACGCTCTTTCATGATGGCCAACCCATTTTGAAAGTAGCTTACAGCTTGTAAGTATTCCGATAGTCGCGGCTGTCTTTAATTGACAAAACTTTAGCTGCGCGCTTACCTCGCCTTCACCTTCAATGTGTATGCCATATATCACCTTGTAAAATTATAAAGTATGCGGAGCTTAGCCTTTAGCGCGCGCGATGATGGGCAAACGAACCGAAGATGAAATCGTGCTAAAAAAACGGAGGGTGAGGAATTTTTGTATATCACCCGAATTGAATACAAACCTTACGATCAGGATTAATTAAAAATTTAAAAGGGCAGAAACTCTGCCCTTTTTTACACCGCAATTATTTAATCAAACGCAATGCATAGGGAACACGGAAAGGTTTACCGCTCGATGCAGCGATCACCCCCATGATGCAGAACACCAGATGACAAATACCTACTGCGAACATAACCAATACGCCAACCAAAATAATGGTCAGTATCATACCGGCGACATAACCAATTAACGCGGTGATTGACCAATTGAGCGCTTCTTTGCTCTGGTCGAGGATATAGGCATCGTCCTTTTTCACCAGATACATTACCAAACCGGGGATAAAGCCAAAAAAGATGGTCCCCAGCCACAACAATAACGCGAGGTTTTTTGAATCCTGTGACACGGTGATCGAGACATCGGTAGTCGACGTCTGTTGATTTGAATCCTGATTATTGTCCATCGCAATCCCCTTTAAAGATGTAATTTGTAAATAATGGTCTGACAGCCCAGTGCACCTCATGTGAGCTCAATGCTCCCAATACTGCCGTCCGATTATGCAGCAGCTATCGTTCAAGAAACAGCCACCACTGAAAAATAGCCGCTATAGTTCCGGCCTGATTGCATGCGCGAAAAATGCTATAGTGCGCCCCATTTTTTCGGCTGGTTGCGACCGGCTCCAGATTCCAGCTTTCACAGGTTTTCATCCATGACTCAATTGCCCCGTAAAATTTTGGTCACCAGCGCATTACCTTACGCCAACGGTTCGATTCACCTTGGCCATTTGGTGGAATATATCCAGACCGATATTTGGGTGCGCTTCCAAAAACTGCGCGGCGTAGATTGCATCTATGTGTGTGCGGACGATGCCCACGGCACTGCGATTATGTTGAAAGCCGAGCAGCTTGGTCACTCAGCCGAGCAGCAAATCGCCAATGTCAAAGCCGAGCACGAAGCGGATTTCGCGGCGTTTAATATCGCCTTTGATAATTACCATTCGACGCACAGCACTGAAAACCACGAACTCTCGAACATGATTTACGGCCGCTTGAAGGCCAACGGCCATATCGCGACCAGAAGCATCACCCAGGCTTACGATCCGGAAAAGCAGCTGTTCCTCGCCGACCGTTACATCAAGGGCACCTGTCCGAAATGTAAAACCGAAGACCAATATGGCGATAACTGCGAAAAGTGCGGCGCAACTTATTCGCCTATGGATTTAATTAATCCCAAATCGGCGATTTCCGGCGCAACGCCAGTGGCGAAAGATTCCGAACACTTCTTTTTTACTCTGCCCGAATTCAGCGACTTTTTGAAAGGCTGGACCCGCGCTGGTCATTTACAGGATGAAGTCGCCAACAAGATGGCTGAATGGCTCGATGCCGGTTTGCAGGCGTGGGATATCTCCCGCGATGCGCCCTACTTCGGCTTTGAAATTCCCGGCGAGCCCGGCAAGTATTTTTACGTGTGGCTGGATGCGCCCATCGGTTATATCGCCAGCTTGAAAAACCTGCTCGATAAGAAAGGCGAAGATTGGTACGAGTACTGGAAGCCGGACTCCACGGCTGAGGTGTATCACTTTATCGGCAAGGACATTGTGAATTTCCACGCCCTGTTCTGGCCTGCGATGTTGCATTCAGCCAATTTGCGCACACCAACCAAAGTTTGTGTGCACGGATTCCTGACCGTGAACGGCACCAAGATGAGCAAGTCGCGCGGCACCTTTATCAATGCACGCACTTACCTTGATCATTTGAATCCGGAATACCTGCGTTACTACTTCGCCGCCAAGCTAACCAGCAATGTGGACGATATCGATCTGAACTTGGAAGATTTTATCCAGCGCGTGAATTCGGATCTGGTCGGCAAGGT
>DQHS01000158.1 GCA_003524365.1 Cellvibrio sp. | reverse complement strand
TGGCTGGAAAAATCGGCTGGGTGCTTGTCTATTCATGTGGAGCCGCTGGTGAAGATCGCGGCCGACATCATCATCCCCCCGGCGCGCGTATTGCAGTGTTTGGCTATTTTTGCCGAGGATTTTCCCGATACCCGCGTTGAAGTTTTTGAGTCGGTGCTGAGTGGAACTGAAGATGCTCTTTTGCAGCGTCAAGTCGATTTGGCGATTGGTGGGCGTGTACCAACGGGGTTTATGGGGGAAAAATTAGTGACGGTGGTGATGCACGGTGTTTCCAGTGCAGACCATCCATTACAGCAGTTGGGGCGCCCTATTAATTACGAGGATATGCGTCAGCATAGGCAAATTATTGTACGCGACTCAGGTCAATATCGACGCCGTACAGAAGGCTGGCAGGAGGCTGACCAGCGCTGGACTGTTAGCCATATTAAAACTTCATTGGATGCCATACGTTTGGGTTTGGGTTATGCCTGGTTGCCGGATGCTTATACTCAGGATGATATTGAAGCCGGGCGCTTAAAATACTTGCCAGTTGAGGTGGGTTCTATACGTGAAGTAACGACTTATCTAACATTCGCAGATCGGGATTTTGCAGGGCCAGCAACACGGCGATTGGCAGAAATTTTGAAGGAGCAGTTGCCGAAGATCTGCGGATGAAGAAGCTGGATAGCCTACATCACGTTGCCCGCAAACTATTTGGTAGCGCGGGCAACTAAACAATTATCTATATTTTAAACTCCGCCCAGATGGGGCAGTGATCGGAAGGTCTTTCCATTCCACGAATATCGTAATCGATACCTGAAGCAACACATTTATCGAGCAGGTTTTGAGTCATAAGAATCAAGTCAATTCTCAGTCCACGTTTAGGATTATCTTCAAAGCCACCGCTGCGATAATCAAACCAGCTGAATAAATCACAGGTGTCGGGGTAGTGCGCACGGAAACTGTCTTTAAACCCCAATGCTAGTAATTCATTTAACCATTCGCGCTCTTCTGGTAAGAAACTGCATTTACCGGTGCGAAGCCACCGCTTGCGATTATCTTCCCCAATGCCAATATCGATATCTTGATGTGAAATATTCATATCCCCCATCAGGATAATTTGTTTTCCCGCATGCTCGGCATCTTTTAAATAGCTGATTAAATCCGCGTAGAACTTTCGTTTGGCGGGAAACTTTACCGCGTGGTCGCGACTCTCGCCCTGAGGAAAATACCCATTTAAAAGTGTTACTTCGCCGACGGGTGTATCAAACACGCCGCCGATAAAACGACGCTGTGCAAGCTCGTCATCACCAGAAAAACCCTTGATCACTTTCTTAAAGGGATACTTTGAAAGTATCGCCACGCCGTAGTGAGTTTTTTGGCCAAAATATTCGACGTTGTAGCCCATTGCTTGAATAGTATCGAGCGGAAAATCAGGGTCGTTGACTTTGGTTTCTTGTAAGCCAATAAAGTCGGGATTGTGTTTTTCAACTACGGCTTCTAATTGATGGAGGCGAGTTCTAATACTGTTAACGTTAAATGAGATAGCTTTCATAAAAGGCTCTGTTATGAAAAAACACCTGAACATTACTGATCAGGTGTTTTGTGTGGCAATAAAAATGTGGAATTGTAAAAGTCGTTATTGCTTGGCGACTTTTTTCTCT
Organism: Cellvibrio sp.; assembly: GCA_003524365.1. Classification (GTDB taxonomy): domain Bacteria; phylum Pseudomonadota; class Gammaproteobacteria; order Pseudomonadales; family Cellvibrionaceae; genus Cellvibrio. Next base: position 1,593 of record DQHS01000158.1, on the reverse strand, counting down.
GATGCTTTAATTTGGTCGATAAAGTCCGCCAGAACATGACCCGCTTCCATCAGGTAAGGGTCTTTTTTAGGGTTAATTTCTTTATCGGCTTCTTTCGGTGGTGCGTCTTCGTCTTCATCGTCACCATTCGCTGTTTTTAGTGCAGCATAATCTCCATAAGGCTTCTCACCTTTTGCAATGCGCTTTTGATTTTCGATATCTAATGCACGTTTTTCCATTTGCTTTTGCTCTTCCTGGCGGGTGGCCAAGCGTAACGATACTGTTTTCTTTGCTGCAGCTTCTTTAAACATTTCGCTTTGTTTGTTCAAGAAAACAAAATCAGGGTCTTTTGCCATACGCTCTTGATGGTCTGTTTCAATTGTTGGCAAATATTTGCTGATGTCATAGTAGTTTTGATGTGGAGCAGGGTGAATACGATCCCACGGCAGGGCATTGTCATAGCTGCTTTCACCGATATCATCCGGATCTAACAGGCTAGGCAATTGTACATCGGGGATAACGCCGCGATGTTGGGTGCTGTCGCCTGAGATGCGGTAAAATTTCGCTTCGGTAATTTTTAAGCGGCCATGCTTCAACTCAACCAAATTCTGTACCGAACCCTTACCAAAAGTAGTTGAACCAATAATTATACCACGACCATAATCCTGAATGGCTCCGGCAAAAATTTCTGAAGCCGAAGCGCTCAAGCGGTTAATTAATACGGCGACCGGAGCGCGATATACGGCCGGTTGATATGCACGATAGTTACGCGAAATGGTATCGTCACTTTGGCGAATTTGTACAACGGGGCCCGGATCGACAAATAGGTCAGTCAACATGGCTGCTTCGGGTAAGGAGCCGCCGCCGTTATCGCGCAAGTCAATAATAATACCGTCTACTTTTTCCTTGTTGAGTTCATTGAGTAAGTTGAACACATCGCGTGTCGTACTTTTATAGTTGGGGTCGCCCTTTTGGTAGGCTTCAAAATTCATATAGAAAGTAGGTATATCAATTACACCAAGCTTGAAAGTCTTGTCTCCATTCTTTACTTCAAACACGGCTTTTTTCGCAGCTTGATCTTCAAGTTTTACCGTCTCTCTTTTGATAGTAATATTTTTATTAACGGTCACAGTAGGATCTGAAGGAATTACCTCAAGGCGCACGATTGTGCCTTTAGGACCGCGAATTAATTTTACGACCTCATCCAGCCGCCAGCCGACCACATCGACAAATTCGCCATCGGTACCTTGTGCAATCGAAACAATTTTATCGTTAGGTTTTAGTTGGCCTTGCTTCTGGGCCGGGCCACCAACAACCAGGCTGCTGACTTTGGTGTAATCCTCATCGCTTTGTAGCACTGCGCCGATACCTTGCAACTCAAGTGACATGCTGATGTCAAAATTTTCAGCATTTTCAGGCGATAGATAATTGGTATGCGGATCGTAGAGCATAGTGAGAGAGTTCATCATTACACTGAATGCTTCTTCACTCGTTTGTTGCTTCAATCGACGCAGTTGGTTGGCGTAACGCTTACGTAATGTGGTTTTACTTTCGTCGAGTTTTTTGCCTGACAGCATGGAGTTGAGTAGGTTGGATTTGAGGTATTGCTGCCAG
>DQHS01000057.1 GCA_003524365.1 Cellvibrio sp. | reverse complement strand
GTCTTTACTTCATCGACTCTGACGGTATGTACCGTAACCAGTGCCGGTGTGGTGACTTTGTTGGCTGAGGGGACTTGTACCCTGAGTGCGGATCAAGCGGGTGATGCCAGTTTTGATGCGGCACTGACAGTGAGCGTTTCCTTTACCGTAGCGCCACTTCCTAATCAGCCACCCGTTATCAGTCAGGGTTCGGAGGTCGGAGTCACTATGAGTGAAGACGGTGCACCAACTGCCTTTGCGTTGGTGTTGGATGCGACAGACAACGAAGACGATACTCTGATCTGGAGCCTGACCGGCCCTGCGCAACATGGTAGTGCCACGGTGAGTGATACCGGTAGCATCAGCTACATCCCAACCGCCAACTACAACGGTAGTGATAGCCTTGTCGTGCAAGTAAGTGATGGTGAGAATATCGCCAGCATCACAGTGAACATCACGATTGAACCCGTCAATGACTTGCCTGTTATTAGCGGTACGCCAGCGCTTACTGTGGATCAGGATGTAGCCTACAGCTTCACCCCGAGCGCGAGTGATGTTGATACTGCAGATGTACTGACCTTTAGCGTCATCAACAAACCTACCTGGGCCAGTTTCAACACTACAACGGGTGCCTTAACTGGTACGCCTGCGAATGCCGATGCCGGTATCTCCGGCGGCATAGTGATCAGTGTGAGCGATGGCACGGCTAGTGCGGCCTTGCCCGCATTTGATATTGAGGTTATTGCAACAATTGACCCCTTGCAGCCAATAGTGACCGCGCCTGCTGATCTGGAGCTTAATGCAACTGCGCTGTTTACGCCGGTGAGCTTACGTCAACTACTGGGGCTTGCTGGTAATGCCACTCAGGCGCAGATAGAGCAGATACTGGCAGCGATGGCAAGTGATGGTGTCAGTGGCAACAGTTGTTGCACCACCAATCCTGAGGGACTGAATGCCACCAATACCTTGTTGTTGCCGCCACATNNCCAGTCAGGCGCAGGTGGATCAAATACTGAACGCGATGGCGAGTGATGGTGTCAGTGGTAACAGTTGCTGCACGACGATTCTGGAAGGTTTGAATTCCAGTAATGCCTTGTTATTGGCCCCTGGTCGCCATCAAGTGAAATGGAAGGCTACCAATGCCGTGGGTGTGAGCGGCGAGGCGACACAAATAATTGACATCAAACCATTGGTGTCCATGAGCAAATCCCAGCTCGCTGTTCGCGGTAGCGAGGTTGAATTCCGCATATTGCTCAATGGTTCATCGCCTGTTTACCCATTCAGTGTTCCCTATGTCATAAATACAGCGGAAACCACAGCAACAGCAGCAGAACACAATCTGGTCAACGGTACCGCAACCTTTACCCAGGCCGGCCAAGTAGAGGTAGCTATTCCGGTAACACTGCCAGCCGTAACAGGTTTCAGTGACAGCGTGTTGGTTGTTGCGTTGGGGAGCGGCATAAATGCAGGTGCTGCAAGGCACCATGTGATTGAGATTCGCCAGGGTAATATTCCACCTGTCGTTAGCCTCAGCATTAGCCAGGGTGGTGTGAATACCAGCCTTGTGACACCTAACGGTGGACCAGTCACGGTTAGCGCCCAAGTGAATGACTCCAATGTGTTAGATACCCATACCTTCGATTGGTCCGCCACCAGTGGCTTGGCTGATACCGATGGCAATCCGACCGATGCCAATAGGAGCTTTGATCCGACCAATCTGACTGGTGGCCATCAAGTACAGGTCACTGTGACCGATTCGGCGGGAGCCAGTGTTCAGGCACAGGTTTATTTCCGCGTGATTGCCAGCCTGCCGGTGCTGGATACCAATACTGATACTGATCAGGACGGTATCAGCGATGAGCTAGAAGGTGCGGGTGATACCGACAATAACGGCATACCGGATTATCTCGATAACATGCCATCGCCAAATATCCTGCCGCAGCAGGGTAATACCACTAATTCCTACCTGATTGAATGTGATCCGGGAGTACGCTGTGGTCTTGGCCTATTTGCGCGAGGCAGTACCTCAGGTGGTGTGCAAGTTCTGGATAATGAAGTTGGTAGTCTGGACGATTTGATTGTCGACCCAGCCTTCGAGCCAGTCGGCGGTATCTTTGACTTTACGATTAGCGACCTGCCAACGCCCGGTCAATCAGTGCGGGTGGTTATCCCGCAACAGGCGCCAATTCCGGCTAATGCGGTTTACCGCAAATTCAAGAATGGCGCTTGGGTCACCTTTGTCAGCGATGCCGATAATGCACTCCATTCAGCAGCGGGTAACCCGGGTTATTGCCCACCACCGGGAACACCCGATTGGACTTCTGGTTTGACGGCGGGGCATCTGTGCGTGCAGTTGACGCTCGAAGATGGTGGCCCGAACGACGACGATGGTTTGGTGAACTCTGCGGTGGTCGATCCGGGTGCGGTGAGTGAGGCCAAGGTAGTTGAACCGCCACCACCAGTNNCCAAGCCGCCGGTACAGGTCAACTCCAAAGGCGGCGGTGCAATCCCCATGCTCTGGTTGCTGGTGCTAGGTGGATTGGTGTTGATCAGGCGCGCTGCTCCGGCGCGTTGGGCTGCCATCGCTATAGCGCTGTTTTCCATCAATACCCAAGCGATGGAAAGTGCTTACCTGAGGGTAGATGTCTACATGGTAAACGGCAGCCAAAGCGAGGCAGATTTTAACAATGCACTCACTAATGCCGGTCACGAATTCACGCTCAACCGCTACGAAGAGGAGCGCTCCGGCTATCAACTGGCCGTTGGTTACCAGTGGAGTGAGTTGACCTATAGCGAGGTAGGTTACCTGGATTTAGGCGATGTAGAAGTTGGCCTGACACTGGATGGCGATACTGATCTGGGCGCCTTCGCCAACGATTTCGCCGATAACTACCCGGTTACCGCGACAGGTGCAACCTTGGTTCAAGGTCTGAGTTTCAAAGCTGGATCGGCAATCACCCTTTCGGCAGAGGCCGGTGTGTTTATCTGGAAAGGCGAAGTGGAATTGGATAATGCTGCTTTCTCACTTCAAGAAGATGATGGTATTGATCCGCTTATCGGGGCGCGGATTGATGTTGCCTTGGTCGAGGGCTTTAGCCTTGGTCTTTCTGGCCGTCGGATATTTTTCAACGATCAGGATGTTGATTTGTTATCAGTTAGCGGAGTATTCCGCTTCTGATATCAACCGTAGTAACCGCTTTAGTACCGTTAAAACAGCCCTCGCTCCATAAAGCCCTACACCAATAACAGCGGCACTGGCCTCGCCAGTGCCGCTGTAACACCATCAAATACCTCCTCCGCTTCATAAATACCAAGCCCGTAAGAACCCTTTCCCCATAAACCCAGCTCTGGCATCAAGCTGCATCATGATTTTATCTTTTTCTAAGTGTGTTAGGGATGTTCATCATATTTTTCTATATTTATTAGGATATTTTTAATTTTGATAAATGCGCATCACTCATCAATATTGTTATATTACAAATTTAATGTAATCGTTTTCAGTGTAGGTATTGTGTGCGATGTAAACGAAATCATTACAATAAGTGGGTAATAAATACACACAAAATTATTATCTGATAAAAAATATTCGCCAGTGATTGCAAATATTTACAGTGACTATAATAATAATTTTAGGCCATCCATGAGGATGCCTATTCCCCTGCTTGCCACTGCATTGTGGTGGCTTTTTTAGCGAATAGGTTTTCTTTCGGTGTCGGCCATAAAAAAGTACTTATAAAAAATTAGCTCTGGCAGCTAAACCCAATCGGCATGTTCGCGTCCCTAATACCAATAAAAACAAATTGAGTTCATCACAATAAAACCTGGGAATAGCCATGAGAAAATTCACTCTTAATCCGCTTGTGTTAGCCATTGCAGTCGCATCATTAGCACCTGCCGTTCACTCACAAGATAGTAATATTGAAGAAGTTGTTGTTACTGGCAGCTATGCGCAGAGTTTGAAAAACGCGCTCAACGTAAAGCGCGAATCAACCGGCATTGTTGATTCTGTATTTGCTGAAGATGTGGGTAAATTCCCGGATCAAAACCTGACTGAATCATTAGGTCGTATTCCCGGAGTGGCAGTAGCACAAGACGACGGTGAAGGTCGTACCATTACCGTGCGTGGCCTTGGTGATGCGTTCACTATGGTGACGGTGAACGGTATGCAGGGGCAGTCTTTGGCGGCCGGTTCTGGTGGTGTGCGTACCAGTCGTGCATTTGACTTTAACGTATTTGCGTCAGAGTTATTCAGTCGTTTGGATGTGTATAAGTCAACATCTGGCGAATTGGAAGATGGTTCACTGGGTGCAACTGTTGCGTTAACTACTGGGCGCCCTTTTGATTATGATGAATTTACTGCAGTAGCCAATGCTGAAATGGGCTACTACGATGGCTCAGGAAAAGCGGTGCCGCGCGTGTCCGGTCTTTTTAGTACCAGTAACGATACAGTGGGCTTTTTGGCATCAGTAGCTTACTCGGAAAAAGAAGCGCCAGTTTTGGGTGCAGAATCACTCCGTTGGGCTAAACAAGGTGCGAGTAACAACAGGTTCGAATGTACTAGCTGCTCTCCGAGCGAATTGGCCGCAGTTCGCAGTTCATGGGCACCGCGTCTTCCCCGCTTGGCAGACAAGTCCAATAGCCAGGAACGTTTAGGGATCACTTCCAGCTTCCAGTGGCAAATTGCTGACGCCACCTTGCTCACTATCGATGGTCTTTATTCCAAGATCGACGTTACACGTGATGAGCCTTATTTGGGGGCAATTTCTCTGGCGCGCACTGGCGCCACTGGTATTAACCAGATGAACGTATTGGATTACACCATCGATGAGAATCTCACCATGGTGTCGGCAGAAGTTGAAAATGCCGACTTCCGTTCTGAGGCCTTTACTGCAAATTGGGATTCAGAGTTTACCCAGTTTTCAGCGAACCTGAAGCATGAGTTTACTGACGGTTTCAGAATGAATGCGCTGGTAGGTACTACTGAGTCCAAAATGAATAACAATGAAGTGACTGTTATTTATGAGCACTACAGTAGCGGCGATACCCGTAAAGAGTTAACCGCTGCCTATGCTGATGCTGGTGATACCATCACTTGGGATTTTACCAACATGAATTCGCCAGTAATGACNNTCCAATACCGATATGGCTCGAATTGATTTTGAGTACGACCTTGCTGAGGGTTACACACTCAAAGCCGGTGTGACCCAAAAATCCTATGGTTATGAGATAGATGGGTTGCAAGCGGACAAAACCTTTACCAATGCAGATATAACTACTGGTGTAGATGGTGTGAATGATGGAGTTGCTTGTGGAATTTCTCCAGTTGTTACCGCTGACGATGGATCGATTGTTAATGCTGGGGGGCAATCATTCTTCCTGCCAGACTTTAATCGCAGAAACGAACTCTTGGATTCAGGCTGTTGGTCATACGGCGTGGTCGCAGGTAGTACACGCGAAGTAGAGGAGGATGTGCTGGGTTATTTTGCACAGGTAAATGTAGACACTGAAGTATTTGGTAATCGCTTGCGCGGTAATATCGGTGTGCGTGAAGCGCAAACTGATTTGACTGCTGGTGGTATTACAGTGGTGCAAGGTGCGGTTACTCCAGTTGAAGTTAAGCATGACTACAGCGATACGCTGCCTTCCATGACCTTGGCTTATAACCTGACTGAAGATCTGGTGTTAAGAGCAGCTGCCGCGAAAGTATTGGCGCGCCCTGAGTTAACCGACTTGAATCCTGGTGGTTCGGTTACTATTTTCGGCACCCAACCAGCAGTTTCTTACGGTAATCCTTTCATCGAACCCTTCCGTGCAGAATCTTATGATTTAGGTTTGGAATGGTATTACGCTGATGATGCGCTGGCAGGTTTGACATTCTTCCAAAAAGATGTGGAGTCATACCCAACTTCCGAAACTACATTTATCCAATGGTCTGAACTGGGTTTGCCAGACAGTTTGCTGGGCGCGCAGGCAGATCAATTACGTGATCAGGAATTCCGTGTGAGCCGTAAAATCAATGGCGGTGGCGCCATGATTGAAGGTGCCGAAGTTTCCTGGCAACAACAGCTGTCTTTCCTTCCTGGTCCTGATTGGGTGAAAGGTTTTGGTATTCAAGCCAACTACACCTATGTAGACGCTGCAACTGACACCGGGCGCCCAATGATCAATGTCTCTGAGCAGTCCTATAACTTCACCCTCTATTGGGAAGGTGAAAAGTTTCAGGCACGTATCAGTAACTCATACCGTGGGGAATATTTCAGCAATATTGGTACAGGGGCAAACTTATGGCAAACCCGCGTAGTAGATGACAGCAATATTGTGGGTGTTTCGGCGAGTTACGACTTGACTGAACAACTTAAGATTACCTTTAAAGGGGTCAATATATTCGACGAGCCGCAACACGAATATGAGACAGAAGGTGTTGCGCGTGTGGTGCGCAACCATTCATTCGGTGCTAGTTACTTTGTGGGTGCCAGCTACAAGTTTTAATTAAACTCGATGATGTGAAAAAGGGATGCCAGTTAACTGGCATCCCTTTTTTATTTATCACCAACCAACAAAATGAAATAATTTTATTTACGGCAGCGCGCGATACACCAAATTACTAAAACGAACCTTACCTTTTCCTGCTGCATAAATCGCCGGGCGCAAACTCATAAATCCGTACGCGACATTGTGGTTGTATCCCGTCACATCCATTTGCACACCGTATTTCACCCAAGTTTTTCCTGCATCGGTGCTGGTGTGGATGGTTAAAACATGGCGATTGTTCGTCACTCGTATGCGCAGTGTATTTTGCATACCATCGGGTTTGGGAGTGGTGCGTTGATCCATACCGTAGCGATGCAACACCATTCCATTTTTATTGATCCCAACACCGGCGTAGAGTTTGTCGTTGTAAAATAACAGCGCGCCACCTTGTGCATCCGGATCGATTTCCATATCCACCTCAAATTGATATGCCTGATCGCCGGTTAAAAAAGTCAGCGGTGACGTATTACTCGGCGATGTACCTTTCGCGGTTAATTCGAGCGCACCATTTTTATAATTCACGCGTTGGTTTTCAGTAACGTCGCCGCGAAAAAAACTCCACTGAACACCAAATTTATTGGTAGAAAAATCATCGGACAAGGCCATGCCGTGCGGTACAGCTTCACCACCTTTGGGTTTGCGAATCGGCTTGCCTGCATCGACGCCTTTGGCTTTAAACCAACCGTCTTTGGTCCACTCAATCGGTTCCATCATGGCTTGGCGGCCGAGGGTGTGAAAACCATTTTCGTAAGCGTGATACATCATGTACCACTCTGTTTTATTTTTTGCGCGGGGGTTTTTGTTGGTGCTACCCGGGCCTTCTACTAAAGTCGCATGACCTTTTGACCACCATTTTTCTGCCGCCGATTTGGTGCGGATAATCGGATTGTAAGGTGAATTTTCCCAAGGGCCGTTAATCGATTTTGCGCGCGCCGAAACCACCATATGCCCGGTTGGTGGGCCAGCAGTTCCACCAAGTGCGAGCGTCATGTAATAGTAGTCCCCATGCTTCATCATTTTGGGGCCTTCCTGTGCGTAACTTTCTACATCCCATTCTTCCGGATATTGCCAGCCGTCATACACATGGTCCATCTCACCTACAATTTTCAAACCGTCATCACTTAATTGCACTCGGTCGCCGTGGGATAAAAATAAATAGCGTTTACCGTCCTCACCGACAATATGACCAGGATCAATCCGGTCATTATTCAGCGCAATAGGTTCCGACCAAGGGCCGCGAATATCATCCGCCCAGATCACATAAATATTGTTGTTGCCTGGTAATTTTGCGGGGATATATAAATAAAAGCGGCCATTGTGTTTGGTTAGTTCCGGTGCCCAAATACTGCCGACATGTTTTTTCAGCGCGGGGCCGATGGGTTGCCAGTTCACCAAATCTTTTGAATGCCAAATAGTGAGGGCAGGGTAGGCTTCAAACGATGAAAACGTCATATAGTAATCATCACCATCTTTAAGCACGCTGGGGTCTGGGTGATCGCCCGCCATAATGGGATTTAAATATTTTCCATTACCGAGATCAGCTT
>DQHS01000017.1 GCA_003524365.1 Cellvibrio sp. | reverse complement strand
ATTGATTAAGACGATTGACATGGCGTCTTTCACGCTGATCTTCTGATGGACTTGCGCCTTCTGTGGCATGTTCGGAATAACGGATATGTTTTTCAGTAGACGATTGCGCATCGGTTTTATCATCACCGTTGAACAACACGAATGCTTCTTTGTGATCGATCCACACACCCACCTCTTGCTTTACCGCCTGTTGATTGCTCATGTTGTGCCTCACTGTTTAGTTAAGGCATTTAACTTACACTGCATTGCAACAAGCCTCTGTGCGTGAGCACACCTAGCCGGGTTGAATCTATGCACGTTGGAAATAGCGGTGCGCACAAAAACGTATAGACGGCTNNCCGTAGCCCGTATGGAGCCTAGCGGAATACGGGAATTTTGAATGTGGGCGCAAGATAAATACAACCCGTATTCCGTTACACTCCATACGGGCTACTGTTTATAACCAAGAATCCGCGACGGCAAAAACAAGAGTGCGCGCAGAAACGCGAACACCGCATCAAATGCAATGCCGAGGATTCGAAAAGGAATAGAGATCAACCAGACAATTGGCCAAAGCACCAACGCGAGCAACGCTAAGGGCCAACAGATCACCCATAACAATAACCACAAGATAAACGTCAACATATACCCCCCTTTGTGAACCGACTGTTTTGGCTTAGATGCGGATTTTGAGGAATTGGATTCAGCCAATTTTTTTACCACAAAGCCAGACCAATTCGCGCAATTAGCCAGTTTTTGACTATTTGATGGCGCAATTGTGGCGCGATTACGGAAATTGCGCCAATATCTGGCGCAATTAGACTACCCGTTTTAAGGACTTAACAATGAAGGTCGTAAAAACCCCGCTGGCTGCCTATCTATCCCCCAGTAATTACATCGATTTTACCCACCCATTAATTGCCAAAAAAGCACAACAGCTTGCGCGCAACCATCAGGGCGAACTGGAATTAGCCAAAGCCTGTTTCGAATTTGTACGCGATGAAATTCAACACAGCTGGGATTTCCGTAAAAACCCGGTGACCTGCAAAGCCTCCGATGTGCTTATTCACGGCACCGGTTACTGCTACGCCAAAAGTCACTTGTTGGCAGCACTGTTGCGTGCAAACAATATTCCTGCAGGATTGTGCTATCAAAGATTGAGCGTAGGCACTGCCGGCGCACCCTATTGCTTGCATGGTCTCAACACTATTTATTTGACTGATTTTGGCTGGTACAGAGTTGATGCAAGAGGAAATAAGCCCGGCGTTTCGGCACAATTTACTCCACCGGAAGAACAGCTTGCATTTGCGATCAAAGAGCCTGAAGAAAAAGATCTGCCGGAAATCTGGGCCGAACCCATGCCGATTATTGTCACAACATTGAAAAAATATTCAACAGTAATTGAAGTCTATGAAAACCTGTCCGATATAAATTAAGGCGAATTCAGCATGTTAAATCTCCCAAACACCGCCCTCATCATTATCGACCAACAACAAGGATTAGATAACCCGAAACTCGGGCCGAGAAATAATCCTGATGCAGAAACCGTCATGCTAAAACTCCTCAATGCATGGCGTATTGCCGGGATGCCAATCATTCACGTCAGACACCGCTCGCGCGAACCCGAATCGGTTTTTTGGCCAGAACAACAAGGTTTTGAATTCAAACCGGATTTTTCACCGCAAGGTGGTGAGCTGGTTATTGAAAAAAATATCCCCTGTGCGATGCTCACAACAGATCTTAAGAAAATTCTTGCGCAAAAAAATATTCGCAAACTGGTATTGGCAGGCGCCTCCACTAACAACTCAATTGAATCCACGGCAAGAACGGCGAGTGGACTTGGCTTCAGGGTTGTTATCGTTGAGGATGCATGTTTTACCTTTACAAAATCCGATTACTTTGGCAAGGAAAGGACAGCCCAGGAAATACATGCAATGTCGCTAGCGAATTTGGATGGAGAATATGCGCAGATTATTAATTCAGCGTTATTGCTAACGGAGCAAGCATGAAAGTCCGCCCCTGCGCCCCCAACGACACCGCCGCCATCTGCGCCATTTACAATCACTACATCAAACACACAGTGATTACCTTTGAGGAAATACAACTCACGGTTACGCAAATGCAAGAGCGCATTACGGCCTACACACAACTTTATCCTTGGTTAGTGTGTGAAGATGCAGGCGAAATAGTGGGTTATGCTTATGCAAGCAAATGGAAAGAGCGCAGCGCCTATAAACACACTGCTGAAGTCACCGTATATTTAAAACACGATGCAACTCAAAAAGGCTATGGCAGTGCGTTATATGAAGAATTAATTGCACAACTTAAGGCAAAAGGCTGCCATGTATTGTTAGGGTGCATCGCTATTCCCAATGAGCCAAGCGCAAAATTGCATGAACGTTTTGGTTTTAAGCAGATTGCGCACTTTACCGAAGTGGGGCGTAAATTTGAGCGCTGGCTTGATGTCGGTTATTGGCAGAAAGTGCTATAGCGCACGGAGCAAGCTAATACGCAGCCTTATACTTCCACTATCAAACTTTCGGCTTTGGTTTCAGCTCGATGAAATCCGGAGTTTTTACTATCCATTAACAAAGGAATTTAGACGATGAACAAAACATTATTAGGCATTTTATCGGCAATAGTGATACTCAACACTGCCTGTTCCCCCAAACAAGATACGGCGCCAAACAGCTCAACCCAAAGCTCTACTGCATCGAACGAGGTGGTGGTAGCCACAACATCAGGCGTCGCTATAACGCCAGCAGAAACACCCAGTCCGCCCAATGGTGAACTACTGAATACCTACTGGAAACTAATTCTGATCAACGACACCGAAGTTACTGTGGCTGAAAATCAGAGCGAACCGCACCTTACCTTTAATGCAGAAAACCGTGTATCAGGCTCGGATGGTTGCAATCGCATAATGGGCAGTTACCTCCTTGAGAGCGACAAACTCACTCTTGATGAAATGGCGGGCACAAAGATGGCATGTGCTGAAGGTGCAGAGCAAACCCAGGCGTTCAACGACATATTAACGAAAGTGGCGGCTTACACAGTGCACAGCNNCCATATCTACCCATAAAAAAGCCCGTTAGATTAATTATCTAACGGGCTTTTTGTTTGTGTAAGTCAAGCTCAAACGGATTAATTAGTAATACTGCCTCGCTGCCGGTACTCAGTAGGTGTTACACCAACCATGCGTTTAAAAAAGCGGTGGAATGCGGATGGGCTGTTGAATCCCGACTTGTAAATAATCTCCAGAATCGTTTCGTCTTTTAATTCTGGCAAAACCAGCAAACGCTTGGCCTCTTCTACACGATAGCGATTGATAAATTCAAAAAAATTCGATTGGTAATGCATCTTTAAAATCGCGGAAATATCGCGCGGTTTTAACCCAATCTGCTCAGCAAAACGTTCAAGATTGATGTTGCTCTCCAAAAACAACTTATCTTGATGAATCGCTTTTTCAATGATCTCGACCTTGTGATCCATTTTGGTCGGCTGCACAGGTTTAGCGGTTGGCACTACATGGACACTGAGCAACTGGCGGGTATTGATCAACCCGAAGACAAATAAACCATTCACCAACATGACGGTGAGGTAATTGTCGATAATGCCAAGCGTGTCGCTCACCGATGCACTCACCCAGCCTTCCAGCAAATAGGCGAGCAGTGACCAGAGCCAATGCAGGCAAAAACCGGCGAGTACCACATCCGCGAGTTTTAATTCCGACATAGAAATATCGGCATACAAATGTTTTAAATTATCGCGCAATTTATATTCGGCAATCACGCAGGCGATGATGTAACCGAGTGGTGACAATTTTACCAACGCCCACACAAATGCGACTGCTGCATTTTCCGCGCCGGCCAACTCTGTCACAGGCTGCCACTCCACACTATTAATATCAAACACAACTAAAAGAATTGCAGCAATCAATGATGGGACCAGATGCACCAAATTTCGCCAGCGCAGTAATTCAACTTTCTGTGAGAGAGAGCGCAGATAAAAATACAGTACCGGCCCCTGCAACAATAAACAGGCCGATAAGATCGTAATAATAAAAGGTGAATGGTTAATTTGTGTCGTTTTTAAATCGCCATTCCAAACAATCAGGGTAGTTGTTAATACCAGCGCGATGAGCAGAAAAAAACCGGACAGAATGCGGCGCGGCTGCATATGCTTGGCAGGTATTAAATTCAACAAAACCGCCAACACACAGCACTCCACTGCCGTGAGGACCAACACCAGGTCGTGGATATTTAGAAAGTTAGTTTTCATTAGGCCTTTCTCATGTAAGCACGGCCAATCACCCTCGTGGCAGGGGATCTTCTCTCTGGCTGTGGACTCTAATTGTAAGATGCGCTAACCAGCAGTTGGTTATTTAAACACGCAGTGCTTGGCGTAATCCTTGGCTTCATTCATAGTGAGTTCGCCTTTGGGTTTTTCTTCTATCGATTTACACCAATCAGGGCTCCCCACCTCGGGCGCGCAGGCGGATACTAGGGGAAACAAGGCGACAACTGACAGCAACTTAACCATTCTTAAAAATGTGTACATAAAAAAACCCGCGTTATTGATTTTATGGGCGTATCGCCTGACCGGCTACGTACGCTGAATTCGTCAGGTGAATTCATAGAGGCAAGAATAGCAGAGGCTATCGCCAATAAAAAACGCCTAGCAATTTTCTTGTAAACTACTCCGCATAACGTTGTTACCTCAAGGAAGCACCATGAACAATGCCGATCTCACCTTAACTTCCCCCATTACGCGCGCCCTACAGGTTGAAAATCCGCTGCTTTGCCTGACCATCATCTGGCACCCCGAGCTGGAGCGCATAGGGGACCAGACAATTATTACCGGTCAAAACCTCGCCATTAGTCGTTATCACCCACTTTTCAGCAAACCTGAACAGCCAGGCTTGGCGCTCGGCCATGGCGGGATATCGCGCAGCCCACTGGAGCTATCGGTTGACCTGCAAGGCGGTGTAACCATCGCCGTACTGGCCGGCCGCATGTTAGTGGAATTGGATGGCAAGGAAATTCACGGCAATCATTACTTACAACCCGATCAAATTAGCAATGGAACCATTCTCGGATTGGGCCGTGCGGTACTCTTGTGCCTGCACTGGTTAACGGCTCTGCCAAAAAATAATGCCATCGACGGATTAATCGGCGTAGGCAGCAGCACACAAAAAGTCCGTGACCTTATTCGTCAGGTCGCCGCAACTGATACAACTGTCTTGCTGCTAGGCGAAACAGGGACCGGAAAAGAAGTGGTGGCGCAGTCGATTCATGCATTAAGCCTGCGCAAACATAAACCTCTGGTCAGTGTGAATATGGCCGCACTCAATGACGATCTCGCCGCTGCCGATTTATTTGGCGCCGCCAAAGGCGCTTATACCGGCGCACAAACTGCACGCAATGGCTTTTTTCAGGAAGCAGAGGACGCAACATTATTTCTCGATGAAATAGGCAACGCACCAGCGAGCGTGCAACCCATGTTATTGCGCGTACTGGAAACCGGCGACTATCGCCCTTTGGGAGCATCCAAAGATTTAACAACAACTGCACGCATCATTGCTGCTACCGATCAGGATTTATATGGTGGCGGATTCAATCCCGCACTATTACGCAGATTGGAAAGCTTTGTAATCAATTTGCCACCACTGCGTAACCGACGCGAAGATTTGGGCGTATTGATCATGCATTTAATGCAATCGCCATCACTGAACAATATCGCCAATAAAAATTTATCCTTCTCGTTACTGACTCAATTTGCGCTTTATGATTGGCCAGGCAATATTCGCCAGCTACGCCATTTTTTGAAACGCGTCCTACTCGGCATGGCAAACAACGAAACACCTGCGTTTTCATCACTAATCGATTCACCACCGCAACGCATTACCTACAGTGCTGAACCGGCCAGCTCCTACACGCCTCCGGCTCCGTCATCCGTCGAAAAACAAACACGCAAAAAATTGAATGAGTTAAGTGAAGAAGATGTGTTAGTTGCGCTGGAAGAGAATGAATGGAATATTCAAAGTGCAGCGCAGGCGCTGGGAATATCGCGGCCGTCTATGTATAAATTGATGGAGGTGAATTCGCAAATTCGCCGCGTGGGAAAAATTTCTGCCGAGGAAATACAGCAGGCGCGGAGAGCGGCTAATAATGACATTGAAGTTTGTGCGTCTTTATTGAAAACACCTGCGGAGGCACTCAGGAGGCATTTGCGGGGATTGGATCTAAATACAAAATATACTATTGGATAGCTACTGCATATTTTTACTGAACCCATAACTAACCATTTATCCTTAGTTAGACAGTATTACAAAAATCACACATCCCATACCCCCGGAGAACAGCGTAAAGACTTTTTATTTACAACATTAATTAGCTTATTTTCCGCCAATCTCAGCACTTAATGAAAATAATTTTTAAGCTGGGCCAACTCTATATGAATGATAATTACGCCCTTATCATTATTCGAAAATCACTGCGCGTACATCAGTTAACAACATATTCATACAATCAAGTATGGTTTTCCGAACACAAACACCGTTGGCCATGTTTTAGCTGAATCTATTTCATCCCCCCCATGTAAAGCATCACTGTAATTTCCCGCTATTTACATGTCAACTTACAACTACATAACCAAAAATCGTACTCATTAAGCGAAATTTCGCGTTTTTTTGGGATTTATAGTTGGCACAAGCATTGCCATAGAGTCATGAGCGCCCTACCAATAAAGAAGAACAACCTTAAACATTTAAATCCGATACTTATAGGTATCGATTATGCAGGGAAAATTATGAGTAGCATTTTAAACATATCCGGACTTACAACATTATGGGAAAAAACCAAGGGGACATCCGATATCCGTATCGCTATTTTGGATGGTTCTATTGATATAGAACACCCTTGTTTTCAAGGTGCGCAGATTAAGCACGCCCCAACAATTGCAAAAGATAATTTAACAAATGATATGCCATCGCAACATGGCACTCATGTAGCAAGTATTATTTTTGGGCAGCATCACTCGGCTATTCAAGGTATCGCACCTCTGTGTCAAGGTTTAATTATTCCAATTTACCCATCGAATAATGATGACAAACGAATTTGCTCACAACTTGATTTAGCCCGAGCCATTAACCAAGCAATTGCTCATGGTGCGCACATTATAAATATTAGCGGCGGAGAACTGGGGGTTTACGGAAGTGCCGACCCAATTCTTGCGAAGGCCATTCAGCAATGTGTGGATAGCGACATTTTAGTTGTAGCGGCGGCAGGAAATAATGGATGCCGATGTTTGCATGTGCCAGCGTCCATTTCCTCCGTGCTAGCAGTAGGGGCGATGAATGCGGAAGGAAACCCTGTGAGTTTTAGTAACTGGGGGGATGCCTATCATCACAATGGGATTCTTGCATTAGGAATAGATATTCCAGGTGCTGAGGCAAAAGGAGATATTGTTCATGCAAGCGGAACAAGTTTTGCTGCACCGATTGTGTCGGGTGTAGCAGCACTTTTATTAAGTTTACAAATAAAAAGTGGCATGGAGCCCAGCCCCCACGCAATACGAAAAATCTTGTTAGAAACAGTTGCGCCTTGTAATCAGACTGAGGAGAACTGCCAACATCATCTATCCGGCAAGCTTGACATCCAATCAGCGTTAACAAAGCTTGCAACTTTACATGACGGCCTAGCAGGCCTATCGCTCAATAAACCTATCAACACCTTTTATCCAGCTTCAGAAGGGGGAGGGGCTGGCATAACCAATTTATTAGTTCTCCCTACTCATCCTAATCAACACATTCTTCAACCCACGTTTAATCATTTAATGAGGAGCTCCATCGTGACAGATATAAATGCAATACCAACAGATATCGCAGAAGCACATAACTCTGGAATTCAACCGGCTGAGTTTGCAGACATGCCGTCAGAGTCGGAGAGCAATATCAATAGTGTGCAACCCAGTGCTGTAGTGGCATCAGACTGTGGCTGTAACAAAACGAAAGCCTCACCAACCATTGCCTATGTGCTTGGGCAAATTGGCGTTGATTTTGGCACTGAAGCGAAACGCGACGCCTTTATTCAACTATCTGGAGTTAATATCTATAACTCAATAGAATTGCTTGAGTATTTAAAATCAGATCCAGCATCAGCTGCCAACATCATCTGGACACTTAGTCTTGATGCCACTGTTGTTTACGCAATACAACCGTACGGCCCCTTTGCAACTCATACTTATGATCGCCTGAAAGAGTTTTTAGAAGCGCAGGCAGACGAAGACGTCGAACGCGTATCTATTCCCGGATTAATTTCAGGTTCAACTCGCCTTATTAATGGTCAGGAAGTACCTGTGCTCTACCCTGATCTGCGAGGAATGTATAGCTGGTCAACTCAAGATCTAATCACAGCAAGTATTGGCGAAGCTCCCACAGAAAAAGCTGCAGCACTCCTGCACACACAAAAAATTGATGGCATAAATAATTTCCTGGAACGTATTTATTACGAAGTACGAAATTTAGGTACAAGCCCGCAAGAACGCGCCATAAATTTTGCAGCCACGAATGCATTTCAGGTCTCGGCAGTTTTTGAAAATGCCATTAAAACCAACATGAAACTAGAAGATATCTCTGTAGAGCGCAGCCCAATCTGCCGTCCGGGATCAGATTGCTGGGATGTAAAACTATCGTTCTTTAATCCTGCAAAGCGGTTAGAGCAAGCTCGCCATGTTTATCGTTTCACTGTTGATGTGAGCGAAGTAATTCCGGTTAGCGTAGGAAAAATCCGTAATTGGGATATTTACTAATTTCAAAAATCCGCAATTAGAAAACAACTACAAAATTAATCAAGGAATTAATCATGCAAACCCCAAACCAATCAAGACCTGTAACACGAAAAAATATTGGCGTTATAAAAATTAACGACGAAAAAATAGAACCGCAACAAGATTGCTGGAGTGCAAAGTATTGCAAAGGAAAAATACTAAATCACAAAGATCTTCACAACTGTAAAAACAGTGGAGGAAAGTCATGGACCGACAATTTTGGAAAATGCGCATCAATTATTTAAGAATTTCCCATAGAAAATTTTATTTTCTATGGGAAATCGACTTTCAGGACTATGGTCAAAATTTTATATCCAACCAAAACTTCTGAACAGTCGAAAAATCGTATTGCAGGAATACGATTTCACACACTCTCCTTGAGAGTGTAAACAATGTATCACCCTGAGATACTACATATTAATTGAGGATTAAATTATGAAAATGCCAATTCAAGCAAAACCAGTATTACGTACAGCGTCAATTCAAAAAAATGATCATGGTGTTACCGCTAGTGGCATAGCGTGCACTTTGTGCATGGCCGGATGTTCTGCCTTGTCAGGCATGGCACAAACGCTTTGCCAAGCAGCATGCAATGCTACAGTGTGCTAAATATCACAATGAATTTATCATGATCACATCGAGTTATTAAAATTGAGGATTACATTATGAATATGCCAATTCAAGCCAAGCCAGTTATCCACGCTGAGAATTCAGCAACAAGAGTAGAAAGCGGTTTACTTCCTTCAGGTTCCTGCGGTTGCCCTAATGTTTGTCTAGGTGCCTGCGTCTTTGGATCCTGTGTCGGTGGGTGTATTTAAGAAATAGGCAGAACAAATTATTTTAGCTCAAACCCGGACTAGCAAATATCAACTTATATTGATATCAGTCAGTTTAGGTTTGAGCTAAATTAGCTTAAGCTCAACCCTAATCTAGCAGCAGAAAATAGCATCAAACGCAACCATACTGAACGTATGCAGGGTAAAGATAAAGAATCTCCCTATCACATTAGTGTCTTCTTCCTACGACACATTCAGGATCAACAAGGAATGGAATCTCAATAGTACCAAAATGAGTAACTGCACCATGTCTATCAACAGCAANNTCCATTTTTAGCACTCATTTCCGTTAAAGGTTTTATATACAAGGTGCAATCAACCACAGCCCTACCAAGTATTAGAAAATGAATAGTGTCGCCGCTCTTAAATTCCGTCGGCATTTTATTTGAAGTAAGACAAAAATAAGTAAAATCCCCTTCTGGAAGCTTCCCTTCTGGAAACTTCCCCTTATATTTCGCAACTTGGTACGATGG
>DQHS01000073.1 GCA_003524365.1 Cellvibrio sp. | reverse complement strand
CGACAACTATCCTGACACCGGGGGTTATCAATGAAATTTGTATTGTCTTATGGAATGCTGTTCGGTCTTGCATATTTATGTGATTTACAGCTATCAAAGAACGCCGCACTTTGGTTCTCTAGTGTTGGAACGAGAAGGGTTCGATCCAAATAACGGTTGCCGCGCTCGCAAGATGTTTCCGCAACAAACGAACATGCATGACAGGCAGCTGCGTGCAGGGATTGGTCCTTTCCAGGGTGATGCTCTGAGCATAAAGGATCTGACGAGCAAATTTTTGCTCTATTGAGAGCTTGGGTCAGTAGGCGTCCAAGGTTTTCAGGCTTGCCTAAGTCTACTAATCCACCTAGGGTGCCATCCGAATCGGCAGCTGCGGTGTATATAAGAATCCCGGCTTGTGGTTCACCATTTTTCGTATCTGCATAAATTCGCTCCCGTATGCTTGCTGCGTTGTATCCACATTCGAGTGCCAGTTCGCGTATCAACAAATGAGCCAATGTATGAAGCATCGTATACCTGACTCCGGGGAATCCCTCATTCGGATTCAATTTCCTAGCATTCCGCCATCCTCTGTGCCCCTCAAATAGCTTCGCTTCAATCTTTTCAACTGTTTGCAAACTTTCCCACTGAACTAAAGTTTCCTCTTCGAAGCGAATGAATATTCCTTCTCCGTGAACTTGGTTTGCAGGTACCCAATCGGGGGGCGTGCGACTCAGGCTCGCCATTTCTGGGCCGCCAATGGCTCCAGTACCTTCTTGTGCTTCTACTCGTGTAAAGCCAATCAATGCGTTGACCTCACGAAGCCTTTCTAGCTGAAGCACGCCCTGAATTTTTGTTTCGAAACCTTTAGGAACATCAACGCGTCTGCTTAAGAAATGAGGCCAATCTGTTGGTGGGTTTGAGTTGGTCAATACTTCCCATTCCGGCCTCTTAATATCTGATTCCGAAACCACATCTTCTGCAGAGCCAGAGCGAAATGCTTCAATTGCTTCCCAAATTGACTTTGAGGCATGGTAGAACCTTTCTTATTTCGCCAGGTGTAGACCGTGTCCTTGCTAACGCCAAGGTATTCACTGATCTCCTCTACAGAAAGCCATCTTTCAGTCATGGGTCATGGTGTCCAATAAGCTCTTACGTTTCCTTTAGGATAAGTCATTTGGCTTGGATTAGGTAGTGTCTGAACGGGTAAGATAGGGTTAGTTTAGTTTAGTTTAGGTTGGGTTGGGTTTGATGAGGTTTAGGCGGGGAAGGATGGGATTACAAAGATGGCGCGCGTAAAAGGCTGCATTAGAGCTGGGGTACGGTACTTCGAATTTCAGTAGATAGTAACCGGGCAAATATGCGCCAATTTCTGTTGATTCAGAATTTGAATAAACAAAGTGTTGCGGCTTTGTGGTTGGTAAGTTTTATACCCTCATCCACAAGCAATTCAAATGTATCGTTAATTATTGCAGCCCCAAAATTTCTGGTGATGATTTTATTTTTTATGGTCTTCCCTTAATTATATCTTTAAAAAGACCGAAAAAAATTTAAATTAGAAAAGCATTGTTTTTGTGTTTTTTAAAAAAAAGCGCTTTTTTTTAAAAAAACCGAAAAAGAGTGCAACTAAATATCTAAATAAATTAGAAATAAAAGAAATATTAAAATTTTCTTTACAATAGCTGCTTCATTTTTTAGTCTCCAATAATTTGCATGCATCATATTAACGATGGCATCAATAATTCTATTTATCGTAGGCCTTCAATGTGCTGTCTTTATGAAAAACGTGACCAAATCCGATTTTGTGGGGGGTGGCCTGCATCAGGATTAACTGGACTATTTCTGTGGAGATTGAAGTGCCCAATCCTTCCTTAAACGGAAGTTGGACGTGTTTTATCATTTGGGCTGTGTGTTTGGAGAAAATTATGGGGTGATACAAAAAAACCGACAACAATTGCTTGCTCTCGGCTTTTAGGGAAGGATTAATCTTCGGCTGGTAACCAGAGTATTCCTTCCTCTAAATCCCCTGTCAAGTATTTTTTAATCGCGAATTCAACTTTCGAGGATCAGGCTCGCCCAAAATTCGGCAGGCATGGGGTAACTATATATGAACAATGTTACAGGTTCGTTTGATCACTTTTTGACTTTTTGCCGGGAGAGGGGAGTTTCAGAAAAGGGGATAGAAATTGTTTTAAGTGTCATTTCTAATCCTCCAGCCAGAAGGGTTAGTTCAAATGCTATGAAAGGCAGTATCAGCAGTCGTTTTGCCAGTCGGAAGATGGGCATGACAATACAATGTGAAAGCAGGCTTGAGCAGGCTAATTGCTATCTAAAAGAGTTTGATTCATCTGTTATAGGATTTTGGGATCAGCCATATCATCAGCCTGACTTAATTTACTTTTCAAAAAAGAGAAAAGTTCGTGTTCAAGTGACTATGGATTTTTTTGTGATATCAGATGGTTTTATTGGCTTTGAGGAGGTGAAGCCAGAAGAAAAACTACAAAAACTAATTGCATCAATGCCTGGACGGTATGGATGGAATGAAGCTGTTTTGCAATATGAAATTTATCCTTTAACGAAATATCTTGAGGGTACAGGATTGTTGCATCGGGTTATCAGCGATACGCAGATAAACGCAATTTACATTGATAATCTACGGTTTCTTTATCCGTATCGCGGAAACCAAATAACAGAAAAATCAAAGCAATTAATAGATGCCTGCACCTCTCTATTGAGAACAGTTGGCCCAATGGAGATTCGAGAACTAGAAAGGAATATCTCTGATGCTAACCGGTCAGCTGTATATTCCGCTATTGCGCACAGCTATCTATTTACAGATTTGCAAAATTTCTCTCTTCAAGAGCCCGAGCGATTGATAATTGCAGCTGAACCCGCCTTTGCAAATAATCAACGAGTTTTTTATGAGGACGCATCTGTTAAGCAACATATAGCATTGAATGGCAACTCCAGTGAAATTCAAGAACTATTAAAAAGGCTCAGCATTGTTGAGTCCGTGATAGCTGGAAAAGCTATTAGGTCTGCGACTGAAGATGCTGGTGTTAATTTGAGGACTATTCAACGATGGGTTGCTGCTTATAAGAAAGATGGAATAAATGGTCTCTTACCTAAGCACTCCGATAAAGGAAATAGATATTCAAAATTACCCCTTGTTGTTGAAAAGTTAATTGAAGATATAGCTGATAAAAAATATAGGACTGAACAAAATAAATCTCGATTTCATGTATATCAGCTAATTAAGAATCAATGCCTCACGCTAAGGATTCCTAGCCCTTCTCGCCAAGCAGTTTATAGTCGATTCGATAGAATGGATGACCGACATATTCTGACGGTTCGCGAGGGGACAAAGAGCGCCTATCAAGTTACTAGCTATCAAAGTTTGGATGGGGCGACAGAAAGATTTTCTTTGCGAAAGTCCACGCGATTCTTACAGGTCTGTCATATTGACCATACTCAAATGGATATTGAGTTATTGTCTATTGAGGGGGTAAATGTTGGAAGACCTTGGATTACAGTAATTATTGATGAGTACACGGGTTTTGTTTTAGCTATCTACCTCTCTTTTCGGAAGCCATCATCTATCTCTGTTATGTGTGCTTTACGTTTAATGGTTAAGAAGCATGGCTTCTTTCCAGAATCATTAGTTGTTGATGGAGGAAAAGAATTTGAAAGTATTTATTTTGAAAAATTGTGTGCAAAGTATTATTGCAGTGTGGTTTCCAGAAAATCGGCTCCACGTGGAGGGGCGGCGGTAGAGAGAATTAATAGGACCACCAATACAGTTTTTTTGGATAATCTTGATGGAAACACAAAGCTTACTAAATTTGTGCGTCGATTATCCAGAAGTCATGATCCGAAAAAGCTTGCCAAATGGGAGGCTCTTGATTTTATCAATCTTTGGAATTTACGAAGCAGTAAGAAATATGGTTTTTCACCAGAAGAATTAAAAAATAATTCATTAGAACGATTCGGAGTTCCAGATCAATGTAAAGTTGAATACGCTGAAGCGTTCTTAACTCATATTTTACTTCCCCCAAAAAGGAAATCGACAGTACTTAAAAGAAACAAAAAAATTCAGATTAATCGAGTTGATTATTGGCATTCATGTCTTCGATCAATACCTAGGGAAGGAGTGGTTGCAGAAATTTTGTATGACCCTTTTGACCTTAATTACATATGCATTAATTATAAAAATGAATGGCTCCGCTTTAAGGCGACATCGCAACAGCATCGTCAGGCAGATGATTTGGATGGTGCAGTTATTGCCGAAGTGGTGCGCACGTGTCTGTATATAAACGAAAAGGAAAAAGATGAAGGGCGTATGGATATTGCTGTTTCTGTTGAGAAAATGAACGAGGCTGCAGTAGATAAAAAACTTAAGAAAGATATTGATGAACAGATTTCATCTGAAACCACGAAAATCCAACTAAACGAAATTTGTGATACTGTCCCAGCATCAAAATACTCCGCTATAAAAGGATTTAGAACTTTGAACTGGGATATGAAAATTCCCGATTCCGATGGGGAACATTGATTATGTGGCATCCTAAGGCAATGTTTCCTTGTTATTTGAAGCAGGCGAGCGTTGATGAAAAGTACAATTACTTTGTAAGCGGATTTTCACAAAAACACAAAAGGATTTTATCTATTCATGAGGAAATAAGGGAAAATTTTTTTTCTTCACGGGAACAGACTATTGGTTTAGTAATAGGGCCCACAGGGGTAGGTAAATCACATTTGGCAAGTAACCTCATGGCGGAGGCATATAAAAACATGGAGTCTTCATCTGACTTGCTTCCTGAACTACCAATGATTTACATAGAGGCCAATGTTCTGGGGAGAGCCACTTTTTCCTGGAAAGACTTTTATGAAGATATATTAATAGCAACTGGTGAGCAAAAAAATATTCGCGTTTATGGAAGGCCTAAGGAGCCTGGTATTGCAGAGGGTAGCAAGTACAGCACGCGAAATAGAACAGAGGCAGAATTAAAGCGCGATGCTATTGATAGGCTGGTTAAATACAAAGTTCGCTATTTGCTAATAGATGAAATACAGCATATTTTCAAATATGGAGGTGGTACAGGAGAAAAAAGTCTGGATATTTTAAAAAGCTTCGCAAGTCGGGCGGGGTGTCGAATATTAGGATTGGGTACGTATGGCATTTCTTTTTCGATAGAACGCAGTTCAGAATTGGCTCGAAGAATATTAGAAATACACTTTGCGCCATATTCGATGGATAGCCCCTCAGATATTTATTCGTTTGAAGAGGCATTTATCGGGTTGCTCGCTTCTATTCCTATAGAAATCGATGAGCGGTTGAGTGATTTCTCATCGGATGCTTTTGTTGGATCTTGTGGTTGTGTGGGAATTTTGAAAGAGTGGATGGAAAGATCATTGAATCAAGCTTTAAATTCGGATTCTCCTATATTAAGGGTTGATAATTTTCGTCTCACTCGCTTAAAAGGAAGTCAATTGAAACAAATTGCCGAAGATCTTAAAGAGGGAAAGGCTTTCTTTGCGGAGCCAGAGGATAGTGAAATTTGGTCATTACTGGGAGGCAATAAAAAACAGGATTCCGGTTTATCACCTACCCAGAGAAAGTCGTCCTCTGTTATTAAACCCGGGCAGCGTAAGCCGGGCCGCGATAAGGTAGGAATATGATTACTAATAAATTCATTAGCAAAAAGCCTTTTCCGTATTTACTTGAACCTCACGTGGGGGTTGATACCGAAGCTAATACGTCCATTATTGCAAGAGTTTCATGGATGTACCGTATCAAGCCAAATGATTTTGTATCAAGCCTGATTGTACAAAACAATTATAGGCCCGGACTGAGTGATTTGGCCGCATTTTCTAACTCCCTTACGAAGGGTTCTGCGCAAGTATCGAATCAGCTCTATTTCTTAACTGGACATCGCTGTTGTGGATCCTATTTAAATCTCAGTTCGTTGATAGGGGGCGAGGTTCGCGGTTTAATATCGCGCCATAAAAAATGGTGTAGATACTGTTACGAAGAGTCAATGCTAATCGATAGGCCTTTAGGTGTTGCGAAAGTTGCAGACGAATTGTATTGGTCTTTATCTCTGTCCAGGTTTTGCCATAAGCATCGTTGTACTCTTTCTGACAGGTGTGGAAAATGTTTTATGCGGCAACCATATATTTCCAGTCTGTATGAGCCAGGATTTTGTCATAGTTGTGGTGCAACTCTTGCAAAATCGGTGTGCCATACTTTTGAAGATGGTGAGCTGGAGAGTGTGGTGCGTTATCTTTCGGAAATGGACATATTTTTACCGGAACATGAAAATAATCATAATTTAAATATGGGAATTTTCTCGACCAATATAAGGTTACTTATTCGTGAGTGTGGCGAAAATGCTGTGCCTGAGTTGGCTCAATGCTTTGGTATCTCGGAGGATACTTTAAGGGACTGGTGTAAAGAGAGGCATTTTCTATCATTAGACTCTCTATTGAAAGTCATTAAAGGATTGTCTCTACCTTGTGCTTCAAGCTTATTTGATGCGCCGGAATTATTTCTTGCTAACGTAGACCCCCAGCTAAACAAGCAATTTAACTTTAATGTCAAACGTAGAGCTAAATCTGCCTGGCAAGAGATAGCGCCATATATTGCGGAAATCCTTTCTGGTGCACGTGAGCCTGAAACAAGAAAATCAATTGCTGACCGTTTTGAGGTGAGCGTCGGCATGTTGGAAAATGCGTTTAAATCTGAAATGACTCTAATATCACAGCTCTACCAACAAAAAAGAAATGTTGAGCGAGAGGATTCCCGGCTTTTATTAATCAAAGAAATGGATGCTGCAGTTCGACGCTGTGGTTCTCGGATGAGATCTTTTGACTGGGAGCACATTTTGTCGCAATTGAATAAAAGCTTGGATCTGTCGGCTATAGATATTGTTGAGTTGGATAAGATCAGGAAAGATTCCATATTGAAATATCTGAACAGTGATCGAAGAGATAAAAGTAGAGATGTCAGCAGATTGGTGCCGGATGATTTAAAAAATGACGATTAAAAATTATTCCGCAACGATAAGTTGTCGTACCGGTGTAAGTTATTGATAATTCTTGGTTGGCTTACAAGGGCAACCATAATATGTCGCATTGAGACAACTTATGCGTACACTTACAAGAGGTGGTTAAGTAATCATACCTTGGCCGTATTTTGTAACCATAGTTTGGCCATCATAATATTGGGATCGTGTCGATTTAACTGAAAGTTGATAAGATTTTAACGACTAGTTTATTGAAAGCCCTAGATCCCAGGCATACTTGCTTGATGGATTAGTTTTCAATCATCACTGTCTTGATGGGGTATTCGTGTTTTACGTGGTGGTTGAAGCCAACGCAAAAGTGGATCTCTAACGCAACATCAACACCGGCAGGTTCATAGGATCAACAGAGGCTATAACTGTTTAAAGGCAGTAGCAACCCCAACGCTTGAAAAGAGCATTAGAAGCCATTCAATAATAGGAAGCATTATAACGGCTTCTTGATGTTTGCCTGGCTTCCGTCCAAAACATTGCCCTGAACGAATCGATTCTGTATTTCAGGCGTATAGGTCTGCGCTAGATCCGGTGGAGTTGCTGAAAAGAGGGCATCACCGGCCCGCCGGGTTTCGGCCGAAGATATACGAGCCATTAGGGCCTCGTTGTCAAAGTTAATCATGGTTGCCATTGCAATTCACAAATGATGGAGGGGCGGAGATGGAATTATATTTCAGTATTCCTATTTTGAGAGCCGCTGGCTTAGAACTTTATGTTCCTGGATGTTTGTGTTGTAGATCTCGAAGAACTTATGCCTTGGGGGTTCCGGTCAGGATGGAGCAATTTTTTGATCAGTTCCAGATGCATCGCCTGACTTCACACAGGGCAGCCCACGATGTGGTAGCTATTTCAAGCAGTTTGCCCTTTATCGTTGACGAACCATATTGTAGAGTCAAACAATCGTCCTGTGCCATTACGTTCAGAAATGCCGGGGCATCAAAGTATGCGGGTAGTCACATTTGCGAAATGGGAGTTCTTACTTTTTTGCGAGCGCTCGATGCAGCTTGCAATGTAGATTTGCATTGAATGTTCTCTGCTGTCTACCTCGACCTTGAAGATTGGATCAAGGCTCGGGATCTACGGCTTATTTATTATCTGTTGACAATTAATATAGATAAACAATTAGAGTCCGATACTCTTTTCTATATACTCTTCTGACAACTCATCCCTAGCAGGTGCCATTCAGTTGACATTTGTCTGGGAAGAAAAAACCGCCTTCTGGCGGTTTTTTCATTTGTGTACTTGGAAAAGTAATAATCCCTATTATTTTTGTAATGTTACTTACTCTAAAACTCTAGATCCACACTAAGCCCTTGCAGTTGAGCAGGCTGCGGCCCTTCAGATTTGAAGCAAAGCCTCAAAGGCGCTACTGAAAAATCTAATCGCACATTTTAGTATGAAGCAATGGATGAAATGGCTGATCCAGCATGTACTATTTGCTTTTTATATATATTAGATTTAACTTTAGCTTGGTTTGAAAAATCCCATCAACTTTAGGGAGACGCGCCCCGATAGGGGTGTTTTCCCTGCTTACTCGACGAGGATACATGAAAATTTTTTTGACTTTAATCTGTTAAAGATCTCTTAAATTTTTCATTTGTATCTTTTACGCCAAGAGCGTAGAGATTTTGTTGCGCATTCTAACGCGCGTCGTAATCCTCAGAGGGTAATCATCTTGTTTTTCTATAAATCATACCTCTATCTTGTGTTTTCATCTTTATCTCGGGTGATAAGGTCTGGGCTAAACATCATCCACGCAATAGTCCAAAACCCCTCGAGGCGATTCGCTAATTTGCGATCGCTACATCTGAATATAAGATGCGGTTTTCCTGATTTTACTAACCATTCTGCAGGTCAAACTCCAGAGTCCCCCGCAATTTATCCTCAAAAGTTTGATTCTGTGGTAACGAGCTACAGTAATCGACAGTTCTTGGATGTTTTTATCACTAATGGTGATGAACTTAAATTGGCGGGTCCGACAAGAGCCATAACTCAATTCCGGAAATTATCCATTGAACTCTTCAAGCACTTTATCTACGTGTGGAATGAGGCCGTCATCGATAGGACTGCACTTTTGTTGGTTGAACCGATTAGAGGAGATAACCCTATGAATTAGAAATAAAAAAACCGAAAACAATTGCTTGCTTTCGGCTTCTTTGGGAGTTAGAACTCCGGCGTAGGAACCTCAGTATCCCTCCCAATTTTCCGACAGTCAAGCCCTTAACACTACGAAATTTGTGTTCGCGGTCTGGTTGCATCCCTAGAAATGTGCTCTCAGACCCGACTAGGGGATACTTATGTTTAGTGAAAATGAAGTTTATGAGTACATTTATACCAAGCACACGTTGTCAGAGACCGCAGCAGACTACGTGCTTCAATCCTGGCGAAACCCATCTCGCATGGTTGGAACGCATGCCAAAAATAACGTTGTCTCATTTGTACCCATCAAAAAACTCAAGGGCAGTACTTACTCAACCGAGAGTCGCTTACCAGAGCGCGGTTTCCTGACATTGTGCGAATTTGATGACGACGTCCTTTGTCCTCTTGATCAGTCAGACCCAATACAAATTCAGCGAACTCGCAAAAATGGCACGAAATATTGGTCTGGATATACACCTGATGCAGTAATTCTTACGCGCAAGGGACCCAGAGTCGTCGAAGTTAAACCGGAGGATGTTGTTGAAGACTTTTTAATAAATAGGGCAGCGGATTGGCAGCGTAATGAATCTGGCAACATTATATATAAACCAGCCTTCGAAGCTTTCGCGCAGCTTGGGTTAGAGCATGTAGTCTATGTTTATAAGCATGAAGATCGTTTTTTGATTGAAAATTTAGACGTTATATTGCTAGCGCGTGAGCACGATTTTGTTGATTCGCTAAATGAAATCCGGCTAAAAAAAATCATGAATGATTCTTTTGCAATGACTCTACATGATCTCATGGTGAAGCTTGGTTTAACAAATGTCACGTCATTGATACTTGCTGTTGATCGTGGATTGTTAGCGGCAGATTTAAAACAACATAGATTAATTGATGCAAAAAATTGTCTTGTGTCCTTGAATAAAGATCTGCTTGAACATGCGATCGAGCTACGCAACAAGCAGCGCGTGTATTGGGATGGGCTTGCCGAAAGTAGTGATCTAAAGCGTATTCCAAGGCTCAGTAGTGCTGAGCATGCTTTAAAAAAGATAGAAAAAATCGAAAGTGGAAAATCAAGTCGCAGTATAAGACGATGGAAAAGTCAAATAAGGGATGGTGTCGTCGGCGGTCTTAGCGAGTTTCAGTCATTAATCCCGTTGAGTCATCTGTCTGGGAATAGAGAAAGGAAAATCCCGGCTGTAGTGGATAAATTTCTGACAGATTTTTTGTTAAACGATTTTATTCAAAAACAAGGTTTGTCTATATATCGTGGATATAAACAATATCAAGATTTAGCTTTAGAGGAACACCCACAATTTAACCCTGTTTCTCGTCAAACTTTTACTACCAGACTTGATCAAATTCCTGCAGAAATTATCGGCTTTGCACGTGGTGGCAAACGTAAAGGCAATGCTCTTGCTGCGCCTTCTGATCCGGAAAAGCGCGCACTAAAGCCAAGTATAGCTTGGCAGTGCGCAGCAGTGGATCACTATCTTGCTGATATTTATCTCGTTTTATTCACTCGTACAAAAGTTGTTTATATCGAAAGGCCTTGGGTTACAGCCTTAGTTGATATAGCAACATCGAAGATCCTGGCTCTATCTATATCTTTTTTGCCACCATCTCGGCGTTCAGTTGCCAAGGTCATTCGCGATTGCGTCCGAAGGCACGGTAAGTTGCCTCGTGAAATTATTGTGGATAGGGGGGCTGACTTTAAATCTGTTTATTTGGCTTCGCTTTTGGCCCATTACGGCATCATTTTGAGTATGCGTCCATCAGCCCACCCCAGATTTGGCGGTGAAGTGGAAGGTTTCTTTGGAGAGTTTAAAAAGCAATGGCTTTGCCAGCGCCCGGGGAATTTAGCAGATTACAAAGAGGCAAGATCGGTCGATGGCAGCAAAGCGCCTAAAGCAGCTGCAATTCTTCAGCCTCTAGATTTTTATGAGGAGTTAACGGCTTTTTGCGATTGGCGTGAAAACAAATGCCGGGGATTGAGTTCGGTATCAATGGAGTTAGATTTTGCTGAAAGTGATCAGCAATATCCTTTTTTTGCCAAAGCGATTCAATACGATACTGAATTCATTACTGTCACTGCCGTAGAGAGCGCTAAGTACGCATTCAGCTATCAGCGCGGAATAAATATCAAAGGTACTTGGTATTATTCACCAGCATTACGGAAAATAAATGGCCGCAAAAAAAAGGTTGATGTACGGATCGATCCCGATAACCCCAACTTGATCTTCGCCCAAATCGAGAATAAGTGGGAGCCTTGTTATAGTTCTGACGTAAATGCTTACTCTGCTAAGTGCGCAGCTCACCAATTAGTGGACGGTATGATCAAACATGAAGCCGCAGGTATGAAGCGTAAAATTGCGGAGCAGCATGATTTAGAGTTGGCTAACATCATAAGAAGACTTCAGGAATTTAAGGATCAGACAAAAACTACGCCTGTATATGAAGTTACATTGCCGAATAAAGAGATCGAAGAAAGTGACAGCATATTCAGTAATTTAACAAACGCGATTATACGTCCCGTAAACATTCAGCAATGGAGTGCGTAATCATGGATGAGATAGAAAATATTGATACAACTAAAGTTAGCAATCTCATTTTTAAGATACCTCATCTGAAATGGAAAAATGCTTTTGCCGAAGCTTTTGTATTAATGACTACCGTAATGCCTGGTGAGGTTATTTGTATTTATGGACCAGCAAGAGCGGGTAAGACTGCACTTTTAAAAGAATTGGGAAATGTGGTTTGTGGTGTGGGTCATGGTCAGGGCGATGAACAGCCAATTGTTGCACTAGAATTAGTGAATGATGATGCAAACGCCCGATTTACTTTTCGTTCACTCATATTGCAGGCATTGGAAGTCCTTCGTCATCCTCTCTATTCAGCCTATATCAAGGATGGCTGGGGCAATATCACTAATAATACACGCATTGAACGCGCAAGAGAGAAGACGCTGAATAGGGCACTTATACATGCTCTCATTCAGCGAAGGACTCGCTTTTTTATTATTGATGAAGCGCAGCATATTCGTTACGTCAGCAAGGAAACAATAGCCGCAGTTGCGGTAATGGACGCGCTGAAATCTATGGCAAAAAAAGCAAACGTCGTATTGATAATAGCCGGCACTTATCCCATTTTAGAGGCTATTAATCGGTCAGCTCACCTAGAGGGAAGAAAGTACGACGTTCACTTGTCGCGCTATCGCCAAACCGAAGAAGATTTGGCTGAGTTCCAATGGATATTGACGAATTACGAGTCGATCATAGATCTCGACAAATCCCTACCAAACTTAACGGGCTGTTCGGAGCTGTTATATCAAGGTACGTTTGGTTGTATAGGATTAGTAAGGGCATGGCTTTATCACGCGTCAGTTTTGGCGGCGGCTAGACAGCAAAAGGTGACTCTGGAGTTGATTAAAGAGTCGATGAAATCGCCCATGCAACTTTATTCCATTGCGCGTGAAATCCTTGAGGGGGAGTCTGTCCTCGCATTGCCTATATGTAAAGCCTTGAAATCGGTAGTCGAGGTAGATCCGCCTTCTGGTACCCGCAAATCAAAAAGCAAGCCCTTTCAGCGAAGACCTAAACGGTTTGAACCCGAAAATCGAATCTGAGGAGGCATCATGAATAAATTATTTCCTATTCCTCTCTTAGGGCAGGGCACAGCAGATATAGAATCACTGTCTTCATATGTATTGCGAGTGGCTTATGAACATGGAGTTTCAGTTGGCACACTCTTTTCTGCAGTAATAGAGATGTCCAAGGCTGAGAGCCGCTTGGAATATCATTCAGATGTCTCAGGTCGAGCTGGCATAGAAATTCTTGCCCGTGTTAATAAGTGCTCATCTCAGTGGAGGCGGCTATTCACTGAATTAACCGGGCAGGATCTCTTTTGCGGGGCGTTACAATTTCTATCAAGAAGTGTTTACTGTATAAGCACCGATATAGGTGGTATTCGTTGGTGCCCAGAATGCTTTTCTGAAATGAGTCGCATTGATATGCCTCGCTATATAAAGCAAATATGGCACATGAAGGCTGTTGATTACTGTCCATTACATAGGACCCGATTGGAAAGCGTATGTCCCTGTTGCGGGAGCGTGCAGCATTCAATGAGGGCTGAAACGCCGCTTGGGTGGTGTATGAACTGCGACTTCAATCTGGGGGAACGCAAGGGACCGCTGTCATTAGAGGATATTCAACCTTCTTGGGAATGTATGTCCCTTGATTTAGTAGAGATATTCGAAAAGACCGCACGAGATCTGGAGGACATGCATTGCTTTAGAACATCGGATATTTTTATTCGTGATACAACGTCCACCTCAGAAGACTGGGTCGGAGATGGGCGTACATCTTGTCTTGCTATTGAAGTGCTGAGGACGCTTAGGACTCCTCAAAGACAGCCCTTGAAGCTTATTTCCTTGAGGCGACTAGCATACATGATGAATATGTCCCTTTATGAAATGTTGACTAGCCCCTTAAACGTTCTCAATTTGCCCGCCCAGATTATTGACGTTAAAACTCTCCCGGATCAAATAAAGATTCGTAAAAAGATTGCCAGAAATCATCAGAGTGAGTATCAAAGAATTATGTTAATTCTTGAAAGCCAAGCGAGTCCTCCAAGCCTTAAACAATTGGCTCGATTGGCAAAGCTTTCAGTGGGTTATCTTGAATACCGCTTTCCTGGCTTGGTGCGCAAGGTGGTCGATCGCCATAAGGCTTATCAGGATCAGCAGTATTTGAAGAGGCGCTATCGAGCACAAACTGCTGCACTGAAGTTCTTTATTGATGATCGTTATTCCGCGTATTCACAATCCCGAAAAGAGGCTTATAGGGTGCTACGTGAAGAAACGGGACTGCCCAAATGGCTGCTGAAGGATGCTATACAGGTTGCATACAGAGCCATTTATGAAGCCGACTGACACTTTGCAGAATTATTTTTAGCTGGTGTTTCAAGGTTTAATAATTGGCAAGACCTGCTTCGCTCTGCGGCTGCAGAGTATGTTAAGAAAAAATGGGCTTATAGGGCTAACGGATTTCTCCAGTTTAGTAGGCTCATTTTTTTGAGTGCTTGGCGTGTTTAAAATGCTTTCTTGTGAGGAGCTCTTTCTAGTTGCCTCAAACTAGAAAAATATAAGGAAAATCTATGGGTGGAGATGCTGCAAAACTCCAGCCCATTCTTCAGGTGAAGTAAATTGATCCGGGGAAACTATAGAATTTTCATCATAATCATTAATTAAGAGGCTGTCCCTGTAAGAACAAAGTCCCTCCACGCCACCAATGAACCCTGGAATATACCTAGAAATTGCATCTGCAAAGGCTAGTGTGTTTATTATTCTAAAACCATCAGCGGTTTTGAAACTGGCTTCCATGTTCTTGTTTTCAACTGTTCCACCACACAGAACATATGCTTCCTGCCCATTGGTCGCCAAAATCGTGTGATTTCCGTTTGGAGTCGCAATTTTCATATTCGCCCTACCTTCGGCCACATCTCCTTGTTCATCCGGGTTATTTCTAAATTTTTTGAATGAGGATAATCGAAGTTTTCCCTCATTAAAAAAGTCATCGACAAATTGCGACTCCATGTAGCGGGTTATCACAGGAAGCCTGAGATACGTTAAAAACCTAAACACTGAAAACGAGATCGGCATGAGGGATCATGCCCGGATAAAAGCCAACAAGTCTCTCTATACCAAAACCTCTATCGCATTAAAAGAAGCCGCACAAAAGTTGCAGGTAAAGGGGGCATTGAATCTGTGGGTGTTTAGCAGCAACCTGAATCATAAAATACCGAAAGACGACCTTCATGATGCATTAACAGCGGGAGGAGCATCCGAGGTTCAAACAGACGATCATGTTTATGATATCTGGAGTGGTAGCAATGATGGCGTCAGGCAGCAGCGGTTTAAAACAAACCTGCATCTTGCCACAATAACGCTCTAAGCTGATCCGTTAAGCAGGTTTTGCTGGAGCTGCAAGGTGGGCATGCCCTCTATGCAACACTGTTCTTGCATTATAAAAGCGGCCCGAACCGATAACCGATAGCGCCTTGTAAAAATGTCCGGTGTTCTGCACCGGGCATGCATAATTATTTAATCAGCTTAAACAACCAGGGGTAATAAGATTTACGTCAAATGGCATTACTATCTTTTAAATACCAATACCGATATTTTAGGGGTGGTCATGTCAACATTGGTGCTAATTCATAAGGGTGAGCTGAGAAATCATGGGCGATCGAATTTTTTTCGCTTCATCCGCCACTTTTGTAAATGCGCTTCAAAATTTAACTTGATGCATTAATTTCAAAACTCGAACTAGCTCGGATTTCCGGAATTTCCAATTAAAAAATACGAAAAAATTAACACCGGCAACTAGTTTTAGCTCTGATCGCGACCTATTGCTTCCAAACCCGCCAGAGCAAAAGTATGTAGATGATCAATTAGCGTCGATTGGGTCATTTGACGGACATCGCGTATTGGACCTGGAACTCCTCGTCCTATAATAATCAGCATCGCGCACGGTGCAGCGACACTAATCAGGCAGCGGTTCAATGCAGGAGCTTCGATTGGGATTCCCGAGATATCGCTCAGGATTTGCTTGATAATTAATATTTTCGGCAGCACTTCTTTTTGGAGTAGAACTTCCAAATTGGATGTGGCTGACAATACTTCCCGTGAAAGGACGCGCGCATGCCAGCCTTTAATTTCCGATGCCTGACTCACCAAATGCTCAATCAGCTTTCGTAATTTTTCGCTAGCGGAAAAGCCGTTCTCAGCGAGTTCGCGTAGCTCAGAAAGACTGATTAATCTTCGATGAGCCTCAATCAATACTGCCTGATACAGCCCATTGCGGCTTCCAAAATGATAATTGATCGAAGCCAAATCTACATTTGCTGTCGCTGCAATAGCCTTGTTGGGGGTTTCAGCGAAGCCGCCCGCTGCAAATAATTCACCCGCCGTTTCTAATATTCGTAATCGTGTAGCTTCTCCGTCGGTACGGGACTCGTTAGATTTTTTTGTCATTGATATTTCTTTCTTGCTGGATATAGGAATATACCTATACTAAATTAAATTCAATTTAAAGTCGCTTTCGCTCCCGTCCTCTTTCCATTGTCTTGTTGGAAGTTACCCTATGAAAAAGCCACTTATTGCTGGGCTGGTTGCTGCTTTGTTAGTTGCTGTAATTGGCTTGGCCTGGTGGTTTGGCCGAGATGCTAACGATAGGAATCAATTAGTTCTGCATGGGAATGTGGATATACGGCAGATTTCGTTGGCGTTCGATGGCAGCGGCCGCGTGACAAAACTTAATGTTGAAGAGGGAGATAGCATCAAGGCCGGTGACACCATTGGTTTGTTGGATACTCACACACTTGCACTGCAAGCAGAACAAGTGAAGGCAAAGATTGAGGTACAACAACAAACCTTATTGAGTCTGCGCAATGGGTCCCGTCCGCAGGAAATTGCGCAAGCACGGAGCCGATTGACCTCTGTCCAAGCGGAGGCAGCGCGAGCTGCGCAAGATCTGAAGCGTCTTGAAGGTATTTCCACCAATACCCAGGGACGCGGGGTGAGCCCACAAGAGCTGGACCGCGCCAAGAGCAACATGCAAATTGCTAAATCCAAAGTGGATGAACATAAAGAAGCATTGCGCATGACTGAACTAGGCCCCCGACAAGAGGAAGTTTCCGTTGCAGAAGCGCAGCTCAGAGTCGCGGAATCAGAATTAGCACTACTTCAGCATCAAATTACCCAAGGAGAGCTGAAGGCGCCCGTTGATGCAGTGGTGCGTTCCCGTTTACTTGAGCCAGGAGATATGGCGACGCCACAGCGTCCAGTATTCGCGTTGGCTTTAACCCAGCCTAAGTGGGTACGTGTATATGTTAGCGAAATTGATTTGGGGAAAGTGCAGCCGGGCATGGCAGCGCAAGTGACTACTGATAGCCACCCCGATCAACCCGTTGACGGGAAGGTCGGGTATATCTCATCGGCGGCAGAATTTACGCCTAAATCTGTACAAACGGAGGAGTTGCGCACCAGTCTTGTCTATGAGGTACGTGTACTTATCGAGGACAGGAATAATCTGCTGCGGCTGGGGCAACCAGCCACGGTGCGACTCGCGATGAATGAGTCGCAATGAATATCCCCGATCACGCCATCGTCGCCCGGAATTTGCGCAAGACGTTTGTGCTACCGGGTTACGCTCCCGTATGTGCTGTAGATGATATCTCCCTGACCATTCGCAATGGCGACCTGACGGCTCTGGTTGGCCCTGATGGAGCCGGAAAAACCACATTATTGCGTATGATCGCCGGATTGCTGAAACCCGATGCTGGCAGTTTGCAAGTACTCGGCCTCGACGTAAAAACTCAACCGCAACCCATACAGGATCGAATCAGCTACATGCCGCAGCGGTTCGGTCTCTACGAGGATCTGAGTGTCCAGGAAAACCTCGATCTGTATGCCGATTTACATGGAGTGCCTCAGGACCAGCGGCGGGACCGCTTCGCCCGATTGATGGAGATGACCGATTTAAGCCGTTTTACAGGTCGGCCTGCGGGTAAGCTCTCGGGAGGTATGAAGCAGAAACTGGGGCTGGCATGTACTTTGGTCCGCTCACCGGATTTACTATTGCTTGACGAACCCAGCGTGGGATTAGATCCATTATCGCGCCGTGATCTGTGGAAGATTGTCCAGCAACTTGTTGATGAAGAGCAGCTAAGTGTGATCGTCAGCACGGCCTATATGGATGAGGCAGAGCGATGTGATCAGGTGTTTGTAATGCATCAAGGGCGTTTATTGGCTGAAGGCGCCGCCACGGTATTGCGAGCGCGTGCGCAAGGATTGACATTTACCGTAACGCCACCCGCTGGTATCCCAGCGCGAGATTTGCAGGCCCGATTGATCGACGCCCGCGAACTGATTGTTGATGCAGTTCCGCGCGGGGGCGCTGTGCGCCTCATTCGCCAGCCCGCAGGCGACACTGCTCGCTTGAGCGAAATAGTCAGCGATGAGGCCCTACAGCCGAGAGTTGAAGAACTCGAAGATGCATTCATGATGTTGTTGCGCGAGCAGCAGGAGCATGACAAAGAACCAGTCCAGCAAGCAACATTGGCTCCTGCACGAGTCGCTACCGACAACCATGATGGTCCGGTCATCGTGGTGCGCGATCTGGTACGCAAATTTGGTGACTTTACCGCAGTGGCTAGCACCTCTTTTGAGGTGGCACGTGGAGAAATATTTGGCCTGTTGGGGCCTAATGGCGCTGGCAAGACCACGACTTTTCGGATGCTGTGTGGGCTTTTACCAGCAACCAGTGGACATTTGGAGGTAGTCGGACTCAATTTACGAACAGCGCGCGCACAAGCACGCGCCCGAATCGGCTACGTTTCGCAGAAATTTGCCCTTTATGGCAATCTCAATGTCCGCGAAAACCTGGAGTTTTTCGGAGGTGCTTACGGCTTGCGTGGACAGGCACTACACACCCGCATTACTGCCATGATCGAACAATTCGGATTAGAGCCCGCCGCAATCAGCGGCACGTTGCCGGGCGGCTATAAGCAACGCCTGGCAATGGCGGCCGGTCTACTGCACGAACCGGAAATCTTGTTTCTAGACGAACCCACCAGCGGTATTGACCCTCTTGCACGGCGCGCCTTTTGGCGCACTATCACCGCGCTGGCTCAACGTGGGGTTACCGTCATTATCACGACTCATTTCATGGAGGAGGCAGAATACTGTGACCGAATTGCTATCCAGGATGCCGGAGAGATGCTGGCCTTAGGCACCCCTCAGGAAGTGCGTGCACAAGCAGGAGGGGATAGCAGTACTGATATGAACAACGCGTTTATCGCGATTGTGGAAGAGGGCCGCGCTAATCGTCCTCGCGTAGCGTCAGGAGCTGCCGCATGATCGCTTCAGGCTTCGTGCAACGATTTATCGCCTTGCTGCGCAAAGAAGTTCGCCAGATGTTCCGCGACCGCAGCAATCTGGCTGTAGGTCTGTTATTGCCCGTCTCCTTGATTTTGTTATTCGGATATGGATTATCGTTTGATGTAAAAAAGGCCCCGATTGCATTGGTTATGGAAGACAACTCGCTGACTGCGCGTGAGGCTGTTCACGGCCTGCAAGGCTCAGACTATCTGGCACCTATCTGGATGGCGAGTATGCATGAAGCCGAAGCACGTATCCGGGCCGGTGAAGTTCAGGCCATTGTACGGGTGCCGACAGATTTTTCACGGCGGCTTGCGATGGGCGATGCCCGGATTCAACTTCTACTAAATGGTGTGGATTCAGGATCGGCATCCACCATTGAAGGCTATGTGATAGGGGGTTTGGGAACCTGGGCACAGCAGCAGAATGACCGCGCGGGAGGCAAAGCCTCCGGTCGAGGTACCGTCGAGATAATCCAGCGAATGTGGTTTAACGAAGCGGGCAACAGTACCTGGTATCTGGTCCCCGGTTTGGTCGTATTGGTGTTAACGCTGATTGGAGCTTTCCTGACCTCTTTACTGATCGCTCGTGAGTGGGAGCGCGGCACATTGGAATCGCTATTCGTCACGCCCGTTCGCCCACTGGAACTGGTGCTCGCCAAGTTAGCGCCCTATATGGTCGTGGGGGCAATCAATCTCGTGTTGTGTCTGCTAGCAGCCAAATTTCTATTCAAAGTGCCAATGCGGGGCTCGCTGCTTGTTATCGTAGGATCATCAATGCTGTATTTGACCGTCTCGCTATTGTTAGGGCTTTTTATTTCGGGAGTAACGCGTAACCAATTTCAGGCCAGCCAAATGGCGCTTCTCGCCAGTTTCATGCCCGCCATGATGCTTTCCGGCTTTGTTTTCGATCTGCGCAATGTGCCGGTGATAATTCAGATTGTGAGCAACCTGTTACCGGCGACCCATTTCATGGGATTGATCAAGACATTGTTTCTGGCTGGAAATAATTGGCAAATGATCCTGCAAAGTTGCGGAATCTTGATTCTCTACATAATTGTTTTGACTTATGCCACGCATCGCACGATGCGCAAAAAGTTGGACTGAGCCGATGACCTCCACCATTACAATCCTTGCACAGATAGTTGCTTTGGTGCGCAAAGAGTTCCTTGCGATGTTCAAAGAGCCAAGCAGCAGGGCAATTCTTGTAGCTCCCGCATTAATGCAGGCTCTATTGTTTGGATACGGCGCCACCTATGACCTGACTAATGCTCCTTACGCCGTGCTGGATCAGAGTCGCAGTGCGGCATCAATAGAATTGTTGGCGCGCCTTGACGGTACAGGTGTTTTCAAGCGTGTAGCCACATTGACTTCATCACAGCAGATTGCGGGGGTCATTGATGATGGAGATGCGCTGCTGGTGCTGAGTATCCCATCCGATTTTGAGCAGCGGTTGGCATCCCATCAGCGTGCGCCCTTACAACTTATTCTGGATGGGCGTAACTCTTCTACGGCAGGTGCCGCTGCGGGTTATGTCAGCGCTATTGTTACCAGTTACAACCAATCCCTTAGTGGCGCAACGCAAGGTATAACATTGGAGCGGCGTGCCTGGTATAACCCCAATCTTGAATCACGCTGGAACATGATGCCTGGGCTCATCGCAGCGCTCAGTATGTTGCAGACGTTATTATTAGCTGCGTTATCTGTTGCCAGGGAGAGGGAGCAGGGCACATTCGATCAATTGCTAGTGACACCGCTAACGCCAATGCAAATATTAATTGGTAAGGCCTTGCCCGCCATCACCATTGGACTGGTTCAGTCCACCATCATTTTCCTGGTTATCCGCTTCTGGTTCCAAATTCCAATGAATGGATCGGTGTGGTTACTCTACCTCGGGCTGTTCGTTTTCACCGGCGCTGCCGTTGGCATAGGTCTTTCGATTTCGGCTCTTTCACTGACA
The DNA here is from genome assembly GCA_003524365.1 of Cellvibrio sp. Classification (GTDB taxonomy): domain Bacteria; phylum Pseudomonadota; class Gammaproteobacteria; order Pseudomonadales; family Cellvibrionaceae; genus Cellvibrio. Next base: position 27,210 of record DQHS01000073.1, on the reverse strand, counting down.
ATGCAACAGGCCATGCTCTATACGTTTTTGTTGATTATGCCGCTAATGCTGTTGTCCGGTTTGCTCACTCCGGTCAGCAACATGCCGGTGATATTGCAGATAGTCACTTACATTAATCCACTGCGCTTCGGCATGAGTATCGTCCGCCGGGTTTATCTTGAAGGCGCTGGTTTTAGCCAGATAGCCATCGACTTTATACCGCTGCTGGTGGTGATGGCGGTGACATTGCCTTTGGCTGCCTGGTTGTTTCGAAGCCGTCTTTCCTGACTATGGGGTCCAACATGCCCGATTTTCATTTACACCATCAATTCCCACTGCGGCACTTCGTGCTGGTCTGTGCGATTGTCCTGATGCAAGCGAGCNNCACGAGTCTGAGGCTCCTGCAAACTGGACTGACTGGCGCAGTGCCGATAATGAACTCCACACACCTTTCGGTTCTACAGCGGAGCTTTCAGCAGAATGGTGGCGAATGTTTGGTGATCCTGTGCTTGATCGTTTGGAGCAACGTGCCTTTGAGGCCAGCCCTGATGTACATACCGCTGCATTACATTTTGCCCAGGCTCGGGTGCAGCACAGTATGGTGGCCGCCCAGCGCGGACCGGAGATTTCTGTCGGCGGTGATGTAAGTCGCCAAAGCCAAAGTGAAAACAATGCAGGCATGCGCATAATCGATGCCATCGGTGCTGACCGCGATGCGTTGGCAAAAATATTGAGTGAACCCTTTAACCTTTATCAAGCCGGTTTTGATGCGTCCTGGGAACCAGATTTGTGGGGACGTATTGGTCGTTCAGTCGAGGCGGCGGATGCTGACATCGCTAATCAGGCAGCATTACTCGATATGGCGCGGCTCAGCCTAGCTAGCGATGTCGCACGCACTTATTTCGAATTCCGTACTACTCAGCGGCTCATTCGCTTGGTGCGTGATGATATAGAAGCGTTAAAAGATCGGGTCGCAATACTCGAAGCGCGGGTACAAGGAGGAACTATTGATCACCTTGACCTGGAGCGCCAACGTGCCGAGCTTTCGGGGATCAAAGCTCAACTTCCCGGCCTGTTGGCTCAAGAAGGTGCAAGTGCCAATCAAATCGCATTGCTGCTGGGTGAGCGGCCGGGCGCATTGAGATCGGAATTAGCGGCACCTGCCGAGGCCACCACAGCGGTATTACCTGCCTTGGGGCTCGGCGTACCATCCGAAGTCGCGCTGCGTCGTCCTGATATTCGCGCTGCCGAAGCCCGGTTGCATCGTGCAACGGCCAGAATCGGTATTGCGCGTGCCGATCTATATCCCAGTATTCGCCTGGGAGCTAATTTTGGATATGAATCTTACCTGAGCGGCGAGTTTTCAGATTGGGGCAGCCAAACCTGGTCAGTTGGAGCGAGTCTGGATCTACCGTTGTTCGACAATGGCCGACGCAAGAGCGTAGTTACGTTACGCGAGCTGGAACAACAAGAGGCGGCAGTGAACTATCAGCAAACAGTGCTTAAAGCATGGCAGGAAATAGATGATGCAATTAGTGGTTATACCGCCGAACAACAACAGGCACTCGAACTTGAAGCCCGGCTTCGTAGCGCCAGTTTGGCCTATGAGCTAACCCAGGCACGCTATAAGGGAGGCACAGTGGACTTTATCGCGGTATTGGATAGCCAGCGCGGGTATCTGCAAGCTCGGCTTGATCTTACGTCCAGCCAAGGGCGTGTTAATACCCGCTATGTGATGGTCAATAAATCCATCGGCAATGTGCTAACGGATGTGGGAATGGCAAAAGTTACGGCTAAATAAAGCGCATGACTTCGTTAGTTTCATTAAACACAAGGCCCGCTTCGTGACTGGGCAAAGGAGGCGATCAAGTTGACTAACTTCATTATCCAGAACAATCTCTATTTGATGACTGCACTCGCCGTTTTTGTTGCGATCTTTACCGCAGTAAAGTGGCCTGCGATGCCGGTCCTGCAACGACTGGTGGCCTTGCTTTTCATCGGGGTCGTTTTGCACTTGTGGGAAGAAGGGCGCTTCCCAGGTGGATTCACTGATCTCATTACCAATAAGCTGGGCTTTACTGCAAGCAATCCCCATTTTGGTGAGATCATTACAGCAGCCTATGTTCTCGGCATTACATTTATCCCGCTGTTCTTTCCCAGAATTATTTTTCTCGCCATGGCGCCGATGATGCTCGGCATACTGGAGGCTATTGTCCATGTCGCCGCCATCTGGATGTTTGAATTGGAAATATTTTATTCTCCCGGAATGGTAACCGCCGTGTTCGTGATGATGCCGGTATCGATCTACGGCATTACCTATGCGGTCCGACAATATCGGATACCGGCCCATGTTTGGTTGATCTCGTTTCTCTACATGTTTGGAGTGCTAATGCTCTCACAACAAATCGTTGTGAGGGCAAGCGGTATGGAATATTCCGAATTCTTGAGAAATGTACACACAGCTATTTTCAATGGCGAGAAATAATCAATCGAGAGAAATCCGAGCAGTAACCGAATATTTTTTGAAATGTAAAAATAGTCGAGCAGCTTTATCTATTTTTTTATACGGGAAATACAACACCCAAATCTTTGGTGGTTTTAAATTAATCCGCTTGGAGGGACTATGTGGAAGCAAACATCGGTATTGTGTAAATCGGGCAGATTCGTTTATCAAATGTTGCGCGTTGCTGGAATTTGTTGCATCACCTTGATCATGACTTGTTATTGTGCGTTTGCGCAAACCGAACTTCCAGAAGATACGAGCACGAAGCAAGAAAAATCACCATGGCTGCTCGCCCCGGTGGTCAATTCCAATCCCAAGCTGGGTACTTCACTAGGAGGACTGGGTGGTTACCTTCATTTCTTTGATAAGAAATCACGACCCTCGATATTCGCGGTTACTGGCCAATACACAGATACCGATTCAATTGTAGGTGGTGCATTCGCCCGAGCGTCGTTCGATGAAGACCATCAGCGAGTAATAGCAGCGTTAGCCTATGGGAACGTTAAAAACGATTATGACGATTATCTTGGCACCGGTGTGCCACTGAAAAATGAAGCCGAACTAAAATCGTTCGTCGCACGTTATACCTACCGTATCAAGGGTGATTGGTTCATTGGTGCGCAGGGTATCAAGCAGGACTTCGCCATTGCTGGTCAGACGGAGTTCGACGATCAGGTGCTCGATATCCTGGGGGTTCAGCCATTCAATTCTGCGGGTGCCGGTCTCGTTGCCCAAAATGATTCGCGTGATAATGAAAATATGCCAACGCGGGGAGCATTGTTTAACCTTAACAACTTGGCTTTTCGTGAATCTTTGGGCGGGGAAGATGACTACGATGTCTACCGTCTTGATATCAGGTATTTTGTGCCGCACGGCAAAGGCAATGTGTTTGCTTTGCGCCAATTAAATCATTTGACCAGCGATGCACCTACTTCGGCGCGTGCACCAGTTCAACTGCGCGGTTACAAAATTGGCGAATACACAAATGAATACATGTCTTCCATCGAGGCTGAAGAACGGTATAAGTTTGGAAAAAAATGGACTGCCACATTATTTGCCGGAGTAGCTTGCCTCTATGGAGACAATGGAAGCTGCTCGGATGGTGAAAGTCTTTACACGGCAGCGGGTGCTGGCGTCCAATATATTCTCAAACCGAAGGAAGGTATTGTGCTGAATCTTGAATATGCGGCTGGCGAGCGTGGAAATTATGGTTTTTATTTGAAAATGGGATACGCCTACTAGATGTAATGTCGAAGATAAAGTGTCATGCGACGCTCAGCCGACAGCGTCGCGCTTGAATCCAATGCGAAAACCACCCCAGTGTCGGCCATTCACTACAATAGGCACTGAAAGATCGTGCATCACTTCGCCGGTATCGCGTTTGTATGTTTGTAATAACATCGGCTGTATATTAGATCCGCTACGGCTACCAGTGCGATCACTAAAAATACGCTTGGTTCGATTGCTCATCAGATCTTTTTCGTAAATTCCGGTTAACGGCTGGGAAAACTTTTTATTGTGTGTGGGAAAATAACCTTTCAAGTCCACGCCACCCGCGTACATCACATTAGGATGGCGATTAAGAATTGGTTCCTGAATTTCCGGAAAATACTGATCAGTAAAATTATCGTATGACGTGTGATATTTTTGCGGATGGGTATTTGATATTGGTTCATATTTCTGCGCGAAAATTTGCTCTTGCGTTAATTTTTTATTCGCGATGGCCTGCTCAAATAAATAGCTGATTTTTGCTGCCGCTTGTCGAGCTTCTTGCAGTATCGGTGCAAAGAACACCTTATCGCTAACTATTGCAAGATCGCTATATATAGCTTCAGTTTCGTGTGATACCTCAAGTGCACGTTCACCGATAGTGCTGCTCTTTTGTTCAATCGCAGTCAGTGCCTGGTTAATGCTGTTGATGGATTGGCTGGTNNGCCCACTGGTATTTTCAAGTCCAGCGCCCGCGCTTTCGATTGAGCCCAGTGCAGTCGAGGATTTGTCAATTTCACCGCTAATCGCATCAAATACAACAGCTACGTGATCCAGCTCTCGTTTCACTATATCGCTGGAGTCCTGAAGTCGCGTCATCAATCCAACGGCATTCTGGCTTTGTTCGCGTATTCCACCAAGCATGCTGGCAATGTCGCGAGTAGCTCCGGAAGTTTTCCCAGCTAATGCCCGTACCTCATCAGCGACTACCGCAAATCCTCGCCCTTGATCACCGGCACGAGCCGCTTCGATAGCTGCGTTCAGGGCCAACAAGTTAGTTTGCTCAGCAACACTTTTAATGACATCGGTAATGTGTTGAATTTTATCCGCGCTGCTCTGCAATAGTTGAAGTTGACTTGCTACCTCACTAACTACCATGCCCAATTCATTAATGTTATTAACACCCATTTTCAAGCGAGTATCTGCATTCCGACAGGCGCCTGCCGTCTGTTCAATGGTCTGCGTGATTGTGTGTAAACTTTCACTCATTGTGGCGCTGGTTTGTGCGAGGTCTCGGCTGGCACCGACAATCTCGCTACAATCTTGTCCACTACGTTTAATATCTTTTACCAATCCGTCGATATAAAAAGAAACTTCCGCTGCACCTGTAGCCATTTTAGATGTTGCGCTGGACACGTTTTCCGCCATTTTGGCGAGCATATGAGTCTCGCTAGAAGGTTGCGTATCGATAGTGATCCTAACCGGCCAGTACTGCACCAATGCGACCCCTAATAGCAACAGTACCAAGCTGATCCATGGTGGAATAGAAAACACTAGTGCAACCACCTCAATCACAAAAATACTAATGAGAGTCAAATGTTTTCTTTGATTAACGATCACCATCAAGCTGCTCCCGGTAAGCTAATTAATCCCAGTCTAGCAGCGTATCAGCTATCCGTTAGGCCCAATTACCAGATTGCGGATTGGCATAAAAATGAGACCTAAAAATCCAGTTTTGCAACAAGCTGCACACGATTCATAGAACCATCGCTTCCCGTTTCCAATTCTCTTATCGCATAGGCATATTCAACACCGAAATTCAATTTGGGTGTTGCCGAATAAAACACGTTGGCTCGCGCGCTATAGGTATCTTTCGTTATGCCTGTTCCGGTAAGGGCGATATCGTTATCGATAACCTGCCGTGAGTAAATTACACTAGAGCGCCAATCATCATTCCAGAAATGACGATAAGAAAAAAATGCACCGGTGGTTTCAATAGCTTCCAACTCACCGTCTGCGTTTAGTACTGCATCGTTGGTAGTGTTGAGGCCAATGTAACGTCCCAATCCATCACCAGTATTAATTCCAAAGCGGATATCATCTTTACCGAGCATCCATTTTCCGGTCAGGCTAGCGCTGGCAGACGAAATGTCGCTGTCTGGGTTGATCCCATTGTTGTAAGCGAGCTGGCGAAGCAGTACCGCAACGCTCACGCTGAGTCCACCGGACGTTAAATTATAACGCCCCACTAGATCGGGTAAGGAATTTTGATCTGCGACAATTCTTGTGCCGCCGCCGTAAGGCGTAATGGTTGTTTGCGGATTTTCTGCAGCGATTTGCCAATTGCCATGCGTATAGCGAACTTGCGCTTGTCTTACAAAAATTCCGCCGTCGGTGTTACCAATGAAGTCGGCTGTATCAGGTAAGGCGGCAACATTCTGGAAGGTGGACCAATTTTGTCCAAATATCCAGTTACCATAGGTGATAAAGGCTAACCGCAATTCAGGTGCATAACCATTAGTGACTCTGTCATCTCCCACGGGCGTCGATTGAAAATCCATTTCAATAAAAGTGCCGAGCGCAACATCATCAATAATACTGTTAGTGCCTAAATTAAAACGTGTTTGGCGCGCATGCATATCAAACGTAGTATTTGCTTCAGAACCACCAACAGGTGTGAGAGACGGAACGTAAAAATCACGCCCCACACTTCCGTTGGGTAGTGAACCGCTGTCATAGCTGCTGAATAGCGCATCAAGTTTGACGTAGCCACCGTAGGTGATTGTAGTGCCATCGTAGGTGCCGAGTGTCGCGGCCTGCGTCCCTGTGGCAGCCGCCAAGCTCGCCAATAAAATCTTGCGTTGAAAATTGTTGCTTGTTACAAAAATATTTTTTATTAATGCCATTATTATTTCTCCTCATGGGTCGTAGTGCCAGAAGAGTCAGGTGTATGCCAAGGCTGCGCCATTAGCGATTAGTCTATGCTCCACTAAAGTCGTAATGCTTTGTCGCCTCCGAATGCATATTCAGCTTTGTATTTCACATTTTATTTAAAATTATTATTTTCTAGACAATGGTCTAATTGCGCGACCACATTTAAACGATAAATATGGCGGCAATAATTGCTGCCGGGGATAAAATTGTTTGTTAGTGACATTAATTGAATGGGTAAAATAATTTACGGTTTAATGCGACAGATGGCGAACTCCTGAATGGATAAAAAATATTTTACGTTAATCATTCAGTTGCAAGTCTCGGCAATATCCGCAGTTTGGTGCATGATCGTTGTTTGGAAAAAAGTAGTAACGCATACGAATGCGTAATCGAATTGGATCGACAGAAATTTGGTGCGGGGGAGGGGAGATGTATACATTCCAGGTGGCGGACGATCATCCGCTTTTTAGAAACGCAATATTGGAAGTGTTAAAGCATCACTATCCCGACTCTATCGTAAATACATCACATGATCTGGAGGGAACCATTCATAGTCTGGAAAGAAATCCGGATACCGATTTGTTGTTATTGGACATTCATATGCCAGGCAGCCAGGATTTATTTGGGCTAATAATGGTACGGCAAAAATTTCCCACGATTCCGGTTGCTATTATTTCTGCTGCGGATAAACACAGCACCATAAACCGCGCTATCGGTCATGGCGCTTGTGGCTATATTCCAAAATCCTGTGCCCCGCAAGATATATGTGAAGCCATAAGTGCCATGCTAAATGGCGACCGTTGGGTGCCTGAAGACATTCGCAACAACTTACGGCCTATCGATGACGAAGAAAAAGATCTAGCTGGAAAAGTTGCTACGCTGACGCCGCAACAATACCGGGTACTGTGTTATTTGCGTGAGGGTTGGCTTAACAAACAAATCGGTTATGAGATGTGTTTAACCGAGGCCACCATCAAGGCACATATTACTGCCATTTTTAGAAAATTGGGGATTACGAACCGCACCCAAACAGTGATCAGCCTTAACAAGCTCTCGCTTGATGAAGTAACCTCAAATTAAATGGTAGTGGAATTTATAGCTGCGCGTAACGCTCAAGCAGCGCACGTAATTTCCCGGGTTTGATGGGCTTGCGCAAAAAATCGTAACCATGTCCGGCTGCAATTGACGCCAAATCTTCTTCCTGTGCCGCAGATACAATACAAATTGGCAGCGCAGGCCAGCGCTCGCGTAATTGCACCGCGAGTTGGATACCATTCAGATCCTCACTCAATTGATAATCGATCAATATAGCATCAGGTATTCTGCCGGTATCGAGATAAGCATCTAACGATTGCCTATCACTTGCCTGGTCCAGGTTACATCCCCAATTGTTCATAAGTGCGGCCAGCGCCAGGATATTATTTTCCTCGTCATCAATATAGAGTGCGTTAAAGTTTTCCAGGCCCGACCCAATATCCAATGAAATTAATTTCTCTTCTGCCACTAATTTTTTGTCCCGTAGGGGGACCAGGACCGAAAATAAGCTACCTTGGCTGACGCGCGATTGGATCTTAAGGTTGAGATTGAGTAATTTGGAAAAGCGTAGGGCAATACCTAACCCTAAACCAGCCCCTTCAACGTTATGAGCAATGCGATAAAAATCATCGAACACACGCTGTTGATTAGCATCAGAGATTCCAGGCCCGGTGTCGTATACACAAATTTCAACGAAATCAGTACGGTGTCGGCAACCGAATAAAATTTTACCAGTCGCAGTGTACTTCATGGCGTTGGATAAAAAATTCTGCAAAATCCTGCGTAGATAATTAGGGTCAGACTCTACACATAATGATGATTTTCGGTAGTGAAAATCCACGCCATACCGTGTTTGAACCTGAAACTCATGGGCAAGTGGATTGAGAATGTCACTCAAAGCAAACACTTTATGCATCGGTTTAAGTGCCCCGGTATCCAGACGGGAAATCTCCAATAGGTTGGAAATGATTAATTCGGCGGAACCAATTGCATCGTGTAAGTGATGCAAGCTTTCTATCAATTCTGTGTTCAGCCCCGGCTTTTCCAATAGCGCACTCGCATACAGGTTTGCCGCATTTAACGGTTGAAGAATGTCATGGCTTGCTGCTGCTAAAAAATGTGTTTTGCTGGCGTTGGCCGCTTCCGCAGCAGCTTTGGCTTTGATTAGTTCTGTTTCGGTAGCACTGCGTTTTTGTACTTGCTCGCGCAGCGATTCATTTATATTTTCTATCTCTCGGGTGCGCTCACGTACGCGCTGTTCAAGATGCTGATTCGCTTTTTCCAGTTCATTTTGGGCATGAATAAATTCGCTAATATCATCGTAGGTCGTAACATAACCCCCTTTGGGTAAGGGGCGGCCTTTGATTTCAATTACACTCTGTTGGTGATTTCGCACAACACGATAGGGTTTTCCACACAGCAAATGACTTAGGCGTATTTGTATATGCTGTTCTACGTTTCCCGCACCCAACAGTCCGCGCTCTGCATTGAATCTGACTAGCTCGGCTACTGGGCGCCCAACACACAATAAACCTTCAGGATAATTAAACATTTGTTCATAACGGTTATTCCATGCCACAATTTTAAGATCTGCATTCACTACACTAATAGCCGAAGAAATACTTTCAAAAGAAGCCACAAGCATTTCCTGGTTAAAGCGAAGCGAGCGCGTCGTTTCTTCAAAAATAGTAACTACATCTTCAACTCCCAGACTTTCACCGGTACTTAAGCTTGATAGTAACGCGCGGGCAGAGGCTACGCCGACAACACCTGCCAATGCTTGTTCGGCTTTAATTAATAATGCTGCACTCGCGTAAACGGAAGCCTGTCCCTGTTCATGGGCCAACAATTTTTGGGTGGCTGAATCCCCTAAAAATTGCGTAAGAATGGCAGTTAAATCGGTGTTGGAAATACGAAAATAACTTGGCATTTGTTGGGTATGTTTGGGGGGTTTATTAGCAAATATTAATGCCTGGATTCGATCTGATAGTCGCGTGAAATTTAAAGAGGAAACCCAATAAAGCATGAATATATTAATCGCTAAACTTAACATAACCCCGCGAGTGTAATTATCGCTAAAGGTAAAGCCGAACAAATGGGTTGGGCTTAAACTTTTCCAGCCGAATAATCCTTGCGTGGCAAACTCGCTGGTAATTAAACCGCCTTGATGCAAGTGTGGCACCATTAGGGTATAGAACCACATTAGTGCACCGCTCGTGATTCCCGCCAACGCACCCATTCCATTGCTGCGCTGCCAATAAACACCAAGCACAATTGCCGGTGCTAACTGCACAACTAAAGCAAACGCAAACAAACCAATTTCTGTTAATGCAATGTTGCCGCCCAATTCGTGCTGGTACACCCAAGCCATTAAAATAACGGCCGCAACAGTAAAGCGGCGAATGAAAAACAATGACTTTGAATAGTCTGGCGTTGTACTTTGATTTCTTTTTGATCGGATCAGCAGTGGAAGCAACACATCGTTACTGAGCATTTGACTGACGGTCAATGAAGCGACGATGATCATTGCAGTTGCTGCGGAAAATCCCCCCACTAACGCAAGCAGCGAAAAAAAAATATTTCCGTCAAACAGCGGAAGCGCTAATACATAGGTATCAGGTGGGGTATTGAATTCGGACAAAAATTGGTTGCCGGTCCAGGCAATGGTAAATACAGCGAGCATAATCAACAGTAAATAGACACAAAATCCGACCCGCGCGAAGCGTAAATGTTTATCGCTCAGGCATTCAACAAATGTGACCTGGAACATGCGCGGAAGGCAAAAAGTCATTGCCGCAGAAACTAAGGTCAGCACCCAAAATGAGGGCGTTAATATGCTTTGGCCAAACACAAGGTTAGGGCCATTGCCCATTACATCCGGATCGAAACCTTTAGAGAGTGTTAATGCAAAAATGGCAACTGCAACCAATGCCACCAATTTAACCAACGACTCAAATGCAATTGTCGCCATAATTCCGGAATGATAACTAGCAACATCCAATCGATTGGCGCCAAAAATTAAGGTAAATAGAATCATGGCGACGGTTACTAACATTGCCATATCCTGGCCTGCGAATGCCGCGCCATCAACCACAAATTTCAAGGTGTCAGCTACAGCTTTCAGTTGCAACGCAATGTAGGGAACAGTCGCGATCAATAACAACAGCGTCACAATAACGGCAACCGACTGACGTTTGCCATAACGCGACGAAATGAAGTCGGCAATTGAATGAATATGTTCACGCCTGCATATAGTGGCGATACGCTGTAACAACGGAAATCCCAACGTGAACATTAAGGCTGGCCCCAACAAAATTGGCAAATAGTGCCAGCCATTTAATGCGGCAGTACCCACCAATCCATAAAAAGTCCAGGATGTGCAATAAACTCCCAACGCAAAGGTATACACCAGCGGATGACGTGGCCAGCCAGTGTTAATAAACCGGTAACGATCACCTAATCGGGCTATCCAAAAAAGTACAGCCAGATAAAAAATAAGTGTGCCAATAAGTATGACCGGAGACAAGAGTTAAAAACCTTTTGATAAGGTGGAAAGGATATTGTAAACAGCAAAAAAAATTCCACTGAATTGCCGATATGATTATAAAAATGGCGAAATACATCGATAGTAAAACAGCTTCCAACCAATCCCTACAGCGAATCCTGCAAACCCTAGACTAAAGTCGATGATGAACAAGGCGTTAATCCTGTTACTCTTCATCAGTTAACCTGAGAATGCTACGGGTCATAATTCTAACAACTATGCAGGAGTCATTATGCCTAATCACCTCGATGAAATTGAGCGCTTACCTGAATTTATTGCGCTAACTAAAGCACGCAGAAAGATTGTGATGCCATTAGCAATGGTTTCTATTGTCGCTTATTTTTTGCTAATTTTAATTATCGCTTTTTCTCCAGACACGCTTGCCACATCACTGATGGGGGGAACTTTTTCAGTCGGTATCGCCTTGGGATTGGGGCTCATTTTTTTATGCTTCATTGTCACCGGAATTTACGTGACCTATGCCAATAACGTGATAGAACCGTTGGTTGCAACAGTTAAAAAAAAAATAGGAGAACTGCAATGAAATACTGGTCAGCATCACAATTTTGCGGGGCTTTAATATACTTGATTAAACCTGCTTCTCGCATTGCTTCCTTCATACTCGGTTTTGGCTCGTGCACATTCGCTTGGGCAGAGACTTCGGTTCAGGCCAAAGACCACAGTATTGCAATGATACTCTTTTTACTGTTTGTGGTCGTTACGCTGGGTATTACTTATTGGGCAGCACGTCGAACCAAAACCACTAACGACTTTTATGCTGCTGGCGGAGGAATTACGGGCTTTCAAAATGGATTGGCCATTTCTGGCGATTATATGTCTGCGGCATCTTTCCTTGGCATCGCAGGGCTGGTTTATACATCGGGTTTTGATGGGTTGATTTATGCCATCGGTTTTCTGGTGGGTTGGCCGATCGTACTTTTACTGATTGCAGAACCGCTTCGTAATTTAGGTAAATATACCTTTGCTGACGTTGCTTCTTTTCGTTTACAGCAAAAACCTATTCGCATTTTGGCCGCCAGTGGATCGCTCACTACGGTTATTTTCTATTTGATTGCCCAGTTGGTGGGCGCAGGCAAAATTATTGAATTCTTATTTGGTTACTCTTATCAATCGGCGGTCATTGGTGTGGGTGTATTGATGACACTCTACGTAACTTTCGGTGGAATGCTTGCTACTACCTGGGTACAACTTATCAAAGCAGTGTTGTTGTTATCCGGCGCGACGCTGATTGCATTTTTAGTGCTTTTACAGTTTGGTTTCAGTTTTGAAAAAATGTTCACCGCAGCGGTTGGTGTGCACGCAAGCGGCTCCGCAATTATGGCTCCGCTCACCCAAAAGCCGGATGCAGTCTCCGCCATTTCGGCTATTTCCTTGGGGATGGCATTGATGTTTGGTACCGCAGGGTTGCCACACATATTAATGCGATTCTTTACGGTAAGGGATGCTGTCCAGGCGCGTCGTTCTGTATTTTACGCTACCGGTTTTATCGGTTATTTTTACATTTTAACGTTTATCATCGGGTTCGGGGCCATTGTTATGTTGGCAAATAATCCTGACTACATCGCTGATGGAAAATTAATTGGCGGGAGCAATATGGCGGCAATTCATCTCGCAGATGCACTTGGCGGCGACTTGTTGCTAGGCTTTATCTCTGCCGTAGCCTTTGCAACTATTCTGGCTGTTGTAGCCGGTTTGACACTGGCAGGTTCGAGTGCTATTTCTCATGATCTTTATGCAACATTGATATTGAAAAGTGAAGAAAAAACAGTAGAGAGCCAGAAAAAAGAAATGCGCGCATCACGCATAGCGACAATAGCTTTGGGCGTTATCGCCGTGCTACTGGCAATAGTGTTTGAAAAGCAAAACGTGGCATTTATGGTGGGCCTGGCATTTTGCGTCGCTGCAAGCGCAAACTTTCCGATTCTGTTACTCAGCATGTTTTGGCGCAACCTTACAACCCGAGGTGCGGTTATTGGCGGCAGTTTGGGATTAATATCCGCCTTGTTTTTAGTAGTCATCGGGCCGACAGTATGGGTCGATGCTTTTCATAATCCAACTGCATTAATACCCATTAAAAATCCAGCGCTGTTTTCAATGAGCATTGCATTTATAGGAATCTGGTTATTTTCCATACTCGATAAATCAGCTAATGCAAAAAAAGAGCGGGCAGCTTTCAATGCACAATATGTGCGTTCTGAAACTGGCATTGGAGCGAATGAAGCATCTACACATTAATTTTTGCTTAACAGTTTTTGCCGCAGTGTATCTCTTTTGTTCAATAACTTTTAGCGAATAAAAAACCCGCCACGATGTGGCGGGAAGTCCTCGTCCACGGAGAAACCCTAATCTGTGCTAAGTTCCGCGTACATGCCCACTACCGCACCAGTAAACCCACCCGCCATTGCTGATGTAAGTACTCTGGAATCCGCGCTATCAATAACGGAGGTAAATTGTTTTCCATCAACGCTGTATTCGAAACCAAGTTTTGCTTTATCGATATTTGCCCGTAAAAAAACAGTATTAGAATCGCCAAGTTTTATTTTTTTCTCGATGATAGTTTCTCCATGAACCGGCGTATCTTTCCCGGCACGCTTACGCACACGTAGGACAGTGTCGCCTGTTACATTTTCACTAAGTCCAAAAGCATAATAAAATTCATCGGTTTGGACAGCAAGTAACCCCGCTTCTTCCCCCGGAGACTGTGGGTAAAACGTTAACTTTGTACCGAAACTTGCTGTCATGTGCGCAAGACGACGCCCAATAAAAGATGGATTTCCATATTCTCCAATCTGGTCTTCACGAGGGGTGAGAATCAGCTCGCCACTGCCTGTACTCCACCATTGAGATAATGGGGCGCGGATAAATAGCCAATGGGGTGCCAAGGTTTTTTCAGAAAATTTTTCGCGCACACTAAAATTGCCTGTCATTGCGCGCATAGGCCTACTAGTGGTAGGTAAATTTGGTTTTTTGACCTGATAGGGTACTGCTTTGTCCTTTTCAAGAATGATTGGCCAACCATCTTTCCAGGTTACAGGCAGCATAAATGTTTCTCTGCCTGTATGAAAATTACCGGGATCTTGTTGATTTTTTTTATCCAAATCATAAATACGAGTGCCAAGAAATACGGCCCACCAATTACCTTTGCCATCGTCAAACATATCGGCGTGGCCAGTGGCAGTAACAGGATTCTCGCGATTATCAGGCAAACCGAATTGGGTGAGGATGGGATTGTCAGGGTTTGCTGTATAGGGACCAAAAATATTTTTTGATTTGTATACAAGCTGTCCATGAAAATAGCCGGTGCCGCCACCAGGTGCTGATAAATAATAGGTTCCGTCTACTTTGTAGATGTGCGGTCCTTCGATGTATTCGGTGTGCCAAGGCACCTTGGCACTGCCATCGACCAGCATTACATCGTCGGATATTGGTTGAAATGTTTTTGAATCTACCTGCATTACCCAGAGTGCGGTATGTGCGGGATATTTTTGCGGTGAGGGATTTCTGTGGTGGACGATATAGGTTTTGCCCTCATCGTCAAAAAAAATAGAAGGATCTATGCCTTCGAGTTTAGGTAACCATATTGGATCTGACCAAGGGCCTGCGGGATTTGTTGCAGTCACTACGAAATTGCCGCCGCAACCAACGCAAGTGTTGATTACATAAAAGGTACCGTTGCGATATTCAATCGTAGCGGCATAAACACCCAGCTGCGCTAATGCGACATTTTTATAGGGCAATTGTTCAGGGCGATGAATAGCATTTCCAATTTGGGTCCACTTCACGAGATCGCGGCTGTGGAAAATTGGAATACCGGGAAAGAAACCAAAGGTAGAATTTACTAAATAGAAATCTTCGCCCACTCGCACCACACTGGGGTCGGGGTGAAAGCCAGCGAGTATGGGATTTTGATATTTGTCGTTGCCAAGCGCCTGATTAAACACAGCGTCATTACCGGAATAATCAAACCAGGAAAAATGTGCCTGGTTGTGTGTGGGGGATTTTTGGGTGCTGCTAAACGCGGAACTGCACAAGGTAATTAGCCCTAAGCAAAAACCGGTGAACCATATTTTTTGCTTCATTGTTCTCTGCCTGTCTTATACAAATCGATGATATCGCAATAATAGTGTCAAAAAGCCCGGCGGCCAAACTGCTCGCCGCCGGGAGAATGACAATTAATTCAAGGTGGTGCTGTAACGCGGATCTACGTTTTCAACCAATACGGTATCGGCGGAAATGCGACGTGTCGGCAATGAAGTTCCATTTTGCGTTGGGCGCAAATCCGGCACTCCTGCATTCGATGTAATGTTTACTGTCAAACCCGTTGCATAAGTTGCACAACCTGTCTGCGCACCTGAGAAAGTTAAGGTGTTGCCACTGATTTGCGGTGAGCCACACAGCGCTTTGGATCGATTGTATTTGACAATCGCGGTAGGGTTATCTACCCAAAGATCATTCTTGGCGACCAAAGTCTTTAAATAATCCAGATGCGATATCCAGGTATTTAAAGGCACCGGTTCGTAAGAGGCATCGGCGATACCGTGCAAATTGATCAAAGCAAAAGATCCACTCGCAACAGCCTGATTAGCGAGTGCATTCATGTCTGCTTGATTGCCCAATAAGTTCAGACGGTAGGGGTCGGTAAAGTTGGCTGCATTCATTGTGTAGCCACCACCACGTGCACCCAAGTAACCTTTGGATTTCAAATGATTGATCACTACGTCATCCACCGAATTAAAGGGGAAAACAAAGAAATTTACCGGTGCGCCGGATGCCTGCTGAAGGAACGTACGTGCTTTATCTATCTCCACGCTCAAATCCGGGCGCGGAGTTGAGCACGCTTGGTTGGGGTTGGGATTGGTAGCACAATCCACAAGGGCAGGGTGGGTCCAGGTATGGTTCACAATTTCAAAGCCCTGCTGTGCGACTGTCTTCAAGCGAGCTTGGAAATTATTTTTCTCACATTCCGATGCCAACGCACCGAGACCTGCGCGCAGACCACGTTCCATCAACGTCGGAATTGCATAGTCATCAATGCCAGATGACCACGAAGTGCAATAGTCATCCAGTACCATCGAATAGGCTGCTTTTGCACCTCCTTTAAACGGAGTCACGCTAGCGGTGCCAATGTCAGTGCCGTTGTTGTTATTGTTGTTGTCATTATTCTGCCAATTGAGGATTGGTTTGATCGCAGCAACCAGTTCAGCAGCCATTGCTTCATGACCAGCAACAGACGGATGCCAATCACAACCGAGTTGGCTTTGAGGTGGGAAGGTTACCTGCACAAAATTCACTTTGCTGTTGCCCATGCTGCGCTGTTGCGCGGCGGCAGTTTGCATACGTGATGCCAATTGCGGCAAAGAGCTGTCTGCTAATAGGAAGATGGGCACCTGGCCGTAACCTGCGGTTACTTGTGAAATCAATTTGTGAATACCCTGGATAAAGACTTCTGCCGGTGGCTCAGGTTGGGTGCTGTGGTCATTGGTACCCAACTTGATCACAACCGCATCAGGAATCCACGACGCGAAGTTCCACATCAAGTCAGAACGCTCCATAACAGTTCTGTTGTAGTAGAACGGCATAGGTGTCGGGCTGGTGGTATTGGCATCGCCATAGTTGCGCACGGCACCAAAACCGGAGATTGCAATGGAACGGCTTTGCGCACCTAATGCGCGTGCAGCGATAGGAGCATAAGACAGGTAACTGTTCTCATACGGACGATAGCTGGCGCAGGTCAAACCCGGACCTTCATTGCCGTAGCCGACGGTGAACGAATCGCCGATGAACTCGATCTTGCGCGCGGGTGCTGCGGGCAGATCCAGCAATTGGCCACCTTGCGGCAACTTCAATCCGAGGAATTGGCCTGAGCCAAAGTTAGGACCAGTGCGTTTGGTCAGTAAAACAGTGTGCTCACCCATACCGAGAGTGACCGGAACGCTCATATTGCCGGTTCCGGTAATCAGCGGTTTCAACTGACCATCCACGAACAAGTTGTAGTCGTTTCTGTTGTCGTTTAAGAGCAGCTCAACTTGCGGAGCGTTCGTCTTGAATTCGATCTGGGTATTCGGCCAATCATAGAGTGCAGCAGTGGGCGTGACATTCACACGACCGTTGTAGCGGATTTTTGCATTGTCCGGCGCGATTGTGCTCGGGTCAGTGTTGACGGAGCTAACACTGGATGAGGTTGAGGTGGCAACGCTGCTTGATGTATTGGTGCCGCCATTGTTGGTAATGATAGCGTTGCGCACGAATGATCCTGACGCGGTCAGTTGCGCGCTACTCCATCCACCGTTGGCACTGGCACCCGGTGTCAGGGCAGAAGAGCCTTCAGCTTTATCATTCAATGACCAGTTCGCATGACTGATGCCATTGGCTTTCAGGAAATTCAACCAAGCATTGGTTTCTGCTGCATCCACCGCGCCGTTACCGTCGGCATTGACTGAACCCCATTCGGTGACAAACAACGCAATCCCGCGACTCATGGCTGCTTGCGCTTTATCACGCAGGGATTGTTTATGCGTACCGGCATAGAAGTGCAAGGTGTAGGCGATATTGCTGTAAGCGGTGATTGGATCATTGGCCGCGACATCCACATCCTGCGACCAGGTTGGTGTACCTACGATAATTAAATTATCTGGATCGATTGCACGTATCTCGCGGATTACATCATTTGCATAGGGCTTGATGACACCACTCCAGGAGACTTGCAGAGGCTCGTTGTAAATCTCGTAAATAACGTTGTTATAGCTGCCATATTTGGTTGCCATCTCTTTGAAGAATGCGATGGCGGCGGCTTTGTTATCTTCAGCATGATGGGTGTGCCAATCGACGATTACATACATGTTATTGGCGATGGCGGCATCAACGACTGCCATGGTGCGTGTTTTATTGGTTGAATCAGTGAGATAACCACCGGCCTCATCAACACCCATTGCAGCGCGAACCAGATTGGCTTTCCAGTCAGACTTCAACCAGGAAACCGCTTGCGCGTTGTAGTATTTCTCGCCTCCCCAACCGGTATTGCTCCAGAACAGGCTCATGCCGGCAAGGTTGGCAGGCTGGCCATTGGCGGTAACTTTATTGCCCTGTACGACTAACGGTGCAACACCTTGTGTGTTTCCATTGGAGGACGAACTTGAAGTGGTGATCGGAGTTGACGAAGATAATCTCGAACTGGAAGTGGCTATTGGGGTTGAGCTCGAACTCGAAGAAACAATCGGCGTTGAAGATGATCCGTTAACAATATTGGTACAAGTAGGGCGGGCAATACAGGTTTGATTATTTTCCCAACCCCAACCGTTAGCGGTATTTACGCACAATGGTAGTAGGGTGCCATACCAATTACATTGTTGGCCATAACTGTTGTTAATGCTGGAGCTGCTTAGGGTAACGACCGAACTGCTTGAGCGCGGCACGCTCGATGGTGCAACCGAACTTACCGGCGTAGAGGAATTAGCAACTGTTCCTGAGCAAATCGAACCGCTAAAGACTGGCATTTCGGCTGCGCCGCCACGCTTATCAACCTGGACACCAAAGCTGGCGCTTTGACCCGGTTGCAGGGTGCCATTCCAGCCGATATTGGAGGCGCTGTAAGGATTGATGCCACTGACATTTGCATTCCAATAACTGGTCAGACGGTTATTGTTGAATTGCCAGCCTATAGTCCAGCCATTAATAGTGGAGGTACTACTATTAGTCACAATAATTTCGCCGGTTATACCGGTATTCCATTCGTTACTTATTTTGTACGCACACCCAGCGGCGGCACCTTGGCTGGCAGTTGCCAGACCAAGGCTTAGCAATGCCGCTAAGCCATAGGTTTTTCGTAGTAGTTTCATAGATGAAGTTCTCCTATATTCGTTCGGAAAGGGAATGATTGCTTATTGGTTATTTTTTACGAGACCAGAGCAGTCACATGGATATAAAGCGTCGTTGTTATTGTGTTTTATGGCTTCATATGAAATCCAAATGGATTCAGTTGGAACGATAGGGCAGGGAGATGAAGGAAGCTCTGCATCAATACAAAATTGTCGGCACTATGCAAAAAGTACAACTATTGTTGCGGATTGTTCAGGCGATGGATTGAAAATTGTGATTTACGAGCCCGTTGCATCGTTAAAAGCAAAGGGTAAAAAAATAGAAGCATCTTCCTTCTGCAAATAGATGAGATATTCCAGCCAAAAAAAACCAGCGGCCGAAGCGCGCCGCTGGAAAGGGGGAGAGGCCATTCGTTAAAATCAAGAGACTTAGTTCACATTAGCACTGCAGTGTGCGTCAAAATTATCGATCAGTATTTTGTTGGCAACCCGCTTGGCTACACTCGTCATAGTGCTGGCGGCCAATGGTTTTGGAAAGCACTGCCGCCGTCATCCAACCAGCAGTGCCACCACCTACGATAAGAATTTTTTTATTTCATTATTCTGCATAATTTTTCTCAAAAATATGCACTGCCAATAATGGCAGTGCATATTTCAACTTAGAAAGTTAATTGCAGCGTTGCGGTAAAACGACGATCATTTTGGAATGACGCATTTGCCAAACGCAAGCCGCCGTCGTCAGCGTTTTGCACTTGTTGTTCAAGTACGGTTTCCTGATTTAGCAGATTGCTGGCCTTAAAACTGAGGTTGATATTGTCGTTAAATTGATAGCGAATCGAACCATCAAGATATCCAGCTGCTTCAGTCCAAATAGGCACAGCTACACAGCAATCAACAGCGGTAACCATATATTCAGAGCGCCAGCTATACGCCAGCCGAGCATTCCAGGCATCTTTTTCGTACATCAACACAATGTTATAGGCTTCATCGGACAACCCTTCCAAACCATCTACCTGAATAGAATCTGTCGTCTGATTGGACTGCGTAGAACCGCTAGCGGTGTTGCTGGTAATGTTGGTATTAGTAATGCCGCTGTTATCCACGTAAGTGTAGTTAGCTTGCATGCCTAATCCGTCAAAGGGGGCGGGCAAGAAATCAAAGAAGCGTTGATAAGCCAATTCAAACCCGCTGATTTTTGCACCATCACCGTTAAGCGGCTGGGTAACCTCTACCGAGCGTGTTACACCGTTATTGGTATACTCACGATTGAAGACACCACTCTGGATGTAATCATCAAATTGTTTGGCAAACACAGTCGCAGAGAAAGAACCAACGGTATCAAAATAATGTTCAACCGACAGGTCAACCTGATCAGCGATAATCGGTTTTAAATAGGGATTTTGTGCATCTGCACTGTAAAACACATTCGCGCCCACTATTTCACCGCTAGCATCTTTCACCCAGAGTGGATCATTAGCGCTGCTGACATCTGGCACTTTCGCTTCCACACTAACGAAATTTCTCATATTGCCAACGTCCGGGCGCGACATTGCACGTGATAATGCAAAACGGAGTAACCACTCGTCATTGAGATCATATTTAAGGTTAAAGCTGGGCAAAATATTATCGTGCGTGGCCGATGCGGTACTCGTTGCGTTAGCCGAATTCATGTAAGCAATATCATCGGCAGATAAATAGCATCCAACTTTATTGGGTACTTCCGGTGCGGGCTCTCCAGGCGCGCTAACATTGGGTGCGCAAGTTAAATCTGTCGGTGCTTGCGGATACACTTCTCCACCAACGCTCACATCTTCTGTTCGCACGTAACGCACGCCGACATTACCGCTCAGTGGTTTATTGAATAGTGTTAAGTCATCACCGCCAAAATTCAATTGCACATACACAGCATTTGTTGTTTCTTCGACATTGACCATTTCAGCAGGAGTGAAGCAGGTACCTGGCAATTCTCCCGCACGATCACCAATATTAGAGCAAACAGGATCCCAACCATTCACGGGTAAATTCAACCCGCTGGTGGACATAGTGTCACTCAACAATTGTTGGTTGTTGAGTAAATCAATATTGCCAAATACGAAAGTGTCCATGCCGTCAGCGGTGTGGATATCGCCGTAGCTTGAATCCCATTTTTTAACGCTATAAAAATCCGGATAGCCATTAAAGCCTGAGGTTGCATCTGCATCACTATCAATAAAGAAATAGCTCCCGCCATCCGTATAGGTGTTGGAGATATTTTGCCAGTTGTAGGTACTCCAATTCACTTGTTGCTCACGTTTGGCGTAACGCGCACCTACCTTAACGGATTCAATGACTCCTGAATCCACATCAAATTTAAAGTCAGTTCGCATCGCTAATTCATCGCCGGAACTATCTTCAACGTGATCCATAATACTGTTGAGGTAGTAATTATGCGGATTAGCCAAACCCCCCGCACTCCAATTCACATTCGTGGG
The DNA here is from genome assembly GCA_003524365.1 of Cellvibrio sp. Taxonomy (GTDB): domain Bacteria; phylum Pseudomonadota; class Gammaproteobacteria; order Pseudomonadales; family Cellvibrionaceae; genus Cellvibrio. Next base: position 5,700 of record DQHS01000073.1, on the reverse strand, counting down.
TTCATTTAATATGACACTGGCTAAATCGCCGGTTAAATCAATCGTTGGGTTGGTATAGCTTTGCAGATCCATAGCGACATCGAAATTGGTCACTTCAGAATCAACGTAACTAAGATCCCATGAGCTATGAATACTTTCGCTAATTTCCCATTTGAGGTTAAGGCTAATATCTTGTGTCATGTTTTTGTTGCGGCTGCCACGGGTAGAGCTCGTGAAGGATTCACCGATGGTGTTAGGTGTACAACTTGTCCAAGTGTAGCAACCAACCACAAAAGGTTCGCCCGCATCATTCATCACACTCTGGGCAGTGTTCCATGTCATCGGCATCGTTAATGTGCCAGTTTGCAGAACACCATTTTTATCAAACGTAAAATCAGGTGTGCCTGCCGCGGGTACTGGAATTTTGTCGGAACCTGCACCGCCTGGTGTCATGCTCCAAAAAATACTTTGGCCGTAGGAAGCGTTGCCCATATTAGGGCCAATTACATATTCTTCCATCGAGTTATCGTATTCAGAGCGGTTGTATTGCAAGGTCGCTACATAAATTCCATCGTTGTCTTGCCATTGCGTAGCAAACGACACACCGTTGCGCTCTCGCGAGTAGGTGTTGTCCCGAAAATTTTCGCCGTCGGGAATATAGTTGAGCGTATTCGCATCGCCATAAGCACCCATAATGCGATTCATGCGGTTGAGTTGAATACCTTCAGTTTTAGTTTCTACATCGGAATAAGCGACATTGATGAGCGCGCCAAATTCACCTGCACTGGTTTCCCAACGGTTACTATAAAGCCCGGATGCTTCGGGAGTGAAAGTGTCAGACAGGTCACCGTAGTTAGTACTCAATGTCAGCGCCGCCATTTGGCCTTCCTGATCAAAAGGAACACGGGTGCGCATATTAACGGTACCTGCGATTCCACCTTCAATCAGTTCTGCGGTTTGGTTTTTATAAGTATCAACGCCCGACATTAACTCGGGTGAAATATCACCCCAACTTAAACCACGACCGGAGTTTGCACTGAACGAATCGCGGCCGTTAAATTCCGTGCGCACTTGATTCAAACCACGCACCAATACGCCTGATGGTTCTGCGGAAAAGTGCGCTGTGTCGGAGGATGCGGCGAAACGGTTTACTGTAACCCCCGGCACGCGTTGCAATGCTTCAGCCACAGATTTATCGGGAAACGAACCTAAATCTTTGGCAGTGATGGAGTCCATCACTGTATCAGCAGAGCGTTTAATGTCTTGCGCGCTACTCAGCGATTGACGCATGCCAGTGACTACAATTTCTTCAACAATACCTTCATCTTTTGAGTTTGTAGTGTTTTCTATTTGTTTGGTGTTATCGACAACTACATCTTGGGCAAAACCAGGTGCGCTGGCTGCCATAATGCACATTGCAAGAAGAGATTTTTTAAAAATCGTTGTGTGGTTAATGTGTAGTTTTGACTGTTTCTCGTGAATAGCCATGACCAACCCCTTTGTTAGGATTATATGTTAGGTGGAAATATTTCCGCTCATTGGTAGAGCTAGCTGTTATCGAATAAACGTATTTAAAGTTTCGGTACACCTCCCATGCAGTTGCTGCGTTGTTTTTTTCGTTTTGTTATTTCCAAAGCTAAAATTTTTCCCGCTTGGATCTGTCGGATTAAAAATTTAGTTGGGTGTTGAAACGAGGATCAATGTTTTCGATGAGCAACTGATTGGCAGAAACTCGCCGTGTCGGCAGAGCTAATCCATTTTGTGTCGGGCGTACATCAGCTAAACCTGTGCTCGCAGCCAAACTCACCGTAAGGCCGGTAACGTAGGTTGCACAGCCCGCTTGGGCGCCAGAAAATGTCAATGAAGTACCATCAATCTGCGGTGTGCCGCATAGCGCTTTGGTGCGGTTGTATTTGACGATGGCCGTGGGGGTATCAACCCAAAGGTCGTGATTGGCGACGAGTGTTGTTAGATGATCAAGATGTGCATTCCACGTATTCAATGGCACAGGTTCGTAGGAGGCATCGGCGATGCCATGTAAATTAATAAAAGCAAACGATCCGGTACTGACTGCCTGATTGGCAAGTGCATTCATGTCGGCCTGGTTGCCGAGCAAGTTGAGTTTAAGTGGATCACTGAAATTAGCTGGATTCAAACTGTAGCTACCACCGCGTGCACCCAGGTAGCCCTGCGCGCGCAAATGGTTCAGCACTACCTCATCCACCGAGTTGTATGGGAAGACAAAAAAATCGACTGGTGCACCGGATGCTTGGCGAAGGAAATCGCGCGCTTTGTCTATTTCAATACTGAAATCGGGAAGGACATCGGAGCAGGCTTGATTAGAATTGGGTTTGGTAGCGCAGGCCACCAGTGCAGCGTGCGTCCAGGTGTGGCTGACTATTTCAAAACCTTGCTCAGCGACAGTATGCAAACGCGCTTGAAAATTATTCTTCTCGCATTCCGATGCAATAGCTCCCAGTCCGGCCCGAAGTCCATGTTCCAATAAACCCGGAATTGCAAAATCATCGATACCCGAGGCCCAAGCGGAACAGTAGTCATCAAACACCATTGAGTAGGCACCCTTGGCTCCACCTTTAAATGCAGTGACTGATACGCTTTCGATCAGACTGTTAGTTGAACCTTTGTCATTATCCTGCCATCCCAAGATAGGTTTTATCGCTGTCACCAACTCAGCCGCCATAGCTTCTTGCCCGGCGACTGAAGGATGCCAATCACAACCCAATTGGTTTTGCGGTGGGAAGGTCACTTGTGCGAAGTGGACCTTGTTATTGCCCATAGCATGCTGTTGCTGCATAGCAGTTTGCATCCGCGTAATCAATTGCGGCAAGGAACTATCGGCAAGCAATATGATCGGCACTTGTCCGTACGCTGAAGTCACTTGGGCAATCAAGCCATGAACACCTGCAATAAACACCTCGGCGGAAGGCTCTGGTTGGGTGCTGTGGTCATTGGTACCCAATTTGATCACTACTGCGTCAGGTACCCAGGATTGGAAATTCCACGGCAAATCAGCGCGTTCCATTAACGTCCTACCGTAATAAAGCGGCATGGGCGTAGTACTGGTGGAATTTGCGTCACCGTAATTGCGTACAGCACCACGGCCGGATATGGCAATCGAATGACTTTGTGCCCCTAAGGCTCTTGCGGTCATAGGGGCAAAGGAGAGATAGCTATTTTCGTAAGGACGTAACACTCCTGCGCAGTCCAATCCCGGTCCTTCATTGCCGTAACCAACTGTGAATGAGTCGCCAATAAATTCCAGTTTGCGGGAAGGAGCGGCCGGTAAATCCAGCAATTGGCCAGCTTGAGGTAAGCGCAAGCCAAGGAATTGTCCGGAGCCGAAATTAGGACCCGTGCGCTTGGTTAGCAGAATGTGGTGATCCCCTTGGCCAAGGGTTACCGGGATACTTATTGAACCAGTCCCGGTAATGGTTTTTTGCAGTTGCCCATCCACAAACAGGTTGTAGTCGTTCTTGTCATCGCTCAGGAGCAGCTCTATCTGTGTCGCCTCAACGCGGAATTCGATCTGGGTATTAGCCCAATCATAGAGCGCGGCACTGGAAGTGAGATGGACACGTCCGTTATAGCGGATTTTTGGATTGTCCGGACTGACAGTGAGGGGCAGGGTTATGGCGGCATTGGAACTGCTATTTGCCGAAGATGGACTGGTCGAAGTACTGGTTGATGAAAATATGCTTGCTGATGTGTTAGCTGATGTTGAGGCTGTACCGGATGGGCCACCAGCACAGCCACAAATGATGGAAATAGAAAGGCACAAACTCGCCAGAGGTGTACAGCGCACAATCCAGTTGTTAATCGTGAGAGACATTTGAGCTACCTATAATTAGATTCGGCTAATGGAGGTGGAACTCCAAAAGATTTCATCACTAATCTAGGTGGCTGTAGATTTGGACGCCTGTCGTAGACGCAAAATTGCAGGCACTATGCGGAAAGTACAACTATTCCTGCGGATTGTTCAGGGTGCAGAACCAGAATCAGAGGCATCGCTTGCCGGGCGCTTATAAGCGGAAGGAGCACAACCGTATTCCTTTTTGAATACGCGATTAAAGTAAGAAAGACTGCCATAACCAACGGAAAAAGCGGCCTCGGCCACACCCATATTCTTTTCTGAAAGAAGACGTGTTGCTTCAGTTAGGCGCAGTTTATTAAGATAACTACTAAAAGTGAGGCCAGTCTCCTCCTTAAGAATGTCATTGATCTTGTTCCTATTTATCCCTAACGCGTTTACAGCGGTGTCCACACTCAGGCTTGGATTTACATAATTGGATGCCAAGTAAACCAGTAGGGCAGATTTATGGCGATCCTGTTTAGAATCAGTATTGACCGATTGATAGGCAACTGCGATGACGCTTGGAGCTGGTTGCTTTTCTTTTCGTATCAAGAGAAATTGCGGGACACACCAATATAAAAACACTGCCCAGACTGTGAGCCCTACAGCGATGGCAATGTATATAAAGGAGTGGTTTCTTCCAGCGAGGGTTATTTCTGCTACCGAGACACGGGAAAGCGTATCAATAGGACTCTGTGGAGAGGTAGCAAAAGAAAATCCCCTCACTTTACCAAGAGGGTATTCACTGTTAGCCAAGGTAAGATTGTGTTGTCGAAGCCACCATTCGGGTGTCACCAGTTGATGCAGGTTGATCGGTACATTTTGCCATTCCTCGCTACAGTTGAAAAACGCCACTGAAGGTCGAAATGTACTGATGTCAGAGAAAGCAGTGATTTGCTCATCGTAGGTATGAAGCACGAAACTTAACACGTTACCAGGGCGACACTTTATACGAAGCCAGATTGTCGAGTAGTGCGACCAATCCAGCAACTTTTCGGGATAAGCGTCATCGTCAAAAGTCATTCCCAAGGTGACGTAAGGATATTGAGGTTTTGACGATAACCTAAAATCGAAGCTCAGGTTATAGGCGCTGTCACGAAGGTCTATGGTAGATGATGATTCACCTAGCGCGGCATCCGTACTGGTATAAGCACGCCAGGGANNAGTGCTAATTTTATTCTTTTGGCAGCATGCATCGTTATAGTCAATATTGTGAGTGGCAGTTTCATCGCTGATTGCGATTTGCCGTTTCTAACGGGCGTCTAAGATACCCGAGGAGTGGCCCCTTTGCCATGGTAAGCATAGACCTTGGAAATTTAATGCGCCATTACCTCGAAGATATCCCATTCGTGCTCTACTCTTAAGTATTAGATAAATCTAAAAACAATAATCGACGTCTAATAAAACCCCTGAAAGAGTGGTTCACCCATTGCGTACCTTTTTTAAATCCAATGCCTACACGGCAGTTCGGCTGCTCGCTGGAGTAATTACCCTTCTCATATTAGTCGGGTATCAATACATACCTCCACGAACGGTTAATTTACTGCCAGATTCCGAATATCCCTATTTCCAATATGTTGGCGATGGAGATACGCAGGCAGTGAGTGGTAACGATCGCAAATTTTCTTGTGACTTTAAGCAGACTCAAGTGTTTTCTTGTGGTCTCTCTCTATCCTTGGGGAAAGACGGCATTTCAGGCCTCAACCTTGAAGATTTTGATGGCTTGATTATCAACGCAAAATACACCGGGACATCAAACCGCTTTCGCATCACTGTAAGAAATTTCAATTCAGCCTACTCAAACGGTGATCCTTCATCAACAGCCAAAAATCAACTAACTTTTATTCGCG
>DQHS01000186.1 GCA_003524365.1 Cellvibrio sp. | reverse complement strand
CCTCCATAAAAATGGAGTTATTTTTAGCGTATCTGGGCAAAATGGCGCGATAAATCACTTTTCACAGACCACCACCTTATGTACGGCGTGAATCACATTGCGTAAACTGCCCAGCTGCACATCTTGGCCTCCCCCCTGTTATCGGATTGTTTATGCGCACTACCAAACTTCTCGCAATTGCATTTATTTGTATTTTTCTTTCAGCCTGTGTTTCGTCCTTGCTAATTGGCAACCAACTGCAAAGTAAATTGATGTGGTCTTTTCTTAAACCACTGGTGGGCTTTGACCCTAACGAAGTCAATCTCTTTGAAACCCCAATGGTGAAAGACCGGATGACAGCATTGCTGGGCGATAAATACGAACCCACAATGAAGCTTTTACGCACCGCGCAAACGATTCAACAGGAAGGCGCCCTTTTCTATGTCGCCTCGCGTTATGCACCACCACAGGTGCAAGCGATTACCGATAAAGCCGCCATGGTATGGAATGCCGACACTAACCAAATGGCAGTGATGTTGATAAAAGACGGCACACCGGAAATTATTTCCGAGCAAATCGAAGGTGCAAAACAAGCTATCATCCCGGCCCTGCCGCAAGAGCTACAAAGTGCTTACGACCAAGCCCAAACATTCAAAAAGTCCTTTGATGAAAAACAGGAAGCATTGCGTAATGCGCAAGACATTATCGAAAACCCGGTTGATGCAGTGACCGATAATATCAATAAAAAAATTGATGCGGCTGCCACCGACGCCACTGAAAAAGCCAAAGCGAACGCAACCAATATGGTTGAACAAGCCTTGCCCGCAATGCCAGAGATAGATCATGAGCAGCTTGAATTAGAGCAAGCTCTGAAGAAAGAAGCAGAAGAGTTGAAGGAAAAGCAATAACTAAGATTCACGTTCGTGCGCAACTCTTATCAGCAATATTTGTAACAAAATAATCGTTCAGGTATCTATGAGTATATTAATGCTTATGGATGCCTGAAATGCTAACTGTAAACTCCCTTTATCAACTGCATAACAGCCTGATCAACAGCAGTTCCAATCTCGCCAGCCTTGCCCTGCGCTTTTATCTCGCTCCGATTTTCTGGATGGCAGGCATGAGTAAACTGAATTCCTTTGAGAGTACCGTCGCTTGGTTTGGCAATTCCGACTGGGGGCTGGGTCTGCCTTTTCCCTTTTTAATGGCCTCATTAGCAACGGCCGCAGAACTTATCGGCGCAGTATTGTTGACACTGGGGCTACTCACACGCTTGATTAGCATTCCCCTCATTATCACAATGCTAGTTGCGATCCTGAGTGTTCATTGGGATAACGGCTGGCAAGCGATTGCCGATGCCAATGCCAATGCCCCCTTTGCAAATGCGCAAGTACTCGCAGCACCCGAAAAACTGGAGCGCGCCCGCGACATTCTGCAAGCACATGGCAACTATGAATGGCTCACCGCCAGCGGAAAATTTGTCATCCTCAATAACGGCATTGAGTTCGCGGCAACTTATTTAATTATGCTGTTGGCCCTGGTAGGTTTAGGTGGTGGGAAATATCACAGCCTGGATTACTGGTTGAGCCTTTATTCAACCCGCAAGTGTCTGCCATTAAAAAACATTTTGTGAGATAGATAATTCGGTGCACAAAGTGATTATGACGAGTGATAAGCTGACACCACTAGCGCAAACTGATATGCGAAATTTGCCTCAGCCCAACACGAGTAGACGGATGAATCAGACCACAACAACCTCAACCGATGAAAGCGAACTAATTACAAAATTGATTCGCGGCGACGATCAAGCATTTCGTCAATTAATTGCCCTACATCATTCCCTGATGCTGCATATAGCGCGCGCTATTGCCGGCGACGTCTTTGCTGACGATGTAGTGCAGGAGGCCTGGGTTTCAGTGTATAAAAATATCGCCACTTTCGAACACCGCTCTTCGTTAAAAACCTGGTTGCTTACGATTGTTAGCAACCAGGCAAAAGCGCGTTTGCGCAAAGAGTCGCGGCAAGTGTCGCTGGATCAGTTGGATGGTGAAACTCCGGGCAGTTATCTCGACGGCACCCATTTCAAATCTAATGGTCACTGGCAACAACCCGTACCACAATGGAATATCGAATCACCCGACGCGCTATTGGAAGAGCAACAATTGCAACACTGCATTAACCGCACGCTCAATCTCTTACCGCCCACTCAGAAAGCGGCATTTATATTACGCGATATAGAACAGCACTCGTTTGAAGACATTTGTAACATTCTCACCGTAAGTGCAGTCAATGTGAGAGTACTCGTACACCGCGCCCGCCTTACACTCATGCAGGTCATTGACCGTTATCAGGAGACAGGCTCATGCTAAGTTGCAAACAAGTCGCCACTATCGCCAGCGATTATCTGGACAATAACACTCCGCTCAAATGGCAAATGCGTTTGCATTTATTAATGTGTGCGAACTGCCGGCGCTTTGTTCGGCATTTGGAAATCACTCGGGAAGTCAGTGCGCGAATCACGACCAACGAAACCATTCAGGATGCGGAAGTAGTGTGGGGAAACCTACAGACGCGCCTTAACAAAGAAAGGCAGTCTAACGAGTAATATTGTCAGGGAAACGAGAGCAAATTGAGCCGATTCTATTTTTCCAAAAGTGGGTTACTCAAGCGCTGTTCTGCAATAAGTAAATCTTCCGGCGTGTCTACATCAATACTGTCGTACTCAGACATCAGATAAGGAATTTCGTGAGTGCGCGGAATATTTTCCTCGCGCAAAAAATCATCTACTTTGAAAATAGAAATTGCCCCATTGGGCATGTAGAGCGAGGGTAAATCCTGACGCCGCAGATAAGACGAGTGCGCGCCAGCGAGTGGATGCAAGAACTCACCTCCCCCCACATAGGCTTTCATCAACTGGTTATTAATCTCGCACACACTAATCAGGCTGTGGCAAGTCGGAAAATCGCGGAACTCAGCCAGCGCTTCGCGAATGTGAATCGCAGTGCGTAAAGGTGATGTGGGCAACAATAAAATAATAATATCTTTACCCGCCGGTTTTATGCGGTGAATAAATTCAGCAACAACCGGATCAATCAGGGATTCATCCCGAGCGAGGTGAGGATCACGCTTTAAGCCCTCGGCGCCATAGTAATGGGCAACCGATAGAATCTGGTCATCGTCGGAAGATACATAAATCGAATCGATAACACCGGATTCCCGGGCGGCCTTCAGCGTATAGGCCAGTAGAGGTTGATCACCCAACGGCACAATATTTTTTTGCAGTATGCCTTTTGATCCACCACGAGCAGGTACAAGCGCAAATACGTTTGGCATAACCCCTCCAACATTCTGACGAGCGTCGATGAAACTTAGGGTATAGCAAAGTATTGAAGAAAGGTCACGCAGCTTCGAAATAATATCCGGGGCCAAATACCCCGGAATGCACAAACACCACGTCTATCGCATGGCAACCAAATAATTAACCATTCTGCGAGGTAAATGGCAGGCGATCTACAATACCATCTAAAAAATCGCCTGTTGAGTTGAGTGAACGAACAATAGATTCCATAGCTTGGAACTGTGCCATCAAGCGCGCGCGATAGGCTTCGCTGCGACGGTTCAATGTCTCCTCATCTTTCTCAACACGCTCAATATCTTTATTGATTGTCGCTTCGCGCTCTTTGATAAGCCCGGATGTTTTCAAAAAATCATTTACGAGACTAGTCAATGACCCTGCAAAACCGCGGGTAAAGTTGATAGTGCCAGTAGTAGCACCAGGCTGTACTGTTAAACTTAAACCCTCTGCCTTACTGTTTAGCGCCGGCAATAACACGTTGCCAAAACCGAAAGCAGCAACGCCATCAACCGTGCCCGCCACATCGGTACCCGCTGTTCCTGCTCCTACACTAATCCCAAGGTCTGCCATATCTGCGCCAACGGCAGAGAATTCAACATTGCTGGAAGCTCCGTAGGAATCTGATAAAAATGAAAGTTTGCTACCATCAAAACTAACAGCCACCGTTGCTTTAGCTGCTTTTAGATTGGAATCCAAATTGATAAGACTTTGTAGATCAGCGGCAAGTTCAGCGCCTGTTGCATAACTCTTACCGCTAGGTAAGCTGATTGATGCCGTGTCAATACCATTTAATTTCACGGTGAAACTATAGTCTTTACCGGTAGTGTCTATCGGAAAAGTCACCGGAATATTAGCGGCCGCAAGCTGCCCCTTACTAGGTTGCTGTGTGATCACAACATCGTAGGTACCGGGTTGGCTTTTTGCACTGAATTTAGTGACATTAATGTCTGAAGACGACGACGATGTTTGGGGCACAAACAAATCACGCACGCGATCAAAATTGTCATCAATTGCGGCCCTAAAACCAGTATTACCCTCTACCTCTACAATTTTGAGGGAGCCGTTCAGTTCAGTTCTAATCCCGAGTTCCGACAAAGTAGAAAACACTCCCTCTATACCAGGAACAGAAGCTGTAAGCGTGTTGCGAATACTCTGCATCAGATTCTTCGCTAAAGGGTCGCGATGTAAGCTGCCATATTCTTTTTCTTCGGTATCAAAACCGACCAGCGACTCCACTTCGGTTCTAAAAGTATTGTAGGCAGCGACAAAATCCCGAATAGTCTGCTCAGCAATCGATTTATCTTCAGAAATAGTAACGTTAATCGTTTCAGTGGTGGAGCTGGCAAACAAATCAAATTCCAATCCGTCCACAATATCAGTGACATGATTGGATTCACGGTTAACCAACAAACCATTGATGCGAATTTGAGCATCAAGGCCTTCTTGCTGCTGGGTGAGATTGCGCGTAGTTTCGTTGAAGTTAAAATTCGCCAGACCAGGTGCACCGCCATCTTCTGCGGCCGTAATTTCAATTTCGTTTTTAGCACCGGTTTTGGCAGTCATTAACAGTTTAAAAGAGCCGCCATCGCTAACGATGCTCGCAGAAACACCAATATCCGCCTTGTTGATAGCATCGCGCAAACCAGTCAGCGAGTTGTTGGTGTCATCAATAGTGATTGTTCCGCCAGTTTTGGTAGAGTCAACTGCAAAACCGGTTAATCCGGCATTCCAGTCACCCAGACGAATCGTCAGCGTACCCTTACCAACAGAGGCACTAGCAGAGGCATAAGTACCAGAGCTAAGGGATTGCGCCTGCGCAATCTGCTCAACTTTTAATTGGTAGCTACCAGCGGTCGCTTTTGCATCCAACTTGGTAATGCCAAGCAATTTTGTGTCAGGTAGTGACAGCGCTTTTGCGTTGAACGTATCAGCGCTGCCCAATGCAGCAGCAGAGGTTTCCAGCTTGGCAAGCGAACTGCGCAACAACCCGTAGTCAGAAATTTGGGTCTCCAGTAGCGTCTTTTTAGAGGTGAGGCGTTCCGCCTGAACTATTTTATTGGCTTCTGTTAGCTGATCAGCCAGCTTATTGGAGTCAATACCCGACCCGGTTCCCAAAGCACTGATGATGCTTGAACCCGTCGACGCATTGCTGTTAGTTGTACTTGATGTACCGCTCACCATGGATACCCCCACGCCAATGAATTACCGCTTACTAAAGGTTAGCGGCAACCCATGGATAAACTTTAGCCGCTTTTGCCGCTTTTTAGAGAAAATCTTCTCTTATATCAAGCTGAGCATAAACCGCGCCAATCTACTTCTCCTTATGGCAAATGAGATGCTCACTGAGCAATTGGGAGCGTAAAGTAAAAGTTACTGCCTTTGCCTAAACTGGAATGGTAGTCAATCTTGCCGCCCATACGCTCGATGATCACTTTGGTAATACTTAAGCCAAGGCCAGTACCATCGCGACGGCGGCTATCGGAGGAGTCCATCTGGGCAAACTTCTGGAAAATACGTGGTCGAAAATCATCGGCAATACCCTGCCCCTGGTCAATCACCGACACCTTTAAATTGGCGCCTTCAACACTAAGATCTACCCGCACCAAACCATCCAGATAGGAGAATTTGATCGCATTGGACAACAGGTTTGCCATGACTTGCAAAAAACGGTGGGGATCTATATCTGCACGGTAATTAAGACATTGATCAGCAGGGGTATTCAATTGTAAATGCACGCCATAACGTGATGCATAGCCCTGGTTTTGCGAAAGGGCTTGTTGCAGCAATGGATAAACCTCGCACCGCTCAATCTCCAATGTCAAATTGCCAAACTCCAATTTTTCTATATCTAAAATATCATTGACCAAACGCGCCAAACGGTCTGCATTATTATTGGCAATTACCAACAGTTCGTTGAGTTTTGGCTCGCCAACCTGACCGCTCAATGCAAGGCCCAGCGCACCCTTGATTGAGGTTAGGGGTGTACGCAATTCATGGCTTACTGTAGCGATAAACTCGCTTTTTAAGCGTTCCACTTTGCGTCGGGCAGAAGCATCGTGAATGATAAAGGTAAAAAATTTCCGCTCATGGATAGCAACAGGGCTTACGCTCAACTCTATTTCTAAATCCATGCCATCACTACGCCGGCCAATATTCTCACTCAAGCCCATTGTCGCAAAATCATCACTCTGAAGATCAAAGCAGCGACGCATGGATGGCACCAGATCACTGATATGCAATTGCGAAAATTGCGTTAACGGATATTTAAATAATTGTGCGGCAGCTGGATTGGACTTTTGAATTACGCCCTGCTCATCTACCACTAAAATAGACTCCACCGCATTTTCCAAAATTGCAGCTAACTCCTTGGTACGCTGCTCAACCAAATTACTAATATGCTGGGTGCGACCACTAATCAACAATAAAAAACCACCAAGTAAACTGCAAAATAACAAGCCACCTGCCAATACAAACCAGGACTGTAAACTCACATGTTCTGCTAAAAATTTTTCTGTGGGGTTAACAGTTATCAACAACTGCCTGCCGCCCACGGTAATTTCCCGATAAAAAGTCAAGCTGCGTGCATAAACAGAAATATCCGCTTCGCGCTCCCGGTAAAACACTTGCGGATTCGTCGGCTGCGAAATATCAACAATATGTAATTGGAAATCGGGGGAAGAAAAAGGCTTGAGTACAGAACCCAGTAAATCATTGATGCGAACAATCGCAGTAGCATAACCAAGCAACCACTGCTCACGCGCCGCAGGAGCCAGAGCGACAGCGGCCGGGTCATAAACCGGATAAAAAACAATAACCCCGGTGGCAGTATTATCATCTTGCAACAATTGCACGGGCTGGGTCATAGCAAATGCACCTGTGGCGCGAGCGCGATCCAAGGCTTCGCGCCGCACAGGATCTGATGCGACATCAAACCCGAGGATGACTGCGTTTTCAGGCCAGGGATCAACATAGGCAATCACAATATATTCAGCACGGTGCAGTACTGGCACAAATAAACCAGCTGCGTTTTTTTCTTTAATGAAAAAACTTTCGCCAAATTCACCCCGTTTTTGTGCTTCAAATTGCACGCGATCATCATGAGCCACGCGCTGGTTCCAGGAAAATCCGGAAACACCGTGCCGCTCCACCATCACGTGATCGATATAGGTTGAAAACTCCTCGCGCGTTACCTGATCAGAGGCAACAAACAGCGCACGCAGTATTGCGAGGGTATACACCACCGACGACAGGCCATTATCCACAGCCCCTGCTACCAAAACCGCCTGCTGCTGGAATTGATCATTCAGTTTTTTTTGCTCGTTGTTGCTGGACATCACAAACACCGCAACCACGATCAAGCTACTGACCACCAAAGGCACACCCACGGTGAAGCGACGACCGCGCCAAAAATGGCGTGGCTCCGCAAATAATACACACACCAAAGGCGTCGCGATCAAAACGCCAATCGCATCGCCGATCCACCAGGTCCACCAACTAAAAAGCATTTGTTTTGCCGGGATCAGACCATTAAAAAACAATGCCAATACACCAACAGTTGCACTGAGACTGGTGGCTATTGGTCCGCCCAACGCGAAGAATGCAAAAATTTTCCGCTCGTCGGTCAAACTATTGGGGAAGCCCACAAAACGGCGAATCAGCAGCGCACCTGTACAGCTCGCCAGTACACTGCCGCTGGCAATTTCTGCCGCAAGTGAAACCTCCGACCATGACAAGATTGGCGAGCTACTAACCGATATATTCAACAGTAATGAGCCGATGAACACACCAATAGCCATGGAATAGCCCCAGATCAATACCGCACCCAAGGCAATTCCCATTGGCAGAAATAAACCCGAGACAAAACCCGGCGGAATTGCCAGCAACAGGGATAGGCGTCCGGCAATAACATAAGCCAGAGCCAGCAAAAAAATACGCAACACCATTACAGCTATGGGCGAGTGCGAATCCTTATTGTAGAAACCCGTAACCATGCATTTGAACCTGGTGCGTAATTTACTTAAGCCTAGTCGAGAGAAACCAACATCAAGTTAAAAGACATAAAAAAACCGCAGCGAGCTGCGGTTTTTAATGAGCAACGACTGAATTGATCGATTTCACTATCTGAGCAGCGAAAGCACCTGCTCAGGTCTCGCGTTGGACTGTGCCAGCATGGCGGTAGCGGCCTGCTGCAGAACCTGTGCACGGCTTAGTGCTGCGGTTTCTGCGGCGAAATCGGCATCAATAATTCGCGAGCGAGATGCAGACGTTTTTTCAGATACGTTAGCAAGGTTAGACATGGTGAAGTCCAAGCGGTTATTCACCGCACCCAAGTCCGCGCGGGTGGCATTCACTTGCTCCAACGCTTTATCAACAATACTGATAGCCCGCTGTGCACCTTCGTAGGTATCAATCTTAATACTAGCAACGCTGCCTACACCTTCGGTGTCATTGCGCTCTTTAAATCCGGTAGTGGCCAATACGTCTGCTATGGTCGCAGTATCACCATATTTAATGGCAATTTCCTCGCCATTAGCTGAGCGCAATGCCACACCAGCAGCACCATTAGCGAATGCGACCACACCGGTTGCATCTGCCGAGAGGTTAATTACACGGATGGTCTCTGCCGCCGTCGCAGCAACAGTCGCACCTGCGGTAATCTTACCAATTGGAATATCGTTAATAATGATATCGCCTTCCTGCAACACGACACCTGTCGTTGCCGTTACATCTAGACCTAGCAAATTGCCATTGGCATCATTCACGTCAATACCCAATGCCAACACTCGTGGTGCGGCAGCAGCACCGGTTACACCTAGTTCAATCTGCACACCGAGCCTATCTGGACTGGTATCGTTAAACACCATAGAGAAGTTGGTGGTCGCATCAGTCAACCCAGTCGGGTTACCTGAAATCGGGGTTTCATCAATTGCGAGTGAAGTAGCTCCTGGCGCAGTCAAAATCAGCTTGCCGCTGGCATCTACCGTTGCTTCAACAGCAGTTTCAGCATTAATTTTATTGACCAGATCTTTCATGCTTTCAGTACCGGTGATGGTGTAGGTTTGCGATAACCCATTACCATCTACCAGTGTTAACTCCAAGGTTTCACTCGGCGCGCGCAACACACCTGAACCTGCAGTACTTGCTGCTACCTGAACCAACGACGTTGCTTCAGCACTCTTACCTTCAAGATCAGCATTAATACTGGCCAAGGCTTCATTTAATGTTGTTGCAGCAGGTGTTAATGGTTTAATCGCCGTACCATTAACAGCCAAATCACCCGCCAAAAGTGCGTTTAGCGCAGCCAAGCCGGTTGCAACTGGCTCACCCACAATATCGCCCGATGATCCACCCATGGCATAGGTATTGAACGAGCCAATACTGATATCCATGGTTTCATTTGCTTGCGATCCCACCTGAAGAAAGGTATCTCCCAAGGTGCCATCAAGCAATCGCTGTCCGTTGAACGATGTGGTTTCAGAAATACGATCCATTTCTTGCTTGAGCTGCTGAACTTCCGCATCCAAGGTCTTACGGTCATCGTCGTTGTAGATGCCGTTCGCTGATTGAATCGATAGTTCACGAATACGCTGCAGAATATTGGTCACTTCTTGCAGGGCGCCTTCGGCAGTTTGCACGAGTGATACGCCGTCGTTTGCGTTACGAATCGCCTGATCCAAACCGCGAATTTGTGAGGTCATGCGATTGGAAATCGCCAAGCCTGCAGCATCGTCTTTGGCGGAGTTAACACGTTGGCCAGAGGACAAACGCTCAGTTGCTTTATCGAGTGCATTTCCTGAGTTCATCAATTGACGCTGTGAATTCAAGGAAGCGACATTGGTGTTAATGACTAAAGGCATAATAAATCTCCTAATGATTGTTCCTGTTCACAGATGCGTTTGCTGTGACAAGCCGAGTGATGAAGCTCAGAAACATCGACAATCTGAATTGCTTGGTCTGTGAGAACTTCGTGGCAAGACTTGTAAGAAATTATTACCAACAGGATTTCTATACGGGTCGCCTAAACAGGATTTTGCACAGAGTGTGCCAAAATATTTTTAGAGGAATTTTTGACGGTGCCTAAAACCCTGGAGATCGGTGCAAGAAGGGATTTTTTCGGGGGGATTTTTTACCGGTACGCAGAGATAAAAAAAGGAAAATAAAAAATAAAATAAATTTTAAGTAGTAGAAAAAAGTAAAAAAAAGAGCAGCCAAAGCTGCTCTTTTTTTAAACTGCGAAAAAATCTATAAATATCAATTAAAACAACACCTTATGCCTATATTAAGCCTGTGCATTAATCAGACTGACTTGGTCATCTATAGCCATTTGTTGCGCTAAACGTAAAAATATTTCATTCGGAATTTGGCGAATCACTTCCTGTGTATTTCTATCCAAAACCTTTACAACCGTTTCACCTGAACTTGGGTCGTAACTAAAATTCAAATCGCGTTGGGTTGACTGAATATATTCGTTCATTTGGGCAACGGCGGCCTGTACTCTCTCCTGTACCGCTTGAGAATTGACGGTCTCTACAGGTACAGGCTTTGCCGCTTCGGCAACCGGCGGCAATTCATTGCCGGTTTTTTGACCTTGAACACTGCCGAGTAACGGAGAAGCCGGTACAGATTTAATCTGCACCGGTCCCGCGGCTGCTTTAGTGATTTCATTCATCATTAAGCCCTCACTGAAACTTCCCCGAAGTTAGCCATTAAGCTAACTTCGAGGGAAGTTATCACCTTATCTCAACAGTGACAGTACTTGTTGTGGACGAGCATTTGACTGAGCCAACATCGCTGTTGCTGCTTGTTGCAATACTTGTGAACGACTCAAGTTAGCAGTTTCTTGGGCAAAGTCAGCGTCGTTAATACGTGAACGCGCAGCTGAAGTCTTCTCAGAAATATTCGCCAGATTTGATACGGTGAAGTCCAGACGGTTGTTAACAGCACCCAATTCCGCACGAGTACTACTAACTTGGTCAATTGCTTTGTCGATAATGCTAATCGCTTTTTGCGCACCAGCTTGAGTTGAGATATCAACGCCAGCTACTGAGCCAGCACCTTCCGCAGCATTACGCTCCTGGATACCGGTTTGGGCATACATGGTGGCCGCTGCATTATCACCGTATTTGACACTTATTTCACCGCTAGTTGAGGCTAATGCAATTCCATCGGTGGCATCACCATCAAACGCAATAACACCTGTCTGAGCACTCACTTTATTGATTGCTTCAATGAGATTGTCACGTTTTTCAGTAGCATCAGCACCTGCGTCAACTTCACCAATCGCAACGCCATTAATAATAAGATCGCCCGCATTTAAACTAGTCGCAAAACTGGTAACCGTTGCACCTTGCAAATTACCCAGATCATCAGAGATATCCAAACCCAATGCCGCAACGTTAGTCATCATTGTTGCTGTAGCTGCTGCATCATCAGCACCTTCAATTTTTACTCCACCACCACCCACACTGGTATCAGTGAAAACCAAACGGAAATTTTCATCGGTTTCAGCGCCATCAAACCCAGCAGCGTCAGCCGCTGCGGTACCAGAACCAGTCACAACGATTGACACCACGCCTTCTTGGCTCAGCACCAAATTACCATCGTCAGTTAAACTAGCGCTAATGCCGGTATCGCTGTTAATTTTTCCTACCAACTCGTCCATGCTGTTAGTGCCGGTAAGTACATAGGCTTGGGTATTGCCATCACCATCAACTACAGTCAGGGTCAAGGTATCGGTTCCCGCTACCAACACACCATCACCAATACTATTACCTTCTGAAGAGACCAGCGCCGATGCGACTGCGCCCTTACCATCCAAATCAGCATTAATACTGGCGACTTTTTCATTCAAAGTCGTACCTGCTGCGGCATCCGCCAAGCTGCTAAGAGCGACATCATTCACGTACAAAGTTGTATCAGCATCAGCGCCAGTGAAAGCAGATAACGCCGCTAAACCGGTAGCTGATTCGCCCACCACATCACCAGCGCTACCACCAAGAGAGTTGGTGTTAAAGGTGCCAATATTTACATCAATAGTTTGGTTAGAGAGCGAACCTACTTGCAAACTGGTTTTGCCCAGAGAACCGTCAAGCAATGCTTTACCGTTAAACGAGGTAGTGTCGGCGATACGATCCAATTCCGCTTTCAGCTGTTGGGCTTCAGCGTTCAATGTGTCACGGTCAGCATCGTTGTAGATACCGTTCGCAGACTGTACCGACAGTTCACGCATACGTTGCAAGATGTTAGTAGATTCTTGCAAAGCACCTTCAGCGGTTTGAATCATCGACACACCGTCGTTCGCGTTACGGATTGCTTGGTCAAGACCGCGAACCTGGGAGGTCATACGGTTACCAATCGCAAGACCGGCGGCGTCATCTTTTGCTGAGTTGATGCGGTTACCAGAAGATAAACGTTCTGTAGCGCGGTCAAGAGCGTTGCCTGAGTTCATCAACTGACGTTGTGCATTGATGGAGGCGATGTTGCTGTTAATTACTAAAGCCATGATTAATCTCCTGGATTAATGTCTGTGCAGAAACTCTGCTTAAACTTGTCGGTTGATGAAGTCTGAGAACAAAGACTAATCAGCACTTCTAACAAGGTTATCGACATATCCGGGAGTTGCTTTAGAGATTTTTTATGGCAGGAACCAACTATTTACACGGGCAATTAACAAAAAATATTACAAAAAGTTATAAATAGCCCATAAGCCGTCAAACTAACGACCATATGCATCAATCGCTTTGCTGACCTTATTGGATTGACGCAATTCTGACGCTGTATTTTCCCGACTGATCTCCGCCAGCTCTGCAAGCCTCTTATTAAGACCCTGGATTTCCTGAATAACAGCGGCAGCTTGTGCCTCAAGATCAGCTTGCGCGAGAGACTCTAGATATTCCTGATCATTAATAGACAGTAAACCTTGTTGACGTTGTTGAACGAGAATTTCAAATGACTCCCAATCACCCGCTTGCGCGAGGGAGAGCAATGCTTGAGATTGACTTAATGCGCGGGAGAGAGGGTCTAGCAAAGGATTAATATCCATAAAGCAGCTCGTCTTAATAACGTATCAGAGAAATTGTTCCATAACAGCAGCCTAACGCTACCCACTAAGATTAGCAAAAGATAATTAAATAGGGGGGAATAAGAATCCCACCCACCCCTAGCTTTTTCAAAGGGTGGGGACAAAGAGATAAAGTATTTACAGGTAAGAAAAGAGCGTCAACTGGCTAACTTTTGCAAAACTTTGTTGGGAGGCCGTCAGTATCAATGACTGCATCGACAGGCGAATAGTCGCCTCGGCGACATCCAGATCCTGCAAATTGGATAAGGTTTGCTTGGAAAACAAAACCACATCTAAATTTAAATCCCTTGAACTCTCCAAGGTATTTTGACGCGCACCCACCTCCCCTTGCACTGCTACTGTATTTGTAATTGAGTTAGAAAGATTGGTGAGTGTTTTAGCCACAATCTCTGCCAAAACTGCCTTGCTCTCGGGGGTATCTTTTACTGCTTTCATCGCTTCGCTGAAACGCGACAATGTAGTTAACAACCCCTGCTTGTTAGTGGACTCAACAAAAAATGAATCGCCAGCCACACCATTGGTTGAGGTAACGCCCGTAGTAGTCGCCAGCCCAGTCGCATTATCCAAATTGGCATTACCACTGTGAACGCTTATGTTCATCCCGTTCTCGGAAACAATACCCGCTGCGGTAACTGTCAGACCCAAATTATTCAACTTATCTGCATTGCTAATAATACTAGGCGGAACAATAGCGGCCGAATTTAATGCGGC
>DQHS01000082.1 GCA_003524365.1 Cellvibrio sp. | reverse complement strand
TCATGATCGATGCGCTCAAGCGCGCATCGGCCACGCGGATCACTGCGGTAGTGCCCTACTTCGGTTACGCCCGTCAGGATCGCCGCGTGCGTTCAGCGCGGGTGCCTATTACTGCGAAAGTAGTGGCCGACATGATGGTCGGTGTAGGTGTTGACCGTGTACTCACCGTTGACCTGCACGCCGAACAAATTCAAGGCTTCTTTGATGTACCGGTAGATAACGTCTACGGCTCGCCAGTGTTACTGGAAGATATTGAACAGCAAAAATTTGAAGACCTGATTGTAGTATCACCCGATATCGGCGGCGTAGTACGCGCCCGTGCGGTGGCTAAACAATTGGGCATAGATCTGGCGATTATCGATAAACGCCGCCCGCGCGCTAATGTTGCGGAAGTCATGCACATTATCGGTGAAATTGAAGGCCGCACCTGTTTGCTAGTGGACGATATTATCGACACCGCCGGCACCCTGTGCAGCGCCGCCAAAGCATTAAAAGCACAAGGCGCCAAGAAAGTGGTCGCCTACTGTACTCACCCGGTGTTATCGGGCAAGGCGATTGAAAATCTGAACAATTCCGAGCTGGATCAACTGGTCGTCGCCGACTCGATCCCACTCAGCCAAGCTGCTAAAGACTGTCCGCGTATTCGCAGCCTCACGCTGTCCAGAATGCTCGCTGAAGCCATGCGTCGCCTGAGCAATGAAGAATCCCTGAGCGCAATGTTCCGTTAAATTCGGGCATTACTCTCGGTAAACCACTGCAGCACACTCTGTACTGCAGTTACTGAAACCCATCAGGTTCTGGTCGCGGATCTGAATGGAAAAATGAGGACGATAAAATGTCTGAAGACTTTAAATTAGATGCAACAGCCCGTAACGATTTAGGGAAAGGTGCGAGCCGCCGCCTACGTCGTTTGGCAGCTCAAGTTCCTGCTGTAATTTACGGCGGTACTGTAGCTCCCGTTAGCGTTTCTGTTTCTGCTAACGAATTGATGAAACACTTGGAACACGAAGCGTTCTACTCGCACATCATTAGCCTGAATGTGGATGGCACTGCTCAGGACGTGATCCTGAAAGACGTACAACGTCACCCATCCAAGCCAGTAGTTCTGCACTTGGACTTCTTGCGCATTGACAAGGCTACCAAACTGCACACTCACGTACCTTTGCACTTCATCAATGAAGCCTTCTCTAAAGGCGTGAAAATTCAGGGCGGTAAAGTAGTTCACAACCTGACTCAATTGGACGTTATCTGCTTCCCACATCAGTTGCCAGAGTTCATCGAAGTAGATTTGGCTAATGCAGAAGTAGGCACCATCATCCACATTTCTGACCTGAAATTGCCATCTGGCGTTGTTTCTGCTGACCTGCAAAAAGGCGCGGATCACGACTTGGCAGTTGCTACTGTTCAGAAGCCGAAAGGCGCTGCTGAAGATAGCGAAGAAGCGTAATTTCTTCTCCGCAGTAAAAAGGGGCAGGATCTTCGGATCCCGCCCCTTTTTTTATGGCGATGATCAATGGACAATTTACAGGGACAGCTCAACGGGACAACTCAAAGGGATAACTCAAAAAGGCAATTCAAAAAGATAATTCACCAGTACAATGCCCGCCGCAGCAACTATCACCCATTCGAGCATGAGATAGATTCATGGCCAACACTGAAATTCAATTGATTGTAGGGCTGGGCAACCCCGGCAGCGAATACGAGCGCACCCGCCACAATGCCGGTGCTGATTTTGTCGAAGAGCTGGCCCGCTCTCTGGGCGTGTCGCTGGCGAATGACAACAAATATTTTGGCTTGACCGCGCGCGTAAATTATCAAGGCCGCGATCTGCGCCTGCTGATCCCCACCACTTATATGAATCGTAGCGGGCAATCCGTCGGCGCCATGGCGAATTTTTTCAAGATCGAACCAGCTGCGATTCTGGTTGCCCACGACGAGCTGGATCTCGCTCCCGGTATCGCCCGCTTTAAACAAGGCGGCGGGCACGGCGGCCACAACGGCCTGCGCGATATCATCGCAGCACTGGGTAACAATCCCAATTTCCCTCGTCTGCGACTGGGTATCGGCCACCCTGGTGTCGCGGCGATGGTCGCCAACTTTGTACTCAAGCGCGCACCCTCGAGCGAACAAGAGTTGATTGATGACGCAATCGCCCGCGCGATCAAATGCACACCCGACGCACTAAAAGGCGACTGGAATACGGCGATGAAAAATCTGCACACCGATCCCAAAAAATAGCTAACGCATTTGCCCGGTGCGGGTCAGCGAAGTGAGCAAACTTCGTCTAATCCGCTCCGGGCATGTATAATCGCGCCCTCTCGATTTTCACCCTCTTTTTTCTTACATCTCATTAGCGGAATAGCATCATGGGTTTCAATTGCGGTATCGTCGGCCTGCCCAATGTCGGCAAATCAACACTGTTTAACGCCCTGACCAACGCAGGAATCAGCGCCGAAAACTTCCCCTTCTGCACCATTGAACCCAATGCTGGCATCGTGACTGTTCCCGATCCCCGTCAGGACATGCTCGCCGAAATCGTAAAACCCGAGCGCATTGTTGCCACCACCATGGAATTTATCGATATCGCCGGTATTGTTGCCGGTGCATCCAAAGGTGAAGGTCTGGGCAATAAATTCCTCGCCAATATCCGCGAGACAGATGCCATCGCCCACGTAGTGCGCTGCTTTGATGACGACAACGTGATTCACGTTGCCAACGGGGTAAACCCGGCGAACGATATTGAAGTGATCAATACCGAACTCGCACTCGCCGATCTGGAAGCCGTAGACAAAGCCATCAACCGCTACGCTAAATCAGCCAAAGGTGGCGACAAACACGCCATGGCGATCAAAGCCCTGTTGGAAAAAGTGCAGCCGCACCTGAACGAAGCCAAACCGCTGCGCTCCTTCCCACTCGATAAAGAAGAAAAAGCGCTGTTAAAAGAAATCAACCTGCTCACGCTCAAGCCCACCATGTATATCGCCAACGTGGCGGAAGATGGTTTTGAAAATAATCCGCATTTGGATGTGGTACGCAAAATTGCCGAAGAAGAAAAATCCATCGTCGTACCGATTTGCAACAAACTCGAAGCCGACATCGCCGAATTAGAAGGCGATGAGAAAAAAGAATTCCTCGACGAGATGGGCATGGAAGAACCCGGCCTGAACCGCGTAATCCGTGCCGGCTACCAATTGCTCGGCCTGCAAACTTACTTCACCGCTGGCGTAAAAGAAGTACGCGCCTGGACCATTCCTGTCGGCGCAACTGCACCGCAAGCGGCTGGCGTAATCCACACCGATTTTGAAAAAGGTTTTATCCGCGCTGAAACCATCGCCTATGACGACTTTGTGCAATACAAAGGTGAACAAGGTGCGAAAAATGCCGGTAAGTCACGTAAAGAAGGAAAGGAATACGTAGTAAAAGATGGCGACGTTTTGCACTTCTTATTTAACGTCTAAAACGAAAAAAAGCCGCAGCAAACACTGTAATGCCTGTCCGTTAAGGTTATTTTCAATCTTGTTAATCGTCATCCTCGCGCACGCGGGGATCCATAAACCGCGATGACTATCGCAAAAACTGGACTCCCGCTTACGCGAGAGTGACGACAAATTCCTAAGTGAACAACATTGCGCTCTATTTCGCAGTTGTTTCCAGTGACTGAATGTAAGCAACGACATCATTCAGTGCCTGCTCATTAGGCAGCGTTTTAGCAATGGCTGCCATCTGCTGTCCGGTCACATCACGCGGATCAGCACCACGAGCACCCGCGCGATATTTTTGCAGTTGTTTTAATAAGTACCAATCTGCTTGACCTGCAATACGCGGTGCGCCCAAATCTTTGTTCCCTTTTCCATCGGCACCATGACAGGCCACGCAGATTGCAAAATAAGTTGCACCACGTTGTGCATCCCCTTTAATGGTTGCAGCTTGCTTCACCGCAGGAAGGTCTGCCACATAATGAGCCATGTGTGAGATTTTTGGCATTCTCTCTGCTTCTGGCTGAAGGAAATCAATTGCCGCCCGCATGGAAATACCGTCAACATCCTTAAAGTGTGTCCCGCGCAACCCGACAATAAATTTCTGTAACTGGGTTTGGATGTAGCCGTGATCCAAGCCTGCCAACGCGGGTGCGCCCAAGGCCGCATCACCACTAGCATCGCCACCGTGACAACTGGCGCAATGCTGGCGATATAGTACAACCCCACTCTGAGGATATGCCCAATCCCAAACTTGCGGTTTGAATGCGTATTGTTCGCGGTACTTTTCGTAGGATTGCTCATCCACTTTATTGAAGTTGAGCTTAAGACCCGCCGTGCGGAGTTTAAAAGCCATTTGCGTATCGCTATTAAACTTGTCGAGCAGCAGCTGTAAACTTTTCAGTTCTGCAGCACTNNTCGCCCGATTTGCGCCCGAGAATCTGCCGGGTAAGCATGTACTCTGGCGTCTGCTCCAGTGAGGCGAAGTTATGCAAAAAACTTCCCTGCAGGGTAATGTCAGCTCGATTTAACGCCGACCAGTAAAAATCACTCTGACGTAAAATCGCCAGGGTCAACGCCTGTGCCAGCCAGGAATCGGTGGGGAGCTTGGTGCGCAACCGTAATAATTGTTGCCCGGCCGCCTTTGATGGTGTTTGTTGAGCCATTGCAATCAGCGCCCAGAGCCGGGTTTTAGCATCGGTATCATCAAGGCGCGCGGCTGCCGCGACAAGATCAGCAGGCGAACCACTTTCCAGCAGGGCTTTCACCGCATTTTTGCGTGTTGCCGGTGATGGATGCTGCAATGCGCGCTCAATAGCCGCGACATTGGTTTTATCCGCCATCGTAAACTGCCCCAAGCCTTGCAATGTCCAGATAGCGTGAATGGATCGCACATCCAAACCTATGGCATCAAGTTTGGGCGGCGCCAGCAAAATCTTGCGCAGCGCGGGCACAGCATCCAGGCGTTTTTCTTGCACCAGTTTGCGTTGGGCAGTCATCCGCCAAAACAAATTGTCATTCGCCAGGCTGGCGACCAACGCAGCGGTATCGGCCTTGCTCAAATCCTGTGGTTTATAAGCAGCAGCGCCTTTGGCGACAATACGATAGATGCGCCCATGCTTGCCGTCGCGTAACGGGTTTTCGTGCGCGTTCCCTTTACCGACAACCCCATCAAAACCGGCGGACACTTTGGTGGGAGTAGGATTGTGCTGGATGATAAAGTTGTACCAGTCTGCAACCCACAACTGCCCATCCGGCCCCACATCGGAATAAACCGGTGATAACCATTCATCGCTACTGGCCAAGATAGAACCGCGATTTTTAGCGCTGTAAGTACTGCCGTTTTCCTCCAGAACAAACTGCCCTAACAAGTGCGCAGTAGGCTCGCCGATAAACGCACTGCGGTTCCAGAAACGCTCGGGGAAAGCACGCGCGGTATACAAATTAAAACCCGCTCCCGCCGTGTAACGACCGTGCGAATCCACCTGCAAGAAATTGTGGGTGATCGGGAAAACCTGGGGAACATTATCGATTTTAGCGGCCATGCCCGGTGCCATTTGCTCGTGCTGACCATAAACGTATTTACGCCACAGCGGCACATGCCAAGCGGGGGCATTGTTGGCAGTGGAACCAAACACTTCAAAGTCCTCACTCAGCCCTAAACCCCAAGTATTGTTGTTGAGCTGGGCGATAGGTTCGATATTGCGTCCATCCACATCCATACGATACAGGCCGTTTTGGAACTCGCCTTGGGTTTCGCTGCGCGTGCCCGAATAACCCACTGCGCCCCAGATACGATTGTCGTGACCGTAACGCAAGTTCGATGGACCGGCATGAGTGTCTTGAATTCCCCACCCGCTGTTCAGCACTTGGCGCACATCAGCTTTACCATCGCCGTCGGTGTCTTTCAGAAACAAAAAATGCGGTGCTTGAGCAACGATAAAGCCGCCATTGACGGCAACTATGCCTGTGGGAATATTCAAACCATCGGCAAATACAGAACAACCATTGGCACGGCCATCACCATCGGTGTCTTCACACATACTGATGCGATCAGAACCCTTGCCATCGGCACGTAATTCATTGGGGTAATCCAGAGATTCCACTACAAACAGGCGGCCGCGCTCGTCCCAGGCAAAGGCAACCGGGTTGGCGATATCAGGTTCCGCCACAAACAGTTGCAGCTCAAAACCCTGTTCAACCATGCTCAACGCCATGGTTTCCTTCGGTTTGAGTGGATGCTGATATTGTGGTGGCGGTGCCACTTTGCGGTAATTGGGAATGGTGCCTCTGTCTTCATACTTCGCCGTTGGCAGGGATTTGGCGAGCGCACGATTCGCCTTGCGTTTCTTGTCGCCTACGCTCCACAAAATGCCGCGAATCAGCAGATCGTGAAATTCCAGTTGCCCCCAAGTCGCTTCGTTATGACCATAGGCGGTGTAAAACACGCGACCTTTGCCCTGCTCGCGCACCCAAG
Source organism: Cellvibrio sp. (assembly GCA_003524365.1). Taxonomy (GTDB): domain Bacteria; phylum Pseudomonadota; class Gammaproteobacteria; order Pseudomonadales; family Cellvibrionaceae; genus Cellvibrio. The sequence continues at coordinate 15,176 of DQHS01000082.1, read as the reverse complement.
TCCAAGGCTCCTGGTCGCGCAGCATCAGTACGGTGCGTCCGTCCTCATTGTGATCGCTGTGTACATAGGTTTCGTCTTTGGTTTCAAAGCCTTTGTAACCGCGCATAACGGGATGTTTTTCCTGCCCCGGAGCAATGCGGGTGGTGAAGGTTTCAAAACCATGACTCTGAAAACGTCCACCAACCAGCTTCACAAATGCATTCGAATGACCGAAACACGCACTGGCACTGTGGATCGGCAAAAAAGCACCGCCCTGTTCGACAAAGCGCAGCAAACTGGCCTCTTGCTCTGGGGTAATTTTGTCGTAATTGGCATACAACATTACCGCATCAAATTGCGCCAAACCGGCATCGGTCAGTTGGTTTAAATCCTCATGATATTCCATGCGAATTTTTTCCCGTCCGAGCGATTGGTTAAACAAGGGAGCATACAAATACGACAGGTGATGACCCGAGTCTTCGCGCTGGTCATGGCCAATAAACAGTAAGTTGATAATGCCTTTTTCGCTATTTGCCAGGGCGTTGTTAAGGGGAAACACCGTGCTGGCAATCAGCAGAATCAGAGTAAAAAGCCGATGGATGGTGTAGTTACTTATAGTTTTCATAGTTATATCTTTCAGGAAAANNTTGCTTTCAGGAAAATAGTGATTGCACGATTTACTGCTCGAGCGTGAATGCAGGCATGGCCATTAATTTGCCGCCCGCAAGCGCAGACTCATGCGCGAGAATCCCCACGCAACTGATGTTGGCAGATTCCACTGCATTGGGGTAAGCGTTATGCCCTTCCAGCACCGCGCGAATGAACTGATGCACCAAGTGAGGATGGGAACCGCCGTGCCCGCCCCCTTGAGTAAAGCTCAAATGCTGATTGCTATCGCCGTCGTAAACACCGCGCCCGGTAAAGTGGCGGATGGACTCTGGCAACAAGTGCGCGTAATCGGGCACATCTACCCAGCAAGGAATTTCCGGCTCAGGTTTACCCAAGGTGTGAATAACCGGTTCTTCGCCCTCGACCAATGGCCATTCATAGGACTTCAGCGATCCATAAACATTGAAGCTTTCGCGATACTGACGCGCCGTATCAAACAGGGAGCGGTGGATCTGCGCTGCTACGTCTGAATCCTGCAGCAGGATATGGCAGGACTCTACCGCAAACGGCGAGCCGTAAACTTGCGCCAACTCATCGCGGATACGACCTGAACCCACGCAGGACACAGCCTTGGCCAACTTGCGCTCCAACCCCAAAACCGGGCCAACGCAGTGAGTCGCATAATGCATTGGCGGCATGCCTTCCCAGTAGCTCGGCCAGCCGTTCATATCTTGCTGGTGACTCGCCTGTAAAAATTGGATCTGCCCCAGCTCACCACGCTCATACAACTCTTTCACAAACAGAAATTCGCGGCTGTAAACCACGGTCTCCATCATCATGTACACCTTGCCGCTGTCGCGCGAGGCTTGCACGATACGCTCACAATCTTCCACCGAGGTCGCCATGGGCACAGTACAGGCAACGTGTTTGCCCGCCTCCAGCGCCATCAATGTGTGGCGCGCATGGTCGCCAATCGGGGTATTAATGTGCACCGCATCCACGTCGGGATCGGCCAACATGTCTTCATAATTGGTGTAGCACTTGCCCTCGATACCAAACTTTTCTGCGAGGGCCTCCATATTTTTTTGATCGCGCTGGCATATGGCGACAACCTCCGCCTGCTGATGAGCCTGATAAATTGGAATAAATTCCGCACCAAAACCCAACCCTACAAGTCCCACTCTTAGCTTCTTGGTCATCATTCGAATCTCTTGTTAAATCTTTGTTAGAAAAAATAGCGTTATGCGCACGCCCACCACCGGCGCAAAAACGCCAGGCCATCGCGCGCAAAGTCATCTTGCGAATCGGAAAAGCGCCGCCAGATGCATACCGCCTCCGCCAAACTGGACGCATCCGGTGAAAAACTTTCAATACCGATAGTACCGTCGTAGCCAATTTCCATAAGCCCTGCGCGCAACCCGGCCCAGTCACTATTGCCATCGCCGGGTACACCGCGATGGCTGTCTGATACCTGCAAATGGACAAGCTTCTCGCCCGCCAAGGTTATGGCACGACGAAAATCGGTTTCCTCGATATTCATGTGGAAGCTGTCCAGTGAAATCCCCAGATAGCGGCTATCCGCCTGCTGCAGGAAACGTTGCGCGTCCTCCACGGTATTGATCATGTCGGTCTCAAAACGATTGAGCGGCTCCAGCCCCAGATGTACACCGCAATTGCCTGCGGTCTGCGCCAATTGCGCGAGGCTTGCAATTGACCGATCCCACTCAGCACGGCGCAGGGACTCGGTTGCCAGCCGCGCCTTAGCGACGGGGGCATACAAGGGTCCCACGACACAAGGAGAACCCAACCCCTCTGCTAACGCCAAACACGACTCAAAGTAATGAAATGCCTGTTTGCGCGCTGCCGCACTCTCGGCACTCAAGTCACGTTCCGCGGTAACCGCCGCGCAGATCACTGCTTTCAGCCCCAAGTGCGTCAACACAGGTTTGAGTTTTTCCACCGAGAAATGACTCGGGTCCTCCACCGGTAGCTCGACAAAATCAAAACCCAGTGCGGCAATTTTTTCGAGCAGCGCAATTTGATGGTTGGTAAAGGGAGAGGTCCACAGCCAGGTACTAGCGCCAAATTTCATGAGATCAACAAACTCCTACGTCACAATTATTATGATATGACGTCATGCTAGCTTGCCGGCCCCTGACCGCGCTTGTACCCTACCGTAATAAAATTGTACGATTCCGACATGAACTACTTTAATGATTGGCTCGCCCAGCTAGATCCACGACACTCACCGTCACAGCTTTTCGACTACATGCCCAACGTGATGTATTTTGTTAAGGACTGTGAAGGTCGCATCATGACTGGCAATCAGGCTTTTGCGGAGCGCTGTGGCTGCCGCTTGCCCGATGAACTTTTTGGCAAACAGGATGATGAATTTTTTCCGCCCTATATGGCGGAAAAATTTCGCCGCGATGACGAAACCCTGTTAAAAAATGCCGCGCCGCTGCTGAATTTAATTGAGCTTTTTCCCACGCGTGAAGGGCTACCGGAATGGTTTATTACGCAGAAGCTTCCACTCTTTGATCGCAGTGGAAAAATTCATGGGCTCTGCGGAATCGTGCAGAGCTATGAACGAATGTTGGATCACTCACAAACCCCGTTATTTCAAGTAGTTGACTACATCCGCACACACCATGCCGAGCACCTGAGCATTCCCGATATTGCCACACAGTTTGGTTTTTCCGAGCGACAACTCGAACGCCGCTTCGCCGACACTTTCCGCATCAGCCCCTCGCAATATTTAATTCGCTTGCGGGTATTAATTGCCAGTGATCGCCTCAAATACTCCAACGAATCCATTGCGGATATCGCCATCGACTGCGGCTTTTATGATCACAGTAATTTCATTCATCATTTCAAACGTGTACTCGGAATTACACCCTTGGCATATCGCAAACGCCACAATATCGAATGCTCGTGAAAATGTTTTTCTTAAAAAGATTCACCGCAGAAAAAAGTTTAAACAAAGCCAAACTAGTCACCACGCACATAGCGTTGACCAATACGCGTTAATACCGCCAAGGCGATGCCAGCCAATAACCATAAGGGCGCGGCCACAATTGCCAGCAAGGTGCCATCCACAATTGCCATGCCTGCGATCATGCGCGGAATTACCGGGCCGGCGTAAGGTTTGCCACGCATATGTTCGTAACGCGCGACAAATGTCAGCAGCAATGTGTAAGCAAATTGAAGCGCAGCGGCAATTAATACCCAATGCAACCACTGGGCAGTTAAGGCCATCAGCACCACCACAAATACCAATGCACGCGCTAAACCCATTACCAAAATACTGGCGGCCGTTTTTTTATGGAACAGATCATAAACTGCGATAGTCACAAACAGTGCCGCTGCCGCGAGCAACCCTGCCAGCGCAAAGGGTGCGAGCGCGACAATAACAAAACCCNNGATAAGGCCAACGCCAATACCGGCAACCAACACCACTGCACTGCATTGGGAATAGCCAGATCAATTAATACCATGGTGGTGAGCACGTTCATCCATACCGTTGGTAAATTGCTGATGCGACACAGGGCCAGGAATGGTTTTATTTTCATTGTTAATTCCAATATAAAAAATTAATCAAACACATGGCGCAGCATTAAATCGCATACATCGGTAGCGGCGATGGGTTCACTGGGAACCAACCGCGCCTCGGTGGACATAAAAATGGGCGTAGAGTCTGCACCCGATAACGCCAAACCGTGCGAACCTTTTACTTGCTCCGGCTGCATCGAAATCACATCCATTAAATAGCGGAAGCCTAATTTTTTACGCAGTACTTTGCCCGCCATAGTGAGCATAGGGAAACGCAATTTTGGATTAAAAAATAACTCACAAGGGTCATAACCGGGTTTGCGATGGATCTCTACCGTCGGCGCAAAATCTGGTGCTTTGTTATCGTCCAACCAATAATAATAGGTAAACCAGGCATTGGCTTCGGCTAACAAAATAAGCTCGCCCGAACGTTCATGATCCAGCCCCAATTCGCGTTTTCCCTCGGCATCCAATACTCGTGCGATCCCCGGTTGCTGCTCAAATAATTGTTTTATTGTGGGAATTAATTCCGCGTCTTGAATATACACATGGGCGATTTGATGATCGGCCACTGCAAACGCTTTACTGGTTGCTGTCTCTAAATATTCGCGCCCCAAATCGGTTTTTACAGCGAGCAAATTGGCTTCGCGCAAAATACGATTGGGATGAACCGGTTTATCCACCGCACCAATACCGTATTCCGATAACACGATCACCCGGCAATCGCGCGCGCTAAAAAAGTCGAGCAGCTTACCCACCAACCCATCCACTTCTTGCAGGTCTTTTTTAATATCGCCTTGGGGACCGACTTTTTGTAAGCAGTAATCCAAATGCGGCAAATACACCAATTGCAAACTGGGGGATTTTTTTAGCTCCACTTTTATCGCCGCATCGGCAATCCAGGCGCTGGATTTAATTGATGTCGCTGGCCCCCAAAATTGAAACAGCGGAAACGGCCCCAATTCTTGCGATAATTCCTCGCGCCACTCCAGTGGGTAGGTATAACAATCCGGCAACTTACTGCCATCGGCACAATAGAGTGGACGCGGCGTTAGCGTGTAGTCAGCGCCGGTTGCCATGGCGTACCACCAGAAGGTATTAGCGCAGGTGAAAGATGAATCTTTTGCGCGCGCTATATCCCAAATTTTCGGCGCTTGAATTAAACGGTTACTCTGCCGCCACAACCAAACTTCATTAAGGTCACGAAAATACCAACCATTGGCCACTATGCCGTGCTCTGCCGGTGTTTTACCGGTGAGGTAAGTGGCTTGCACCGCGCAGGTAACGGCGGGAACCATGGGTTTTATATCAACACTGTTGCCCAGCAACTTTCGTAAATTGGGTGTGTGCTCGCCAATTAAATTGCGCGTTAGCCCCACCACATTAATCACCAGCGTTCGTTGCATAAGGTTTACCTGTTGTACTTTTTTGTCATACCCGCGAACACGGGTATCCATTTTCGTCATACTCGCGAACGCGGGTATCCATAAAAATCTTAATTATTTTGATCGAGCAGTTGTTTAACCCATTGCAATTCGCGCGCAATGGAAACATCCAGTGGATAATCACGTAAGTGGGCGGGCAGATTTTTAAAGCTGTAGGTTTCCACTTCCAACGGGATGGACGCATCCAACAGCGGTAGAAAATCCTTCAGAAAAAATTGGGTGGTAGAACAATGACCAAGATGCTCAATAAAAATGGGTACATGAAAGTGAACGCGACATTCGCTGTAGTCTGCACCATTTAACAATGCAATTTGCAGTTCAGGCAAATCGCTAAAACGATGCATACCCTGCGCATGTTTTGCAACGGCCTGATGCAAATATACCGGCTCATTAAATTGAAAGAGCTGCTTTATTTCCTCACCCTGCGCACGCAAGGCACTAGAGACTTGCACTTTGGCAATGGTGATATTGGCTGCACGCAAACGTACAAGCACATCGGCGGCATCTTCAAATTCTACCGCTTGATGGCAGCAGTCAAAACAAATTCCAATAAACCTTTGCAGCTCTACCGGAAAATCCATGCGTGCAAAAAAGTCGATAGTTTCTTCTGTAGTTTCCAATACACAACAGGGCTCAGGTTCAAGCGCCAACTGAATCAGAATACCAGTGCGTTCATAAAGCGCGCGCAAATGCGTAAGCACAGCGATCAAGTTCTCACGCACCAGTGGCCAATCGCCATCAGCAAAACCTTTTTTAAACGCAATGGGCACAGTAGAAATAGATAATTGTTGCGCGCGCGTAGTCAGCGCCACCGCCAGATCAGCCAAACGTTTGGTATAGACCACACGCTCCTGCGTGCGCCAGTCGGGCTCATAGACCGCTTCTTTAACTGGTTGATCGTGAAAAGTGCCGTAGGGGAAACCATTAATGGTGAGCAGATAACAATCGTGTTTTTCGCACCACTGACGAAAGTGGGCGATTTGCGCATCATCCAATTCCACACTGGCCTGTTGGGCGATACGCAGCCCCAAGGGAAATACTGCAGACGGTGAAACTTGTTGTTTAACACTCAGACCATGGGATTCAAGATTATCCAGCACATGTTGCCAGGATTCGCCAGGGTGAATATTGCTGCAGTAAGTTAACTGGCGCATAGCTGGTTTTCACATAGGCTATTGACGCTGCGTTGCATGACATCAAGATCGATATAATTAAATTGTGCCGCCTGCCCTTCCCCGGTTAACAAGGTGATGCATAACTCGCCGCCCAAATGCTCGCGAAAATCCTGCAGCGCTTTGTGAATATCCAAACGCGTTAATGCACTATGGCTCAGGCTAAAACCCAAATCGCGCAAAGTGATAAATATTTTTTCCAGCAACTCGTGCCCAATAAAATTCATGGTGGAAGAATAGAGTGAGTCCAATGCAATACCAATCGCCACTGCTTCACCGTGGCGTAAATCGTGCCCGGACAACTCTTCCAAACGATGCGCCGACCAATGACCGAAATCGAGTGGGCGTGCACTACCGTATTCAAAGGGATCGCCGCTGGTCGCAATATGATGCAAGTGCAACTCGGCACAGCGCCGAATCATATAGGCCACCGCTTGCTCATCAAATTCCGCCAATAGATGACGATTGTTGTATAGCCAATTAAAAAATTCTGCATCTTTGATTAGCGCCACTTTTACTGCTTCGGCGATACCCGCGCGCTGATCACGTTTGGGCAGGGTTTGCAAAAAAGCAACATCATTAATCACTGCAAACGGTGGCACAAAAGTGCCCAGATAATTTTTTCGGCCTAAAAAGTTCACCGCATTTTTTACCCCTATGCCCGCATCGTTTTGTCCCAACACAGTTGTTGGCATACGAATTAAACGAATACCGCGGTGTGCGGTGGCTGCTGCATAACCCATGGCATCAATCACCGAACCACCGCCAATGACTAGCACAAAACTGTGGCGATCAATTTTATAATCCTGCGTCAGGCGATAAAACTCTTCCACCTCTTGTGGATCGCTTTTACAAATCTCACCGCTACGCACCACGAGTGGCGGTAGAATTAAATTAATTGTATCGCTGTGACAGCGCGCATATTCCGTTAAATCGTCAATGAGTTGCGGGTGATTTTTAAGTACATCAGCATCCACCACCGGGAACACTTTATGTTCGCGATCGCCCGCGCGCCGCACAATATCGCACAGCACCGGGTTCTCAACTGCAAAAGTATTCCGCGTGAAGCTCACCGGAAATTCATAACTGACGCTGAAGCGTTGGATAATCTGCGACATGATTTCTGCTACATCTTTTTAGTTAGGCACGGGTTCATCAACGCGCGGTTTTTGGCCGCGCAATACTGAGTTATCACTGTACATTTGGCGCTGATCAATCACTGGCGCTTGCATTAAAGCAGCCACATCAATTTGACCGGACTGGGCGTAAGCGGCAATCGCATTACTCCAAGTAGTCAGCTCTACCGCTGCCGGATCAATGCCACGCTCCAACATCAGTTGTGCAGTTTTGGGAACAGAAAGCGGATCGCTCACACCCCAGTCGGCAGAACTATCCACAATAATGCGTTCAGGACCATATTCACGCACAATTTCTACCATGCGCGCCGAACCCATTTTGGTGTTGGGATAAATGGTAAACGCTGCCCAGGCGCCATAGTCCAATACATCGCGCACAGTCTCTTCATTGTTGTGATCCATAATTAACTTATGCATGGGCACACCCATTTCGCGCGCGACATCCATTGAACGCAACACGCCGCGCTTTTTATCGCGATGCGGGGAATGCACCATCACCAACATGTCGTAATCCACGGCCATTTTTAATTGCGCTTGATAGGCAAATTCTTCGGCAGGGGTCATTTCGTCGTAACCAATTTCACCGATGGCAACAACGCCTTCTTTTAAAATAAATTGCGGCAAAATTTCCAACACTTCACGCGCTAAACCTTCGTTATTGGCCTCCTTGGAATTCAAGCCCATCGCACAGTAATGCGTGATACCAAATTGCGCAGCGCGAAAGCGCTCCCAGCCAATTAAACTCGCGTAGTAATCGATAAACGAGCCAACATTGGTGCGCGGTTGACCAAACCAGAACGCTGGCTCAATTACCGCACGAATGCCCGCCGCTGCCATGGCTTGGTAATCATCTGTAGTGCGACTGCACATATGAATATGCGGATCAAAAAATTTCATAGTAAAAATTCCTGGTGATTGTCTGTCGCACTGACAGAGAAAGTGGTTGTGGGGGTCACGCCAGCAATAACTGGGCATCCGCCGGAATATCGCGCCCGGCACTGCGCCGCTCATCGATATAGTCATTAACCATCGCGATTAATTCCGGTGTGGTGCGCAAATTACATCCGTAAATATTGCTTAACGGCTCACCAATAAATAAAGCCTTGAGCAGCATTTGGTTCCAGACGAGGTTGTCAAAATGCAAAAAAGGATAAGGGGAATCGCAGGCGACAGCGGCAAATACCGAGCGCATATTAGTGCGGCAACCCTCGGCGGCACGCCAGATATGTTGTTTAGGTTCAGGCAATAAACACAGCGCGCGATAGTAGGCGCAGGCTTCGCCTTCATCGGCAAAACGAAACCATTGGTTGAAACACTGGGCAAATCCTGGCTCAGCCAAATCCGAACGCGACAGTACAAAACTCACACGAACAGTATCCAGCAGGCTCCAGGCCTTCAGGCTCCATCCAGGGATTAATGCAGCGGCGAGATCACGTTCCTCGCCAGAGGGGTCAAGCATCTGGCGCGGCACATGCCTGCTCGCCAGAGATACCAGCTGGGTAAAACGGTCATCCGTAATGCCAGTGGAAATTAGATCCTGAGTGCGCTGTACAAATTCATAAACCGCAGAATTCACACGCACTGCCAACACACTATTCAATAGCGCCAGACAGGGATTGCTCATGGTTTTACAGCTTTTAGGAGAAGGTTATTGTTTTTATCTTGCTTCACCTCTGGCTAGTTTTTAGGCAGGGGGAGCGAAGCAAGATGGGTTGTAAGCAAAATGTCAGCGCACACCAAATCCTTGAGCAAGAGCCAATCGGTATAAGTATGACTTATTAGAGCATTACTCTGGGGGATGGGAAAAGCGAAGAAAAGCTAAGAAAAGAAAAGGGAATGATACGGGAGTGAGGATCCTCATAAATAACAGGCACATAAAAACTACACTGCGGCCCAATCATTTCAATGACTGAAATGATTGGGCATAGCAGGTGGGAACACCGTTATAAATGGGTAATGAACAAGTAGTTACATTGTAACCACATCGATCTCTGCGTAACCCACCCTGTTATTTCCAGATGTATTTTGCAGAGCACGCAACTTGATATAGCGAGCTTTTTCAGAATCAAAACTCTTCACCTGTGTTACAGGGTTATTTTTGATGTTGGAGAACTCGCCTTGACTCACCAATTTCCACTCTACATTATCCAAAGACACATAAAACTCATAGTGAGTAATCAACCCTGGGTTCCACATAGTGTCATCGTGGGGTAGATATTTAAAGCCAGTTAAGTTGAGTGTTTCCCCCATATCGATCACAAGATCAATAGGCAATTTTTTAGGATCCGGATGGTACCAATGCGTTGAAGGATTGCCATCGAGGACATAGCTGACCTTTTCATCTTTCTCGCCTGAAATTTTCCAATTTTTCCGACTAATGACAAAGTGTTCTACGGCTACCGGGCTGCTCTTTTTTGAGGAAACATCATGAGTAATCGCCCGTACTTCAACCTTTTCGTCTGTTGGTATTGGGCCGGTATATTTTTTGGATTTTGGCGTTGGTTTACTTCCATCCAATGTGTAATAGATGTAGGGGCCGACATCGCTGCTTTTAATGGTAACTTCCCCATTCTGGCTTCTCAAAATCTGCGGCGCATTCAACAGTGCAGGAGCGTCGTAAAGGCCGATATTGGAGATTACCAAACTGCTTTTTGAGTCGGTAACATTAAACCGCACTTTGGTCGCGGAAACACTTGGGAAACGCAAAATACGTTTGTAACCAATCGTTGTTCCCTGTGCTATTTCCTGCCATGTGTTGTCAACAAACGCTTCCAGCGTAAACGCCTTAACACGCTGCCCCAAGCGAATATATTCCTGCACTAAAAATCGATTAAATGTCGTCGGTTTTTTAAATTCTATCGTCAATGAGGCAGTGGTCTGATTGTCATCAGTCGCCCAATAAGTCTCTTTGTTGCCATCCACTGTATTTGCCGCGCCAAACAAATTATTGTTAGATCGAACATTTGTGGCCTCTATTTTTTTTGCTTTTTCAGCGAGATTAACGGCAAAACTGTCTTTGACCACCCTAGCCATCTCAATAACATTTTTTTCGTCAGTTTTATGAATTTGTCCATTAGGCATGATGGGAAAATTGAGCAATAACGTGGCATTGCGACCGATGGAGTTATAGTAAGTATCCATCAACTGCGAAACTGTTTTTACTCTGTCATCTTCGCTGGGGTGATAAAACCATTCTGGTCTGATTGAGGTATTTACCTCCGCAGGAACCCATGAATCGCCGTTCTCCACGCCAAAATGCAGCATATTCCAAGGCACGTCGCCTTTAGCATTTAACAAACTCCAATTAGTTTCGCCTACCCAACCACCTTCAGTACCCACCCAACGCAAATCGGCCCGGACTCCACCATCATTCCAAATAACGATATTGGGTTGTAATTTGCGCACAAGCTTATAAGTGTTCTGCCAATCATAGTAAGTGGCGCGATCAATCATGCGACTTTCATTTGCACCACCATAATAACCACCACCACCATGCGCTCCATCAAACCAGACTTCAAAAATGGGTCCATAATTGGTCAGCAGTTCGGTTAGCTGGTTACGAAAATAAGTTATGTATTCAGGCGTTCCATAATCGGCACGGTTTCTATCCCAAGGCGACAAATAAACACCAAACTTTAAACCGTATTCTTTACAGGCATCCGAAACTTCGCGAACCAAATCACCTTTGCCATTTTTCCAGGGAGAATTTTTTACCGAATACTCAGTATATTTTGAAGGCCAAAGTGCAAAACCACTGTGGTGTTTAACGGTAAGAATCACACCTTTCATGCCAGCGTCTTTCATAATGCGCACCCATTTGCGCGCATCTAATTCTGTGGGATTAAAAAGGTTAATATCCTCATTGCCGTAGCCCCAAGGTTGGTCGGTATAAGTATTTAGACCGAAATGCACGAATGCGTAATATTCCATCTCCTGCCATGCCATTTGATTTTCATTGGGCGTTGGCCCGAATGGTTTGGGAGGTGCAGTATTGGCAAAGCAAGCACTACTCACCATGCTCAGCAACAATGCCCCCATAACAAATAATTTTTTCATTTTATAATCTCTTTTAATTGCTATTCCGTTGATTAAAACTTGTGAAAAATAAAATGGGGGACCAACCAATAAAATCAGTTTCCCCACGTTAAATTCACTTGAATCATATAACGATAAAAATTTTTACCGTTCAGAATTTACAAACCTTGCCCTATGTTTACGCTGCTTGATATGCATTCTTACAGAAAATTTTTATGGCACTCGCCTCACCACTTCCAGACAAAACGAGTGCTTGTAAAAACTTTCATTAAAACGAAAAATCATTCACAAACGTGAAGAGACTTCAGACAACATGCTTGCATGAATACCAGCAAACGGCACTTCCAGATAGACAAACGACCTGGGACGAATTGATCGTCACCAGGTCGCTTTTTCTATCCTCTCTAGAAAGAAGAAATATTAAGGCGTCAGCCACATGAGACTACGGCACAGCCCAATTGATCGAGTCGATGTAGCTTGCTCCATTGATTTGGCCATTGATGCATCAGTTGTTGAAAAGAACCCCGCGACCGGCCACGTAGACTCGACCCGCAACGTTGTGGTCTGCCGCCATGGCGCCGACGCCTCCCCATTGGTGGTCGTCATCGTTGATTCGAATCCAGGTCGCGCCTGCATCGTCGGACCGGTGGATTCCAGCGACCCCACCCACGGTTCCGATCAGGTAGACGGCCGCCGAGTAGCTTGAGCCTGGCATCGGCTTACCCAAGGCAACCCGCGAAGCGCCTTGCAACGTTGGCCCCTGATACTGATCGAAGTTCGCCGGTACCGAGCTCATGGTGGTCAGCTTGGTCCAGCTCATGCCCGAATCCGTCGAGTGAAACACGTTGTGCCCATTGGTCAGCCACACATCGCCTTCGGCATAGGGGTTCACCGCCAGCCAGGAACTAAGATATGACTGGAAGCCCAACCCCGTGGCGAGCGTTAAGTCGGTCGACTTGGTAAAGGTTTTGCCACCGTCGTTCGAGTAGTAGAAGCTACCGTTGGTATTTGACCACCTAGCACCACCACTGTCGTAGGCATAGACCTTGTTCGGGTTCTTGCGGTCGGCTGCCACATGGTAGGCACTGCCAATTGACGTCTGCGTGGGAACCGGCAAATTCGTTGCCGTCCAGGTGGCACCGTTATCTGTCGTGTAGTAAGGCACACCGTTTGACGTGGTGTTGCCACTGGAGGTCGAGGGTGCCCACACCAGTTTGCCTTGCGCCATCACCGCGATGTTGGCTTCAGTTCCGCCGCCTTGGTCGATATTGGCACCAGCGGGTGCGAACGGCGGCCGGGTGGCAAACGCCGACCAGCTCGCGCCGGAGTTAGTCGAATAGACCCCCACTGTGGTCGTGTTTCCACCGCCGTTGGTGTTGCCGATGGCCGCGATGTAGGCCGGATTTTCCCAAGCCATGTCGACGCCGTTGCCGTTGCCGAACGTCAGGTTGCCAGGGTTTGTGGTCGGCTTGGCGTTCAGGTTAGTGTGTACCTGGGTTCCCACGTCCCAATACCCGGCCAGGAAGAGGTAGGAAGCCCCTGCCGGCGGTGTCATGAGGGTGCGAGTCGCCAACTCTTCTATGCCATCCACCGTCAAGGTCCAACTGGGTGTGGCGCTGGACGCATTGGTGGTTGCCCAGACACCACCGCCATACACGTGAAGTACGTGGTCGGGGTTGAAGGGGTTGATTTCAACGTCATCCATCCAGCCAATCGAGGTATTGCCCCCGTCACCAATGGTTGTCCAGCTCGCGCCAGCACTTTGCGAGTAATAGATCGCCGGAGAGGCCCCGTACCAAGTGTTGGTCGCGCCCAAGGCAATCCTCGTGGTTGCACCCGAACCATAGACCGATAGCCCCCCCAAACCGGCCTCGGTCCAGGGTCCGGTCTTCAGCGGTGAACTCCAGCTCGTACCGTCAAAGCTGTAGAGCCAGCCAGGTCCGCCCGCGCCGGGCCCGGTGTCTTTGGTGAACACAACGTAGAACTTGCGATTCGCATCCGTGCCCATATCGCGAACGAAATGGGGAATATACGGTTTGATAGGTGTGGGCTGAGCCGCATCGGTAAAGGTGGTAACCAAGGGCGGAATCGTAATTCCGGTCCAGTTCACCCCCCCATCGGTTGACTTGTACATGTNNAAACCTGCCAAGCCCATGTAGTCTGGTGCAACAGAGACGTAGAGCGTTTGGGTGGCCGTTCCCGAAGGAACAAATCCTGTTGGAGGGACCGCCGTGTCAAACACCACGCCTTCAACCCCGGCAGGGCTGTTGCCAAAGAGCGCGATGTCCGGGTTCGATCCCGAGGTCGTCATCTTGTAGGTCGACAAACCCGTCACCTGATTCCAGGTCGAACCACTGTCGGTACTCTTCCACAGTCCCTGGGTCCGCGAGGCATAGAACAGCACGGAAGGCAGGTTGGGATCGACCATGAGTCTCTCGCCAATGGCACGGCCGGCGTTATTGCCGCCAGCTGGGAAGGGTAGATCCACGTAGGTCCAGGTGGCCCCTTGATTCGATGACTTATAGAGTCTTGCATTACCACCGTTCACATACATACCGCCGACGAGGTACACCTTGTTGGCGTCGGTCGGATCAAGGGCGATGCTCTCAACGCCCTGAAACCGCCCCTCGGTGAAGCCGAACATGTCGGTGATGGGAATCCAGCTCGAGGTGGCATTGTCCCACCGATAAGCGCCGGCAACGTCGGTTCGTGCATAGAGAACATCGGGCACGGTCGGATGGTAGATGAGGCCGGGAACATACCCGCCGCCACCGAACTTGGCGTTAGCCCAACCCGCGGACGAACTCATTACACTTGATGAGCTCAATTGACTTGATGAACTCACCACAATTGACGAACTCATGACACTCGATGAACTGACCTCAATTGACGAACTCACGACACTTGATGAACTCGCCTCACTTGACGAACTCACCACACTTGATGATTTCATCTGGCTTGATGGCCCCGAACCACCACCACCACCACCACCACCACCACCACCACAACCTACTAATGAAACAGCAGCAAGTGCAGCAGCCAAAATAATATTTTTATTCATACGCATAGTCTCGTCATAAAGAGCTTTGCATCTGTCCCACACAAAGCAAACTTTAGTGCCTAATAGGTTCTCCGCACTTACTTGCGAAAAACACATAAAACGAACCCAACTTACTGCAGTACAGATGACTGAAAACAACCGTTACAAGCCCGTAGGCACCGACTGGACACCCCAGTCAACCGAGTCG
>DQHS01000188.1 GCA_003524365.1 Cellvibrio sp. | reverse complement strand
GCGCAGACTCGCGTAAGGAGCTGAGCACTTGCACCGTAATCGGCAGGCTGGATACGGCTTGTCTGTTGGCCTCAATATCCATCAGTATTTTGGTGAGGTTGAGACTTATCTGGAAAATCGGCTTGTACATACTTTAGTGTCGCCTTCTTGTTAATCGCTCCAGCCTACTCCTTTCCGATATTTTTCCAATAAATTTCCGATAAACGTCCGATAAATTACCGAGCTCCCGGATTTACGACGGCTTTGCCGCTCAAAAATGTTTATCCACCCGCCACTCCTCTCACAGCTTTTGCCCATGGCTTTGGCTATGATGACTGCTTGCTTAACTGTATTTCCGTTTAACGTTTATATGGATGTTGTACATGCATTACCTCTCGCCGGAATTCGGACTCGTTTTTGTTGGTTTTTTGTGGCTCTACTGGTGGTTGGGTTCGGCGCGCGGTGTAAAGGCGCAGAACGTGTTGCTGTTGGTGGCGAGTTATCTTTTTTATTGCAGTTTTGATTGGCGCTTTGCGTTCTTGCTGCTGAATTTCTCGCTGGTGATTTTGGCGCTGGCGCAAGCGGTGCATGGGCACCATGGAAACCGGCGGCGCTGGCCGATGGTGTTGGGCGTGGTACTCGCGCTGGCCAATCTGGGCATATTCAAGTATTACAATTTTTTCCGCGAAGAATCCTTAGCGTTGCTGACGCCGTTGTTTAACGGGGCCAGTTTGCCGGTGCTGGAATTTGTATTGCCGGTGGGAATTTCGTTTTACACCTTTCAAGGTTTGGCGTATTTGATCAGCGTCGGGCGCGGTGAATGTAAACCGGCAAAGTTGCTGGATGGTTTGCTGCATCTCTCGTTTTTTCCGACCTTATTAGCGGGACCGATTTGCCGGCCGAATGAGTTGTTGACACAAATCCAATCGCCGGACGAACGTAAAATCGCCGCGCCGGAAGTGGCGATTTTATTGATTATCTCCGCGCTGATAAAAAAAGTCTGGCTCTCGGCCTGGCTCGCGGAAGAGTGGGTTAACCCAGTGTTTGCCAACCCGGATGCTTATCACTCAATCGAATTGCTGTGTGGTTTGATGGCTTACGCCTGGCAATTGTTTTTTGATTTTTCCGGCTACACCGATGTGGTCACTGCACTCGCATTGCTGCTTGGATTTAGTTTGCCGGTGAATTTCCGCCAACCTTATCTTGCCACCAGTTTGAGCGATTTTTGGCGGCGCTGGCATATCACCCTGTCGCGTTGGATTCGCGATTATGTGTACATCAGCCTCGGCGGCAACCGCGCGAGTTGGGGGCGCACGCAGATTAATTTATTGATCGCCATGACGCTCTCGGGGTTTTGGCACGGCGCGAGCGCTACCTTTGTGGTCTGGGGTTTGTGGCACGGGCTGGGTTTGATCGCGCAAAATAGCTGGCAAAAGTTAACGGATTTGCAGCTGCCGGATTTCATCACCCAATGGCTNNGCCGCCGCCCTGCGCGTGTTGCCCTGGTGGGGTCAGGGATTAGCATTAGTCGCCATCGCCTTGGTGATTATGGAATTGGCACCGGCGGGTATGCCGGGTTTTATCTATTTCGGTTTTTAACGTTTTCAGGACCACGGCGTTATGAGTAGCACACAGGATATGGAATCCCAGCACACCAAAGCTTTACTCGGCATCACCTTCGCCAGCCTTTTGCTGGTCGCGGTGAAGGGCAGCGCTTTGCTGCAATATTGGCAGCAGACCCATCATATTTTGCTGGAATTCGGCAGCCTGCCCAGTGCCAGTAGTTATTTGCCCAATACATCATTGATCAAAGAATGGAAACGGCAGTGGGATAACACGCAGCATTATTGGTCCGGTGTCATCGATCAAAGCGAAAGCCGCATGCTGCTCGCGGGACAGTTGTTATTGCTGGGGGATGAGGCAATACCCCAGCCGAAGTTGCCGGTAGTTGTCGCGCCCGTTTGCCCGAAACAGGAAGTGATTACCCTGGCCTGCCCTGAACCCGTTGCCCAGACAAATCCAGTCGCTTACGAGACACCAGCGGCGGCGATGAGCAACACTTCCGTTACAGTCACCAGCGTGCAAACCAGCATCGCAACAGAAACCTCCACTGTAGCGCCGACAACCGAAGCAGCCGAGCCTCAGGCTGAGGCTGAGCCTAATCCAGAGTCTGGGGCGCTTGAACCACTGCCTGAAGCGACACCTGAAGCCATAGCGGCTGCGCAAGGGCCAATCCTGCTGGATGCCGATGATCGCATTTTGCTGGTGGGCGATTCCCTGATGCAGGGCTTGGCGCCGCATCTGATCACCAATCTCAAGCGCAAATACAAAGTCGAGTCAATGGACTTGAGCAAGCACAGCACGGGACTAACCTATCCAGCATTTTTTGATTGGCCAGCGACGGTGGAAGATGCATTTGAGCTGGAGGATTACTCTGTCGTTATCGTCTTTCTCGGTGCCAATGACCCCTGGGATATGACCATTCAGGGGCGCTATATCCGCTTTGGTTCGGAACCTTGGGCAGCGGTTTATCGCGAGCGAGTAGCGCGCATTATCAATACCGTTGCGGTACATCGCGCGCGCCTTGTCTGGTTAGGTGTACCGCCACTGGGACGCGAAGATCTGCTCGGCAAAGCGCCGACGCTCAATGCTATCTACGCCGAAGAAACAGCCAAGATGCCGCTGTTTGCACGCTTTGTCGCCACCGACCCGACCCTCACCGCCGATGGCAGCAGCTTTACCAAATTTCTCGAACTGCCTGATCGCGGCAGTGTTATGGTGCGCACCGACGACGGCGTGCACTTCACCACCCAGGGGCATCGCCTGCTGGCAAACCTGACGCTCACCCAATTTGGCGTAGCAAGCGACACTACCGCTCCTGCTGCACTTCCTACTACAACGCCTGCTGCTGCAGAACCTACCAGCGCAACTGACGACACCAACAACAAGATCACCCAACGATGAAGTATCTAACCCTCTGCCTGTGGCTGCTGGTTTTAGCCAAGGCGATGCCTGCTATAGCAGCCAATAAAACGACTCCGCTGCTCGATTACGGCGACCGCAAAGCGCCGGCACTTTGGCAGAGCTTGCGTGATCTGGAAGATAAAAAGCGGCTGGAGCCGATCCGGATTATCCAGCTGGGGGACTCTCACACCGCAGGCGACTACTTCAGCGGCCAACTGCGCCAGCGTCTGCAAAACCAGTTCGGCAACGCCGGTATCGGCTGGCTCACACCGGGTTACATCATCAACCAGCGCTCCAGCCAGGCATTGCTGCGCAACACCGGCGGCTGGAAACTCAGCGACGCCAAGCAATACAAGCATTCCGGTGTGTTTCCGGTCGGCGGGTTTATCAATACCTCAGCGGGCAATTCAATCCTCGAAATCAAAGTTAAAGAAATCCCTGCTGCCGGGCAATGGCGCTTGAACATCTGGCAAAACTCCCGCCAAACACCTTGGAGCCTGGCGCTGCCCGGCGGTAAAGTGCACAAGCTGCCGGGGCAGGGCGACGCCAAAGCTCCCTGGCGATTGAGCACGCAAGAGCTGGATGCGAACAAGGTGAGCGGCCTGAAACTGCTCGCGCCCTCGGGCGGGAAACTAGGCGGCATTATTTTGGATCGCATGGCACCCGGCATTACGTTGGATGCACTGGGCAACAACGGCTCAGTCGCCAATGTGATCAACCGCTGGGATTCATCTACGCTGCGCAGCCAGCTGCAATGGCGCAACCCGCAATTGATCATCCTCGCTTATGGTACTAACGAAGCCTTCGGCAAAGATCTGGTGCCAGACACCTACGAGGCCGAATTGCGCCAGGCGATTCGATCACTGCGCGGCGCGGCGCCGGAAGCAGCGATCTTGTTAGTGGGCGCACCCAGCTCTGCAAAATCCCGCCCGCCGCACATCAACGGTGGCTGTCGTGTGCCGCTGCCACCGAGTTTGATCAAAGTACAAAACAGCCAACGGCGCATCGCCCGACAGGAAGGTACACTTTATTGGGATTGGAGCGCGATGATGGGCGGCAATTGCGGCGCGCAATTCTGGCTTAAACAAAAAACACCGTTTATGCGGCCGGATCTGGTGCATATGAGTGCCGAAGGTTATGTGGCAAGCGCCGATGCGCTCTATATCGCCCTGCTGGATGAAATGGACAAGGCGCTAAAACGCATGGCTGCCACGCAGAAAAACTAACCCGTTTTGTGCAAGGAGTTGAGATGTCGAATCCCGTTATGCTGATCACCGGCGCCAGCAGTGGCATAGGCGCCGCTACCGCACTGCTCGCCGCCGAGCGCGGTTACGATCTGGTCATCACTTACTTAAGTAATCGCGCGCAAGCTGAAACTGTTGCGCAAAAAATTATTGCGCTCGGGCGCAAAGTATTATGTGTGCAAGCGGATGTCGGCATCGAAAGCGATGTAATAAATCTCTTCACCCAAATCGACAATACCTTTGGCCGTTTGGATGTGTTGGTGAATAACGCCGCCATTTTGCGCCAGAAATTATTTCGCGATACGCAAGTCGCCGAGTTAGAAAAATTGTTTGCGGTGAACGTGATTGGCAGTTTTATTTGTGCGCGTGAAGCTATTAAACGCATGAGCAAACTTGCGGGCGGCAATGGCGGTGCGATAGTCAATATCTCTTCCATCGCCGCACGTTTTGGTTCGCCATTTGAGTATATTGACTATGCCGCAAGCAAAGGCGCAATTGATACGTTTACGATGGGACTCGCCAAAGAATTGGTTGCCGACGGCATTCGCGTCAACTGCGTGCGCCCCGGCATTATCAATACGGATTTACACGCGAAAGGTGGTGAACCTGGCCGCATTGATCGTATCGCACCGACAATCCCCATGCAGCGCGCGGGAGAAGCGAGTGAAATTGCTCACGCGATTTTGTGGCTCGCATCAAATGAAGCCGCTTATATCACCGGTACTTTGTTGGATGTGAGTGGCGGGCGATAATAAATAATTATCAAATAGTTCTCCATAAAAAAACGGCAGAAAATAATTTCTGCCGTTTTCACGATTACAGCGCAAACTCACTCTACATATTCAGTACAAAACTTACTGTCGCTGAATGTCTACAAAAGGACTGTAAACACCGTCTTTATCAAACGCAGCGATTTGGAAAATATAATCACCTTCAAGCCAATCAAATTTGTACGACTGCGTCCAGGGGTCATTAATCGAGACGTAGGTGTATTTTGCTTCGCCCGTTTTTTTATAACGGATTTCATAACCGCCCAGCTCTTCAATATAAAGTTGCGCTCCGTTTTCGCGTTTATCAGGTGCCATCCAGGTAATCGCTACCGGGCCTGCTACATGTGCCGCTGCCGATGAACTTGACCAGCTGGATGAACTCATGGCCGGCGTTGATGATTGTGATGAACTTGATGAACTCTGTACGGCAGGTGTTGAACTGGATGAGCTTGAAGACACCGCTGGCGCCGATGAACTGGCCGCACTGGAGGTAGTGGGCGCACCCGCAAATTCCATTTTGAACCAGTTAAGATTAAAACCACCGGTAGCGGCAACAATTTTAAAATCCTGAACACCTTTTTTCGCTGCCACTGTATGCTCAACAAATGTCCAGGTTTGGAATCCGCCTGAAGAGGGTACCGACACACGCCCCAACTCAACATTCGCCGCTGAGTGCAGTGCAATTTTGCCAGTGCTAATGGTGCTGGCAACGCGATAGGTAATTTTGTAATTGCCATCTGCCGGCACGTTGATACCGCTGTACGTCATCCATTCACCTGTCGCTATACCAGCGACATTTTTACCTCCGCCAACATCGGTTGTGGTTTGGGTAAATACACCAAACATGGATGAATAATTTTCGGCTTCAATAGTAGGAATGGCCGGAATTAAACTTTCAATTTTCAACCAATTGAAATTAAATCCACCTGTCTGTGCAAATACTTTCAAACTTTGTACACCCTGTTGCAGCGTTAACGTTTGGGTGACATCGGTCCAAATTTGCCAACCGCCTGTTTTAGGAACGGCCACCAAACCCATATCAACATTACTCCCGGACTTGAGCATAATTTTTGCGGTGTTGTAAGGGCTGGCCACACGGTAAGTAATTTTATATTCCCCAGTCATGGGGATATTGATGCCATCGTAGACCATCCAGTCGCCCGTGCTGATGCCGCCAAGACCTTTACCACCACCTACATCGGCAGTGGCCTCTGAAATAACCCCGCTCATGGAAGTATAATTTTCCGCCTCAAGTGTTAGCGGTGATGTAGCGGTGACGGGCGCGGTTGGTGTGGATGACGTTGCAGTGGCAGGTGGCGTTGTAGTGGCGGGTGGTGTGACCACAGGTGCTGTAACACCTGCTGCGGTGTCTACTTCAATTTTGAAATAATTCAGATTAAACCCGCTCGACGGAGCAAATACTTTTAGATCCTGAACACCTTTTTGCAAGGTGACCGTTTGCACAACATCTTTCCACACCTGAAAGCCACCGGTATTGGGAAGCGATACCGTGCCAAGCTCTACATCTGCACCGGATTTAAGTGTGATTTTGCTGCTACCGTAAGGGGTTGCAACACGATAGGTAATTTTATAGGTACCATCTGCCGGTATATCTACGCCAGCATAGGTCATCCAATCGCCATTACCAATACTCCCCACATTCTCACCACCGCCGACATCGGTTGTCACTTCGGTAATAACACCGCTCATAACAGAAAAATTTTCAGCCTCAATGACTTCATTGATGGACGTTACTTTTTCAAGTTGGAACCAGTTGAGATTAAAGCCACCCGCATTGGCGTAGATCTTCAGGGTCTGCACACCTTTGGGCAGAGTGACCATTTGCTCTACATTGTTCCATACCTGCCATCCGCCAGTTTTAGGCACCTTGAGGGTCGCTAAATCCGCATCATTGGCAGAGCGCAAAATAAGATTGGCAGAATTGTAAGGCGAGGCGAGGCGATAGGTAATTTTGTAGGTACCTGCTGCCGGTAAATCAACACTGTAAGCCATCCAATCACCGGTACCAATACCACCAACATTTTTCCCGGCGCCCACATCAGTGGTGTTTTCAGTAATCACGCCCTTCATGGCGATGTAATTTTCTGCTTCGATTGTGGTCGGAGCAGTTCGCACAACACTGGCAGCTGCACTGGGTGCGAACATCATAAAAGGAGCGCAGAGAGCCATAGCGATAGAGGCGTGGCGCAAACGCTGTTGCCAATTCAACCCACGCTTAAGTTGTAACTGGTCGATAAAACCCAGTTCAATCAAGATTTCACCAATAGGTGTCACTGTGGCGGCAGTATCAGCGGGGTCCAACAAACGCTTGCGGCGCGATTGCTCTTTGATAGCAAGATCGAGTTGTGCGGGTGTTATCAGTCCTTTACTAACAAGGATGTCACCTAAACGCGTGAGTTCTTTTTTTTTGAACATGATGCCTCCAAAACGACAACCGCATGATTTTTTCGAGCAGTGCGATTAGTATTTCTGTAAATAATCCAGAAGGGAGTTAGCTGTTTTAGTGTAGAAGATGATGGCGAATTTGTGATCTGCAACACGGTAGTTCATTGCAATCTTTTCGCATATGAGCATGTGCAGATATGCATTTTAAAAATGCGTACATCTTTTATGGATAAAAACATCGCCTGGTTATTCAGTTTTTCCTGCACCGCTTATCCCTGTAAGCTGGGCATTTGCATCATAAACGGTAAAGTTTGTTCGCAGGATGGCCATCAACTGCTACCTTTTATAAGCGAATTTCTGCGCAGGCATCGTTTTGACTACTGCACATAACCAATATTGACTATCATCCTGCACCCCTTTGGTGTAGTTACGTAATGATGCAATTAATCGAATTGGCATTTCTTTGTTTAAATAACAGGTCATCCACTATGAACAATAAAATACAGCTTCGGTCGCTGGTGTCAGGCGCCGTTTTATTATCACTGCTCGTCGGTTGTGATTCCAAAAAAACCGAGGCACCTCCGGCAGCAACTACCCCTCCAGCGGCCACGAGTAATGCCACCAAGGTGGAATGGCCGGTGATTAACAGTACCGTTAAAAAAGACCCCGCAGTTGAAGCGCGCATCGATGAGCTTATGGCCAAAATGACACTGGAAGAAAAAATCGGCCAGTTGATACAGCCAGAGATAAAGGATCTGACTCCAGAAGACGTGAAACAGTATCACGTCGGTTCAGTACTAAATGGTGGCGGTAGCACACCCGGCGGCAATAAATACGCACCCTTGCAAGATTGGATAACCATGGCAGATGGTTTTTATAACGCCTCGGTAGACAAATCCAATGGCCGTATTGGTATCCCGATCATGTGGGGCACGGACGCGGTGCACGGTTTGGGCAACGTCGTGGGTGCAACCCTTTTCCCACACAACATCGCATTAGGGGCAACCAATAATCCGGCACTCTTGAAAGAAATCGGCCGCGTCACTGCCGTTGAGATTGCCGTTACTGGCCTGGATTGGGACTTCTCGCCCACCGTTGCCGTCGCACGCGATGACCGCTGGGGCCGGGCTTATGAAAGCTGGTCGGAAGATCCACAAATCGTCGGCGCTTTCGCTGGGGAGATGGTAGAAGGTCTGCAGGGTGACGGTGGGTCAGAGCAGTTTTTATCCAAGNNCGCGATATCCACGGCGCGGGCTATTTCAGTGCGCTGGAATCCGGTGTGCAGGCGGTGATGGCTTCCTTCACCAGCTGGGATGGCACACGTATGCACGGCCACAAGTATTTGCTCACCGACGTACTCAAAGGCCAAATGGGTTTTGATGGTT
>DQHS01000154.1 GCA_003524365.1 Cellvibrio sp. | reverse complement strand
GGCGATATTTTTGGCGCACCGCTGGCGATTGAAGGGTTGATGGCGTTTTTTCTGGAATCCACTTTTGTCGGTTTATTTTTCTTTGGTTGGGATCGCCTCACCAAAGTGCAGCACTTAATGGTGACCTGGTTGGTGGCACTGGGTAGTAGTTTGTCGGCGCTGTGGATTTTAATTGCCAACGGTTGGATGCAAAATCCGGTGGGTTCCGCATTTAATTACGAAACCATGCGCATGGAAGTGACCAATTTTGCCGAGGTGATTTTTAACCCGGTGGCGCAAGTGAAATTTGTTCATACCGTATCGGCGGGTTATGTCACTGGCGCGGTCTTTGTGCTGGCGATTTCTTCTTATTATCTGCTGAAAAAACAGGATGTCGCATTTGCCAAGCGCTCGTTTGCGATTGCATCAGCATTTGGTTTGGCTTCGATTATTTCGGTCATCATCCTCGGCGACGAAAGTGGTTATGAAGTGGGCGATGTACAAAAAATGAAGCTCGCCACTATCGAAGCCGAATGGAAAACCCATCCGGCGCCTGCTGCATTTACGGTTGTAGGATTTCCTGATCAGGAAAAAGAGGAGACAACAAGCGCGATAAAAATTCCTTATGTGCTCGGATTAATTGCAACGCGTTCTATTTCCGAACCCGTTCACGGTATCCAGGATTTGCGCGAACACGCGCGTGAACGCATAGTCAACGGTATGCAAGCCTATGCATTGCTCACCCAATTAAAAGGCGGTGACGATACACCGGAAAATCGCGCTGCATTTGAGCAAGTAAAAAATGATTTAGGTTACGGTTTGCTGCTCAAGCGCTACACCGACAAGGTAGTCGATGCGACGCCCGCGCAAATTGATCAGGCCGCGCGCGATACCGTACCTAAAGTTGCCCCTATGTTTTGGTCCTTCCGCGTGATGGTCGCCTGTGGTTTTGTGATGCTGTTTATTTTTATCTATGCCTTCTGGTTGAGCACCAAACATCAGCAAGAAAAACCGCGTTGGTTTTTAAAGCTTGCGCTTTTTTCGTTGCCGCTGCCCTGGATCGCCTGCGAGACAGGTTGGTTTGTGGCGGAATACGGCCGCCAACCCTGGGCAATTGCCGAAATTTTGCCAACGCGCATGGCAGCTTCCAATTTAACAACGGATCAGGTGTGGACATCGCTAATCGGTATTATTTTGTTTTACACCCTGTTACTGGTTATCGAAATGTATTTGATGGTTCGCTTCTCCAAACAGGGGCCAAGTTCCTTGCACACCGGCCGCTATGATTTGGAAAACACTGCAAAAACTGAGGTGGCATAAATGGATTACGAAACATTACGTGTGATTTGGTGGGTACTTATCGGTGTGCTGCTGATTGGCTTCGCGGTGACCGATGGATTTGATTTAGGCGTGGGTGCGCTGCTGCGTATTATCGGAAAAACCGACGACGAGCGGCGCGTAATGATCAACACCATCGGCCCTCACTGGGACGGCAATCAGGTGTGGTTTATTACAGCGGGCGGNNGTGCTCGCTGCGCTCTGGTTGCGCCCGGTCGGGTTTGATTATCGCAGCAAGTTGGAAGATCCACGCTGGCGCAATGCCTGGGATTGGGCATTGTTTGTCGGCGGATTGGTTCCAGCACTGTTATTCGGCGTCGCCTTTGGCAATTTATTTTTAGGCGTGCCTTTCTCTTACGACGAAATGTTAAGGCCGAGTTATGACGGTGGATTGTTCGGCTTGTTGCGCCCCTTTGCACTGCTTGCCGGTTTAGTGAGTGTGAGTATGTTGCTGATGCATGGCGCCACTTGGCTGCAATTAAAAACGGATGGATTTATCCGGGCGCGTGCGCAGCGTGTTGGTTTGATATTAGGCATAGCAACGGCCGTATTGTTTGGTCTGGCGGGAATTTGGGTGGCGCAGTTAAATGGCTATCAAGTACTGGGTAGTATCGACACCAATGGGCCATCCAATCCGCTTATTAAATCGGTGGAGTTGGTTGCGGGTGGTTGGGTAAAAAATTACAGCCTTTACAGTTGGATGCTTATCGCACCCGCGTTAGGTCTTTTGGGTTCACTCGCCTGTGCATTGTTTAGTGTGAAGGGTAGGGCGGGCTGGGCGTTTGTAGCATCGAGCCTCGCGATTGCCGGTGTGATCCTCACTGCCGGGTTTTCGATGTTCCCGTTCCTGATGCCGAGCAGTGTGCAGATAAATTCCTCATTGACGCTGTGGGATGCCACCTCCAGCTACACCACGCTAATGATTATGTTTGTAGTCGCCTGCGTGTTTGTCCCCATTATTTTGGCTTACACCCTCTGGGGTTACTGGGTGATGCGCGGGCGCTTGAATGAAAAAGCGATTCTCGCCAACAGCCATCAATTGTATTGAGTGATCAACCATTTTATTGAGGAGAAAACGTTATGTGGTATTTCACCTGGATTCTCGGCGTCTTACTTGCTTGTTCGTTTGGCATCATCAATGCCATGTGGTTGGAAAACACCATGAATGGCGAACAAGCCGTTGATGACCAGACCGTTAATAAATAGGCGCGCGATGAGTGATTTCCATTCAGCACACGAAAAAGAACCGGTAACGAAACCGATTGAAAAACCTGCGCCCCTCGGCGGGGCGCGGATTTTTCTGTTTTGCCTGTCGCTATTGGTGATGGTACTCATCACCGCTTGGCCGCATTTTCTTGGCAGCACGCCGGACACCATGGATCACAACGCCGCCATGGTGTTAATGATGGGTATGAGCTGCGGTTTTGTGTACGGCATAGGTTTTACCCCCAAACTGCGTATTTGGCGCTGGCTGTTTTCCGGCTGGAGTGCAATCGGATTAATGCTGATTGGGGTGTTGATGCGGTTGACCTGAAGAGACCTTTAGCAAGTCTCTTGTTGGGTGGGAATGTTTATCGTAAAAAACGCCAGAGCAAAAACTCTGGCGTTTTTTTAAGCAGTGGATTATGCACTCCTTCTGCAAATCATTCGTCCGACTTTTTATCTAGTACTACCCGGGTTGTGTCCCACAAGGCGGTTTTGCTTAGTGGCACATCGATTTTCATTGTTTTGTTGTGAAATAGAGTGTGAAGAAAATCGCTTTTTGCTTGCCAAATTTGTTTCTTAAAAACCCGAATTCACCCACAGGTTCGCATTTGTGATGTCCACTTCACGTTGATTCCATAGTGGGACGACAGGTTTTTCTACGGCACTTAGAATTGCAATTGAGTCACTACATACACGTTACCGATTCTCAGGGTCAGGATGCCCGTTTGATTCGTTGTGTTTGTGAAACTCATAGCAGCAGTGAAGCTGAATCTAAAATTAGGGATGCGTAGCAATCAACCGTTGATTCCCACTCCTGCTGTTAGTCGGGCAACTCAACCTCGCAAAACAATAATTTCAACAACAGAGGCAAGATCACATGCGAATTATTCAATTCGGACGCCGTGCCGTTTGCGCATTACTTACGCTCGTTAGTACCAGTCTGTATGTGCAAACCGCAAATGCACAAATTATCAACATCAACCCCGTATCTGCCACTGGCAGTACCAATCTACAACCCGCCCATTTGGCGATTGATAACAACGGCAGCACGCGTTGGGAATCCAATCACGGTGTTTCACCTAGCGCACTGACGCTCGATTTAGGCCAGCCCTACGCACTCAATCAAGTGGTGATTTTATGGGAAGCCGCAAATGCTGCGAGCTATGAAATTCTCGGTTCAAACAATAATTCAACCTGGACGCAATTGAGCTTGCGCACTGGTGGCACTTTTGGCAACCGCACTGACACAGTTCCTTTGGCTGGTACCTATCGCTATCTGCGGATGAATGCCTTAACGCGCAGCGCGGGCAACAACTGGGGCTATTCGATTTTTGAAATGGATGTGTTCGGCACATTGCCTGCGGCTTCATCCGTTGCTGCATCAAGTGTGGCGACAGGCAATTGCAATCTTGGCTGCGTAACTACGCTCAATAGCACAACCTTGCGCGCTACTGTCACCCAGGCCGATATCGTTGATATTCACTATCGCGTTAACAACGGCGCACAACAAAATGTGCGTATGAACGTGGCAGGTGGCGTATGGACTTACAACATTCCTAATTTAAACGCGAGTAGTGTGGTGAGCATTAATTTCACCATTATCAGAGCGGGCGTAGGGCAGGATACCCCTTGGAATAATTACTCACTCAGCACCGTTTCCAGCTCATCGCGTAGCTCGGTTGCGCCATCGAGCACCCCACGTAGTTCCGTTGCTCCGTCAAGTACTCCACGTAGCTCCGTTGCTCCATCAAGTACGCCACGCAGTTCTGTTGCACCGTCAAGTTCATCGCGCAGCTCAACGCCAGTTACGCCATCAAGTTCTTCTGTGGCAAGCCTGGGTAATATTGTTCCTTTATATAACTCGTCCACCGTGCTTGAAGGCGCGATTCAATTTGATCGCGGTGATGCATTGGTAACACGCATTGCAGACCGTGGCCGTGACCGTCATGCAAAAGAAGATCAGTTCCANNAAAGGTGGAAACACCGTGCGTATGAATGTTGTATCGCAATTTAAATTGAATGATACCGAAGCAGAAAACCGCTGGTTCTATCGCGGTGTCGGCACAGTGGCTGAGTACCATGATAATGGCACCATGAATGTGATCAACGATCTTAACTACTACAAAGAGCGCAGCTTCAACGCGCGCGAAGGCCGCAATATTCGCATCGGCGATAAACTCGAATTTGAAATGAGTCAATTCCTTGATCACAGTGTTCCGCACGGTCGCTCGGCTTATTACGGTACGACTTACTTGTATATCGTTGGCGAAGGCCTGGTACCCTGGGATGTTACTGGTTCATTCGGCACGCTCGGTGGTAGAAAAGATTCAGTAAAAATCCCCGAGAAAGCCTGGTTAGGCGGTAAAACAACGCTGCCGTACAACCATTCGAACGAGCCGGATAATCATTTCATTCAAATGGCAACCAATCTGGGATCAATTAACGGTCAACCATTTGTACTGGGTCGTCGCGTACATCACGCCTCGTTTATTGATGGTTCGCACGATGAGCATGTTGCTGATAACGGCACCTTTGCTGATACCGTTGGCAAAGCTGGCCCACGTTATGTGAATGATCGCTGTGCAGGATGTCACGTGCGCAATGGTCGCGCTGCACCAGCACCGGTTGGACAACCGTTGGAAAAATGGGTATTTAAAGTAGCCGATATCAACAGCAATCCGCATCCAAATTTAGGTCGCGCTTTGCAACCAAAATCCACCGGCGGTGCAGCGAGTGAAGGGCAGGTGTCTATCGCCTTCTGGACTGAAGCTAACGGTCTGCGTAAACCTAACTATCAATTTAGCGGTGTAACACCCGCGCGTTTCTCTGCACGTGTTGCACCACAACTTGTTGGTATGGGTTTGTTGGAAGCAATTCCTGAAACAACCATTTTGGCGAAAGAAGATATTAATGATGCAAATGGCGATGGCATTTCCGGTCGCGCCAACCGCATCGCTGACCCGGCAACTGGTCAAACTCGCTTGGGCCGTTTTGGTTACAAAGCCGGTGCTACCAGTGTTAAACATCAAGTCGCTGCCGCATTCAATTCCGATATGGGCGTGATGACCAGCCTGATGCCTAATCCTGATTGCGGTTCGGCTCAAACTAATTGCGGTAGCAGTGGTTCCGAGTTGTCAGATACTCACCTGAATAATTTGGTGAAATATATTTCAACGCTCGGTGTGCGTCCGCAGCGCAATTTGAATGATGCAGCAGTGCAACGCGGTGAAACACAATTCGCCTCGATTGGTTGTGTCGGTTGCCATACGCCTTCAGTCGTGACCAGCCAATTCCATCCACTAGGTGAATTGCGCAGCCAAACCATCAAGCCTTATACCGATCTGTTGTTGCACGATATGGGCGCTGACATGGCGGACAACTTAGGTGAAGGTCAAGCGAGCGGTGCTGAATGGCGTACTGCGCCTTTGTGGGGTCTTGGTTTGTCAGCCTGCGTTACCGGCGGTGTGACTAATGCCGGTCAGGGTGCGCAAGTGTGTACTCCAGTGCACAGCTACTTGCACGATGGCCGCGCGCGCACCATTGAAGAGGCAATCCTGTGGCACGGCGGTGAAGGCCAAGCATCTAAAAATGCTTACCAATCATTGTCCGCCAGCCAAAAACAAGATGTATTGCGCTTCCTCGAATCGCTTTAATCGGTTATTTCTCCAGCTAGTGCGTGTTAGCACGCTAGCCATCTCCTTGCCCCGGTTAATTACCGGGGCTTTTTTTTAGCGGGCTTTTCTAGTTGCGATTAGCCCCAAAGTGCCCAGCAAGATTAATAGTAACCCGTTGGTTGAACCCCCTCCGGAGGATGAGTTTCCGCTAGTCGACGCTGACATACTGCTGCGACTGCTGGCGGTGAGTGAAGATGCCAGACTGCTGCTCGCGGCAGAGGATGAGATAGCTGCGCTGCTAGCACTGCTGCTTGCGTCCGGGATAGTTGAAGAATGATCAATTTTCTCCAGCATAATCTGCGCATAGCGTTTTCCCAGCTCACGGTAGGATTCGGANNATTCGGTGGTGAAATGTGCTGTATCCATACCAGGCAAGCCTGCGGCTGAAGCGACAAAGCTATTGTTAATCAGTCCTGGCAGTTTATTAATTTCAGTGTTGTGCCAGTGACAGCAAGCGTTGTAGTCGGCGTAAAGTAATTCACCCGCGATAAACGGAACATCGCCAATAGCCAAATCCGCACGCAGGTCGGTCACAATTTCTTGTACCTTGAACTTCCACTCCTGATTGTTGGTGTTGCTTTCTCCTTGATGAAAGATGATGCCTTTTATCACACCCGTGTCTTGCGCTTTTTTCGCCATATCCAAAAGCCACGCATAGCCGCCATTAAATTGCGCGGGAATATCCGCGTCGTTGCGGCCAATGGGGGCACTTTTTTGATAAAGCTCAATAGGGGTGCCAGACACAGCAGCGGGTACCAGCCCGATGGTTACGGTGCTTGGCATACCTTCAGCCATAGTCTTACCAAAGTAATCGCCCGGACCAAGACCGCTCCAGCAGCGGTTGAGCGGTGGTGAGGCAGGGTACCAATTTCCGTAAGTGCGCCCCAGATTGCTGCAGTTCAAATCAGCCATGACCTTGACCCTGTCGTTAATCGTCCGGTCTTGCGCTTCTATAGTGGCAGAGCCCTCCATGTTGGATTGGCCGAACAGCAGGTAAATATGAAAGTTGGGGTCTTGCTCAGCATGAGCCAAGAGGGTGATCGATGATAAGGTCAGTGCGTTGATGCACTGGGTGAGGTATTTGAACGTGCGGGTAAATCCAAGCGGCATAGGAATAGCTCCGGGCAAGGTCGGTGTTATTGTGATTTTTTATCAGGTGGATCTGCCGCCCATAGCACATGGGTAGCGGCGGGAGAGGATAAGGCGGCAGCTTTGCGCGCGCCTGCTGTCCTTGCGCGAATACTTGTACTTTGCAAAAAGTACAAGTTTTAGCGCAAATAAGTCAGGTGGGATTCGTGATGTCTACTGGTCGTTTATAGAGCGAAGGTGCACATCCATACTCTTTTTTGAATATACGATTGAAATACGACAGGTTGCTGTAACCCACTGCAAATGCCGTTTCAGCCACGCCCATGTGCTCGTCGGCGAGCAGGCGAGCCGCTTCGGTCAGGCGAATTTTGTTCAGGTATCCGCTGAAGGTGAGTCCGGTTTCGTCGCGCAGGATGTTGTTAATTTTGGTTCTGTTCACACCTGTGGCGTTTACCGCTGTGTCTACGCTCAACTCGGAATTGGTATATTCGCGGGCAAGGTAAGCCAGCACCACTGCCTTTTCGCGCTCGTGCCTGGGTTCAGTGGTAACAGGGTGGTAACTGATTGCTGCACCGTGTTCGGCTCGGGTAGTTTGCCGCTGCGCAATCCATTGTGGAATGGCCCAGTAAGCAAAGCAGACCCAGAGCAAGAGTGCCAAACTGGCGGTTAGGTAGACCCCAAAAAAATCGCGTCCCTCAAAAACAATGGCCTCAATAGTGATGCTGGACAGAGTATCCCTGGGGCTCTCGGGGGAGCTGATAATGGAGAATCCACGTGCTTTGTCGAGT
Organism: Cellvibrio sp.; assembly: GCA_003524365.1. Classification (GTDB taxonomy): domain Bacteria; phylum Pseudomonadota; class Gammaproteobacteria; order Pseudomonadales; family Cellvibrionaceae; genus Cellvibrio. The sequence goes on along the minus strand of DQHS01000154.1, from coordinate 2,152 downwards.
CGATAATGTTGGTCAGCCAGATTCATCTGGTGTTGCCTCAGCCACCAGCCCGGCGTGCTCAGTGCGTGTAGATTAATCCGCACATCGCGCCAGTCGTCGTTACAACTCAGAAATGTCTCTGATAGCCGGTAGCTAGTGATTTCGGGTGGGCGGGTGATATTTTCTACATAGGTGTAGATCGAAAAAGTCAGCACATTGGCAGGGCGACATTTGATACGAAATAAAACCGACTGATAAATCGTCAAATCGACCAGTCGCTCGGGGTTTACCTCGTCATCAAAGGTGAGTCCCAGATTGGCATAGGGATACTGGGAGTCGGATTTCAATTCGAAATCGACGCTGAGGTTATAGGTGCTTTCACGCAAATCGATCGATGCAGATTGCCCTTCATACGCTCCCGCGTTCGCCCAGGCGCGCCAGGGGTAAACGCTGTGGGATCTGGGCAGCAGCTCATGTTGAATATTCGATTGCTGTACCGCTCCCCATAAAGCCGCAGCGCTTGCAGCTAAGAATAAACAAAATAGGAGTTGAATTTTTTTTGATACGGACATGCTTTCCGCCGTTTTCTAATTATCGCTGTCACACAGGCTGGATATATCACTCGGGGTGTGCACGATACCCGAGCTATTGAGGCATTGCTACATCAACGGCTAACTGGCTTGATTCAGTTTATTTTTTTACCTGTCGCTGGCGATTGGTGTGTATGTTCGACGCTGTTATTGGGTGAAAAACTCCTGACAACATTTGGTTAGCGACACGGCTAGGCTAATAGCACTGCATTTTTCTCCTCCGAGGAAAAAGGTGGGAGCGGAGATACCTTTTAACATCAGCCAAAAGGAAAAATTTATGAACACTGAAAACCCCAGCATTATTTCGCACGTATCCATCGGCACTAATGATTTTGAAAAAGCGCGCGCTTTTTATCAACAAGTGCTCGCCGCACTCGGTATCCAAATCCTGATGGATTTCCCCGGCGCCACGGCCTTTGGTCGGCTCTATCCGGAGTTCTGGGTACAGACACCTATCGACGGAAAACCGGCAACCCAAGGCAATGGTACTCACTTTGCGTTTATCGCCACCAACAAAGAACAGGTACATGCATTTTACGATGCAGCCATAGCCGCCGGTGCAACTTGCGATGGCCCACCCGGCCCGCGCCCGGAATACAGCGAGGCTTATTACGGTAGCTTTGTGCGCGATTTAGATGGGCATAAAATTGAAGCAACGTTTTGGGATGAAGAGCTTGCAGCAAAACTCGCGGGTAATTAATTTTTTGCATGAGTAATTTTTTCGCGATAAATATCTGCACGAATGACTTATCTTGTGCAGATATTTGTTGTTCCCAGCAGGAGTGTATTGTTATGCAAACGATCCACAATCCAGCCGTTGCCGACGTCTTTAAACAATATCCATCCGAGATGCGCAAAAAATTATTATTTCTGCGCACATTAATTTTTGAAGCTGCTTCTGAATTGAATGTGGGTGAAGTGGAAGAAACCCTGAAGTGGGGCGAACCCAGTTACATCGCCAAACAGGGCAGCACCATCCGTATGGACTGGAAACCGCGCGCGCCCGAACACTACGCACTCTATTTCAATTGCAAAACTACCCTCGTCGAAACCTTTGAAGCGCTCTACGGCAATTTGTTTTGTTATGAAGGGAATAGGGCAATCATCTTTGCCCGCCTTGAACTTATCCCCGTTAAACAACTAAAACACTGCATCGCTTTGGCCTTGCAATACCATCGGCTCAAGCATTTACCTTTACTCGGGGGGTTCTGAAAAAACTTTTCCGTCATACCCGTTCACCATATTCGTCATACCCGCGCACGCGGGTATCCATAATATTCAACAAAGTGGATCCCTGCGTTCGCAGGGATGACGACTTGCCTGAGGGATGACTACTAGGCTTAATCTCCGTTTCTCCCGCTGGGCGATTCAAGCGTATAATGCGCGCCTTTTCCTATTCCCAATTTAACGATTCGCACAAAAGGCCGTTTCATGTCTGAAGTTCGCACCCGTATTGCCCCATCGCCCACTGGCGACCCGCACGTAGGCACCGCCTATATCGCGCTGTTCAACCTGTGTTTTGCCCGTCAACACGGCGGCAAATTCCTGTTGCGCATTGAAGATACCGACCAAACCCGCAGCAC
>DQHS01000050.1 GCA_003524365.1 Cellvibrio sp. | reverse complement strand
GGGGTTTATTTTCCCGCCAGTCATTTCGAGGCTATGCCGGTCGATGATTTTTTGCAGGCCGCTGGCGACCTGCCTGGCAACTGGCTAATACCTAATGAAAACGCATTTTGGCAGGCGGTAGATGCAGGGATTTTTTATCACTCGGCATTTAACAGTAGCGATTTACAAAACAGTTATACGATTGCTGAAACCACTCGCGCCGCCTACCTCAAACTGGATATTGAACACACAGGTGGAATCTGGCCGCTGCGCGGGGATCTGGGGGTACGTTGGGTAACGACGGCGCAACAAGCGCAAGGTTACCGCCCCCAGCAGAATGCGGCTGCACCAGTCAGTTTTAGCCAGAACTACCAACAGCTGCTACCTTCCGCCAACCTGGTGTGGGATGTGGGCGACAATGTGCTCTGGCGCTCCGCACTCGCCAAGGTGATGGCGCGCCCGGAATATCAAGATCTGGCACCGCGCCTCACCCTCAACTCGGGCGATCTGGCCACCGCTACTGGCGGCAACCCTGCATTAAAACCCGTTACCGGCTGGCAGTGGGATTCAGCATTGGAATATTATGTGGAACCGAATGGACTTATTTCAGCGGGTATCTTCGTCAAAAAGCTCAATAACTTCTTCCAAACCCGCACGCGCATTAGCTTGATCAATAGCCAACAGTACGAACTCACTACCCCCGACAACGGCGCCAGCGCGCAAGTCGCCGGGCTGGAACTAGCCTGGCAACAACAGCTGCCGGAACCTTTGCGGCACTGGGGTTTTGCGGCCAACTATACCCGTACCCACTCGCGCGCTACCTATTTAAGCGATACCGGCAAGCTGGAAGACAGTCTGGCCGATGTCGCTAAAAACAGCATCAATCTCAGCCTCTATCGCGAATCTGATCACTGGGACTGGCGCGCCCACTACAGCTGGCGCGATCAGGTACTCAATCAGGTCGCCAGCACCAACCTCGCCGCACAAAATATCGAACCCTTCGGCTCACTCGATATGCACACCGCCTGGCATATCAACCCTCAAATCACCCTCACTGCCGAGGTCACCAACCTCACCAACGCGGCCCAATGGGAGAGCGTTTCAGGCGGCGAATTCGCCGGTTATACCCACTATGGGCGAAGTTTTTGGCTGGGTGTGCGGCTGCATTTTTAGTGCGCCGCAAAATGGCTTTTATAACGGGCTCCTGCAAAACAGGAGCCTTTATTTCATCGCTTGATTAACGCTTTTTCGCAATCAAACCCAACTTATCCAACTCGTTTGCCGCACGGCCGTAGGCGCCGATAAACGCCATACCGANNCGGCAGGCGCTGCGAACGTCTGACAGGTGCCGCGATAGGTGCCGCCGTAGATGCGATTATTTTGGCTGGTTTTTATATCCAGATAAAAAATACGCGTGGTGTCTTTTTTGTCTTGGCAGGCGGTGATTTGGGTAATGTAGTTGGTGCTGTTGAGATTAATCGTCTGCAGGTTACCGCCGCTACCGCCGTGCGACAAGCTAATACCGTTGGCGTAGCTGAACGACAGATTATCCACGCGCGCGCCGGTGCGAATACTCACTTTAGTCAGCGCTGGATAATTCGCCGCGTGCAAATCCGCGAGGTCATTGTAAAAAGTGCCGTGTGGGCCACCGAGTGCGGTGGTAAGTGCGTAGTTGCTATTCACACTGTAAGAAAAAAATGCGGCGACCGGATCGTGATCCGATAGCGATGCATTATTTTGATCGACAAAATGCGCCGGCACATACGCATCGTTCAACACCAAATTCACTGCTGGGCTGCTGCGATATAAAATTTTATCAACGCGCTCGCAGTTGGGAGAATTTTTATCGGCGCAATCCAATAATGCCTCGGCGCCGCTCTGCGGATAATTGCCAAGGCGCGCTTTTTCTACCCACACATCCTTAAATCCGGCGGCGATAAAATCGTGCAACTTATCAGTGCTACGCGTGTAGCGGGAGTTAGTGTCGCCCGCCACTATCACCGCATGGCCTTTGGAGTTGGCGTTGATAAATGCCAGTAATTGCAGGGTATTTTTAGCGCGCGCNNATGCGCGCAAAATCCGTGTAGGAGAAACGCGAAAATAAATTCATACCATCGCCTATAGCGATATCACCCGAGTGGTTGGATCTGAATGGGTGATTATTTTGGCTGAGCAAATCGCTGTGATAACTAAAATCTTCCTGCACGACCACCAGATCGTAATCATTTAGCAGCGGACTGATTTTGACTGTGTTGGTGGCGGGACTGCCGGAGCTAAATAAATCGGGCAATCCGGCAACGTTGTAAGTCAGCACATTAAATTGCCCGCTGGCAAATGCGGGCAGGCTGATGCTCATAACGGCGAGCAGTTTTATAAAATGATTCACGGTGTTTCCCTCTGGGTAAATGTGAGTTTCGCAAATGGGTGAGCCTTGAAAGCTCATCCTTAAAGAGCGAAAAACAGCGCGCGAGGGTACAAATAAACGCGTGAATTTTTAGTGGCAGTTAGGGGTCAAGTTTGTGACAAAAACAGAGGGTATTTTTTATAAAAAAAATCGCTCCGATTTTATAAAAAATGGCTCCCATGCAGCGCATGGGAGCCATAGTTATAATCAGGGGAGAACACGGGTTGCAATCAGGATGGTTTAGTAATCCCCCTGGCCTGATTGCGCAAATTGCCCCAGGGGCCGGTGATGGCGATGGTGAATCCGGGGCGCTGGATATTGACGAACAGGGTGGTGCCGTCGGGCGAGAAGCAGGCGCCGCAGAACTCGCCTTTGTCGGGATGGGCATTCATCGCAAGGGTGTAGATTTTGCCATCGGGAGTGAGTCCACGCAGATAGTTAATGGTGTCGGGGCTATCGGAATAACTGTCTTCGCAGATGATCAAATCACCCCAGGGCGCGACCGCAATGTTATCGCAGGCCTGTAGCACGGCCCGATTGTGCGTTTCGTATAGCAGCTCCATGGTGCCCGGTTGTTCCGCCTCGCGTGCGGTGCCTTCAAAAGGGCTGGGCTGATAACGCCAGACCTGACCGATTTTAAGCGGGCCGCCGCCGGTGGCGGCAAACAGGACTTCGCGGGTTTTGTCGTCGCGCAGGGCAAACGCGAGGCCCTCACCACGCGCAAAAATCGCAGCGCCTTTGGCTTCGCCGCGCTCGCTTAAATCACCATTGGGTGAGGTGACTTCGTCCAGATCAATCCACTCGCAGGCAAACCGCTGGTGCATAGCGACTTTTTGCGCGTTTTTGTCGGCCACATCTTCCGGCCAATTGCGCGTATTGGCGTGCTTCCAGTCCCGCAGAGCGAGTGCTTGCAAACGCCCACCCTCAACCAGTTTTCCGGGGGTTTTGGGGATAAAACGATAAAACAAACTGCGTTCGTAATCTTCCGATAAATAAATGATGCCGTTGGTGCTATCCACCGCAGCCGCCTCGTGCACAAATCGCCCCATGTCTTTCAGCGGCACAGCATCGACCAGCCCCTTCGCCAGCGAGGGTACTTCAAATATATAGCCGTGTTCACGTTTGTAGCCATGCATTTTGCCCGCGATGGTTTCCTCACAGGTGAGCCAGCTGCCCCAAGGGGTTGCGCCACCAGCACAGTTGCGTGCAGTGCCAATCAAACTCAGGTGGCTGCGCTCTACCCGCTGGCTGCGATGACTATATAGCAAGGTGGTAGTACCACCATTGACCGGGCGGCGGTTGAGCATAAAAGTGTCGTAGCCCTTGTTACCTACATGCTTGCGCGCCTTATCCAGATCACCTTCAAAAGGGTCTACTTCGTCACCAATGGAATCGAGTTCGTGATTGCGCACCAAAATACAGTGGCTGGCATTGCCCGGCACGGGAAAGGCGGCCATACCGTCCATGGCGCTGGGGGTAATCAAACCATCGCTCATACGATCACCGGTGCGAGCGATAATTTTATAGCTGAAGTCGCGCGGTAAATTGAGAATGCCCGCCGGATCGGCTAGCAGTTGGCCAACTTTGTCGATGCCGTAAACCGGATCTTGCGCATAAACTTGCGCCTGTAACTGCAAGCTACGCAAGCTACCCAACGCTATAGCTGCAGCGCTGGCGTTTTTAAGGAAATGACGACGAGTTAAACGCATGTAAGCACCTTAGGTGTGGAAAATGGCGGGTAAATCTAACTGCGCTGTTTTGCCGCAGAATTGTGACAATTAGGTGAAGCCTAGCTCATTTGATATAAAAAAGGCTGAGCTGAAATGACAGCCCAGCCTGAATACAACTTTCCTCATACCCGCGAACGCGGGTATCCATAAAGTACCTCTGGACTCCTGCGTTCGCAGGAGTGACGAACGAATTTCACAGGAGTGACGAACATATATTCGCAAAAGTAACGAGTGAATTTTCGCAGGGCTGCTAAATAGCTTAGAAACTCGCGCGTACCCCCAGCGAGTAGGTGGTACCGTAGTCAGTGTAGCTGCGGAATTCGTCGCCTTGCACAAAGTCTTGTTGGGCTTGATCGGTGACATTAATACCTTCCACAAATACCGTGAGGTTGTCCGACAGGTCGTAAGACGCGCTCACATCCAAGGTGCCAAAGGCCGCTTTATTTTCCGAGGCGAGACTATTGGTGCCAATTTGGTTGAGTACACCATCGCGCCAGCTATAGCTCAAGCGCACCCCCAATCCATTCTTTTCATAGAAAGCGGTGAGGTTGTAACTGTTTTTAGCGACATCCTCCAACTCGCCTTTCACCGAGGTGGCATTATCCACATAGACCGCGCTGCTGTCGGTCCAGGTGTAGTTGGCCTGCAGGCCAAGGCCGTCAAAGGGCGCAGGCAACTGGTCAAACACCTGTTGATAGGCGACTTCCATGCCCGTGACTTCGGCGTTGGAGCCGTTGACCTTGGAGCTGAGTAAATAGGTAGTGCCATTGAAGACTAAATCGCTTTTCTGGGTCTGGATAAAAGTGTCGATATCTTTGTAGAAGACGCCAGCAGAGAGCGCCGTCACCTTGTCCAGATACCATTCCAAGGTCAGGTCATATTGCCAGGCTTCAAAGGGGTTGAGCTTGGGGTTGCCGCCGGTGGCGGTGTTGGTATCGCCCGAGTTAAAGGTCAGACGCGGTGCCATATCTTGCAAATCGGCGCGGGTGATCACTTTGGCGACCGCCACACGGCTGACCAGATCGTCAGTCCAATTCAATGCAAAGTTGGCCGAGGGCAGCACATCGGTGTAGTCCTCGTCAAAACTGACCGGAGTAGTTACACCAGACACCGAGGCGTGACCGGAAGAAGTCTGTTCGGTCTGGGCAACACGCACACCGATATTCCCCTTGAGCGGAAGACCGCCGAGGCTGTTGTCCATATCGAGCATGGCATAGACGGAACTGATGGACTCTTCGATCAGGTAGGAATTGCGCAGATCGCCGGAGGACAAAGGCGCCGCCAAATCGGTTTCACTCGGGTAATTGCTCC
>DQHS01000234.1 GCA_003524365.1 Cellvibrio sp. | reverse complement strand
TGCAAACATCGGTGATGAAAACCCGCATGCAACCGATCAAGAAAGTGTTCGGTCGATTTCCGCGTGTCGTGCGCGATCTGGCGCGCAGTTTACGCAAAGAAATTAATCTGGAATTGGTTGGTGAAGAAACCGATCTGGATAAAAATTTAGTAGAAGCGCTCGCTGATCCCTTAGTCCACTTGGTGCGCAACTCGGTCGATCACGGCATCGAGTTTCCCGAAATTCGTGAAGCCAGCGGTAAACCGCGATTGGGGCAAGTGGTACTTTCAGCGGAGCAAGAAGGTGATCATATTCTGTTGTCAATCAGCGACGACGGCGCTGGCATGGATCCGGTTAAGCTGCGCGCTATTGCGGTTGAAAAAGGCTTGTTTGATGAAGACACCGCGAATCGGTTGTCCGATACGGAAGCCTACAATTTAATTTTTGCGCCGGGTTTTTCAACCAAAAAAGAAATTTCTGATGTGTCCGGTCGCGGTGTGGGCATGGATGTGGTGAAAACAAAAATCACCCAACTAAATGGCACCGTCGAAATTAAATCAGAGCTGGGCAAGGGCACACGCTTCATCATCAAGGTACCGCTGACCTTGGCAATTATGCCAACGTTAATGTTTATGCTTGGCAAGCAAACATTCGCATTTCCGCTCGTGAGCGTGAATGAAATTTTCCATATGGATCTAACGAAAAGTCATATTGTTGACGGGCAGGATTGCGTCGCCATTCGCGATCAGGCAATCCCACTGTTTTACATGAAAGACTGGCTGGTTAAAAACTCTTATGGTGACCGCCCCGATAATGCGCATGTGGTAATCGTCACTGTGGGCACACGTCGTGTTGGCTTTGTGGTGGATCAATTGATTGGTCAGGAAGAAGTGGTGATCAAGCCGCTCGGAAAAATGTTGCAAGGTACCCCGGGTATGGCAGGTGCGACAATTACTGGCGATGGCACCATCGCATTAATTTTAGATATACCCAGTCTGTTGCGCCGCTACGCAAAAGGGTCAACAAGTTGGGGGCATAGTTAGTCATCAATGAACTGATGCTGCTGGTGCTGGTGCTCCAGAGGAGTTACTCAATTATTTTATTTTCCAAAGCAGTTATGACTGCGGAGTAAGTTTGATGCCTGTCCGGGTATTGGTAGTTGATGATTCAAATTTCTTTCAGCATCGTCTGAAAGAAATTATTAATGAGCACCCGGATCTAAAAGTTATCGGCATCGCGAGCAATGGCCGTGAAGCAGTAGAGAAAGCCGAAGAGCTCAAACCCGATATCATCACCATGGATTTTGAAATGCCGGTGATGGATGGTGTTACAGCAATTAAGCTCATCATGGCCAACCGAAAAATTCCTATTCTGATGTTTTCTTCTCTCACCTATGAAGGCGCCAAAATCACTCTGGATGCATTGGCCGCCGGAGCCCTGGATTTTATTCCCAAAGATTTTGCTGAGGTGTCACGAAGTTCCGAATCGCTAAAGAAGAAATTGCACGAGCGTTTAATTACATTGGCTGGAGTTACTGCCCGTGCAATACCCGTCGCCGAACCAAAGCTCTCATCCATTTCGACAGCCCCAAATTTGCGAGTTCCGGCTTCAGTTGCACCTGCACCTACACCTGTTCGTGCGCCAGCGAATACCCCTCACGATGAACCCAAAGCGTCTGGCCCGGATAATTATCGCTTAAAAAAGCAGCCCAAATTATTGGTGATAGGTGCATCAACCGGTGGGCCGGTTGCGTTGGCTGAAGTCTTAATTGGCTTGCCGGCAAATTTTCCTTTACCCATTGTACTTGTACAGCATATGCCAGAAAACTTTACCAAAGCCTTTGCGGAGCGTTTAAACAAGCAATGCAATATTCGTGTGCGCGAAGCGGTTGATGGTGATCAGTTACAACCTGGCTTGGCACTGCTTGCACCGGGCGGCAAACAGTTAATGCTCGATAAACGAAATGGCGGTTCAGTGCGCGTTTTACCGGATGATGAACGTGTTAATTACAAGCCCTCGTTGGATATCACTTTTGGTTCGGCCGCTAACATTTATGGCGACAAGGTGCTGGGCGTGGTGTTAACTGGAATGGGATCCGATGGTTGCAACGGTGCGCGTTTACTCAAAGAGGCAGGGTCTGCGCTTTGGTCGCAAGACGAGGCGAGCTGTGTTATTTATGGTATGCCAATGGCAGTAGCGCGCGCTGGCCTAACCGATAAGGTGCTCAGTTTAAAAGATATCGGGCCGCGTTTGGTGCGAGAGGTAATGTAATGGATTTACTCAGTATCCTTGGCGTTATTATTGCTTTTGCTGCGATTATTGGCGGGAACTTTTTAGAGGGCGGTGGCATAGGCTCGTTGCTTAACGGTCCAGCAGCTTTTATCGTATTTGGTGGTACATTAGGCGCCGCCATGTTGCAGACATCCAAAAATAGTTTGCGTCGCGCTTTAAAAATTATTGGTTGGGTTTTTAAGCCACCTTATGTTCCATTTAAACAGGGTGTTGCCAATATAGTGCGCTGGGCGACGGCAGCACGTAAAGATGGTTTGTTAGGGCTCGAAGCGATCTCCGAGCGGGAAAAAGATAAATTCGCGAAAAAAGGTTTGCAGTTGTTAGTGGATGGCAATGAGCCGGAGGTGATCCGACGCATTTTGGAAACTGATCTAATTGTCGATGAGCAGCGCGATTTTGATGCGATAAAATTTTACGAATCTATGGGGGGCTATGCTCCGACGATTGGTATTATCGGGGCGGTCATGGGGTTGATTCATGTGATGAATAATCTCGCCGACCCTGCCACTCTTGGGCCTGGAATTGCCATCGCATTTGTTGCCACTATTTATGGCGTGGCTTTAGCTAATTTGGTGTTTATTCCCATGTCGAACAAATTGCGTATGTGCGTCAATGAAAATTCGCAATACCGTGAGTTAATTATCGAAGGCATTATTGCCATCGCCGATGGTGAGAATCCCCGTTCGATTGAAATGAAATTAAACGGTTATTTACAT
>DQHS01000065.1 GCA_003524365.1 Cellvibrio sp. | reverse complement strand
AATTTTTGATCAAATCCATTAGTTTGTTGGTGGATTGCTGAAGCAAGTAGCTTAACTCTGACATAGCATAAACCTTGGGGATAATAGCGCTAATGTACTTTTGCAGCTGCCATTAGTCTATACATCACTACATAAAACGGCAGGAGTGATCAATCCTGGCGGTATACGACTACCGCAAGATCAAAAAAAACTTCTACTTTTTGGAAGTTAGTAGGTTTTTTCATAAAAGCGCTATTCAGCTTCCTTTGATTCTCAATACGATAGAAAAGACCGTTCTCGGCCGATTCTGCTGAAGATGGTTTGAATTCTCCCTAACAATAAGTATTGAGATCCCTTATGAAAACAATAAATGCATTGGTAGTGCTAGGCATTGCCTCGCTGCTTTCTGCCTGTGGCGGGTCAGGCTCAGGCTCGGGCGCTAGTTCGAGTAGTGTCTCGTCGTTGGTCGTGTCAGTATCCAGTCCATCGAGCGCGGTTAGTGTTGATGCTTCATCGGCTGACGCCAGCTCGTCTAGTGTTGCTACTTCAGTAGCTGATGCTAATTCATCGAGTCCTGCTATCTCATCGGCCGATGTTGTTAGCTCATCCAGTCTCGCTGTTTCATCGGTTGATGTAAGTCCCGTCCCTATTATTTCGTCGGCAGGCGCAACCTCATCAAGCCTTGCTGCTTCCTCTATTGTTGCAAGTTCTTCCAGCCTTGCTTCTTCCTCTATCGTTGCAAGTTCATCAAGCCTTGCTATTTCATCATCATCATCGGTTGATGCCAGTTCATCCAGCCTTGCGAGCTCTTCTTCCGCTATGGTCGCAAGCTCCTCTAGTCTTGCTGCTTCATCAGCCAGCGCTGCGCTTTACCCGAGCTACAACACCAATCCTATTGCCGCAGATATGACGGGAATGGACAGTAACGCCACGCAGTTGGCTGCCAAAATGACGCTGGGGATTAACGTTGGAAACCAAATGGAATCCAGGGGTTGCACGCCAGCAGCAGAGACTTGCTGGGGGCATCCGAAGGTTTCTGAAGCTTATATAAAGTTAGTGAAGGACAGCGGTTTTGATGCGATTCGACTCCCCGTGTCCTGGGATCAGTATGCCGATCAAACCACTGGAAAAATTAGTGATGCCTGGCTCAACCGCGTGAAGGAAGTGGTGCAGTATGCGGTGGATAATGGGCTCTACGTGATTGTTAACATCCATTGGGATGGTGGCTGGTTGGAGCGGAATTTCTCTGAAGAAAAGAAAGAAGCTGTAAACGCCAAACAGAAAGCCTATTGGGAACAAATTGCCACGACGTTGCGTGACTTTGACGAGCATGTCCTGTTTGCTAGTGCCAATGAGCCTGATGCTCATAATGATGCAGAAATCGCCGTTCTTGACATGTATCATCAAACATTTGTCGATGCAGTTCGTTCGACGGGTGGTAAAAACGCTTATCGCGTGCTGGTGATTCAAGGCCCAAAAACTGACATCGATGTTACGTTCAATTCTTGGCCTGCTATGCCGTCCGACACTGCAACGGGTCGCCAAATGGCTGAAGTGCATTTTTACCCATTTAGTTTTACCAATCAGGATAAAGATATAGTGGCTGACTGGGGCACCTTACAGGTATTTTGTTACTGGGGTGAAGGCAACCATTCGGAAACTGATACTTATCGCAACTCGACTCGCGAAGAAGAGGATTATGTCGATGAAAAATTTGCCCAAATGAAAACAAAATTTGCGGACCAAGGTATTCCCGTTGTGTTAGGAGAGTTCGCTGCAAGGCCGCGTACAGAGGAAATTTGCACTGACTATCCCAAGCATCTCGCGTCGCGCGCATATTACGCACAATATGTCACCCAGGCGTCAATTGAAAATGGCATGCTGCCATTCTTTTGGGATACCGGTGAGGTGTTTAATCGTGGTACTCCGGCTGTCATTAATCAACAAACGCTTGATGCACTGTTAATAGGCTCTGGTAAATTGAACGGTGGTTCATCAAGTAGCCAGTCTAGTTCCAGTTCCTCAAGCAGTTCATCATCCAGCGCCAGCAATAATATTGTTTTGGATACCAGCCCCAGCAAGTGGAATGTGAGCAGTGAAGTGGTCAAAAACCAATCTCCCACTCATATACAATTCACTTTATCTGCAAGCGGGCAGGCTGCTGAGACTGTTTTTGCTACGCCAATCAATATGAATGGATCGACCGTTGAAGTGGTGTTGAATTTTGATCAAGCATTTGTGACTGACCGCGAGAACGGAAATGTAAACATGTTCCAGTTTTTTGCTTTAGATGGCGATTGGGGTGATGTTGGTGGTCAGCAATGGGTGTGTATGAAAGGCTCTACTCCTATCGTTGCAGATCAAGATCAAACATTCACCTGTTCGGGAGCGTTTAACGATGTGCCTGACGTTACAATTTTTGGGCTTCAGTTCTTTGCAACAGTAGGCACCGTTACTATAAAAAGTGCAACCATTCAATTAGCTGAATAATTGGTAATTAGTAATTAATGCAGGCCGGCTTCATACATGAAGCCGGCCTTTTTTATATTAGCTTGGTCTTGTGTTGGGGTATGCCTTTAGGAGGGAATTGTTACAGCCTGTTTCCCTTGCTTAATCGTAATGGCGAACCAAGAGTTGCTGAATACTATGCTGATAAAACGCTAGTTGCTCATCCGCAACTGAAAAAAGGAAGCATTAGTCGTAACACAGACCCGCTTATAAACGAAGCTGACCTTTTGCTTTTTATCCACGAGAAACGCGGTCTATCCCAGGTTCCATAGTGACAATATTTTTTATTTTTATAACACAATTTTTAATAATCAATTTAATAGATCATTTCCAGTGTTCACTGTACAAGATAGATCCAGTGAATTTGTGGAGTTCCGCTATCCGTTTGTAACTTTTATTCTCATAATTCCGCCTGGATGTACAGGCGCGATGGAAAAAATAACAAAATTTGAAATTTTTATTCATAGAATTAAAATTAAAAAAAACTTCAGAAAAATACGCTATTCACAGTTGATATAAAAACCGCCTAATGATGTACGTAGAGCATAAGAATTCCTATTGCTCCGCAGTTTCCTCGGCAGCAGTAACCTTTTTTTGGGGGGCGAAAAGCCGCTCTTTTCAACTAGTTACGCCAAGGTAAAAAGTATAAGCACTCATATAAACATAAATTAGGTGGAACACTGAGATGTCACATAACAATAGTTATAGCTATGGTCGATTTAAGAAAACACTACTGGCAGCAAGTATTATGGCAATTGGTTCTGCCGCATACGCAGCAGATCAGCCCAAAAAAACAGATGTAAAAGATGACGAAGTTGAGGAAGTGCTTGTTACCAGCGTGCAAAGAAACCTGGCAACTGCGCAAGAGTTAAAAAAGGAGTCCGGAATAGTATTGGATTCCATTACGTCTGAAGACCTTGGGGACTTCCCCGACAAATCTATTGCTGAAGCGCTTCAACGTGTCCCTGGCGTTACAGTAACCCGCTTTTCTAACCCTAACGATACCAGCCAATTCTCTGCTGAGCCTTCCGGTGTGATTGTTCGCGGTTTGCATCATGTCCGTAGTGAATTTAACGGCCGTGATAGTTTTAGTGCAACCTCAGGCCGCGGGTTGAGCTGGAGCGATGTTTCTCCTGAGTTAATGAGTGGTGTGGATATTTACAAATCCCAATCCGCTGAACTCATCGAAGGTGGTATTGCTGGGGTGGTAAACCTGCGCACCCGTTTACCATTTGATCGCGATGGTGAAAGCGTGGCCTATTCGTTAGGCACTAACTATAACGAAACCTCGGGTGATAACTCACCGGAATTGTCGGGCGTATATTCCAATCGTTTGGAAACAACTATCGGTGAATTCGGCATTATGGCCAATATTGCCTACTCCGATGTAAATGCGTCGTCACAAGGGCAGGGGCGTTATGGCTACGTTCGTTATAACGATATTTACCCGGATGCCAACGGCAATACCGAGGGCACGAAATTCCTGCCCACCGATATATTCATGAATGAGTATACATATGAGCGCGAGCGTCTGGGCGGCGCACTTGCACTGCAATGGCAAGACGACGAAGGTAAATACCTGGCAAGTTTGCAGTACAACCGTTCAAACTACAAAAACACCAGTTCTAGCCACCAGGTTCAATTCAAAGTAGGTAACTACCTCTCTTGGCCGCCTAGCCTGCGTGACGGATACGGCCCTGATAGAATTGCTGAGTTGGTGAGGCCAGCGTCAGGTGAAGCTCCGTTTACGTTTGACGAAAATGGCGCCTTTATGGGCGGCGTTATTAACCAGGCCCATGGATATTATGGCCATGGTAATGAGGGCTCTGCGAACCATAGGCAAAATGCGGCTGGTGAGCATATGGTGATATCCGAGGGTTGTGGTTGGGGGATTGAAGGCCAGAACGTGGGTGGCGGATGTAATGAGGCGTCTGGGGTACAGTGGATTGCTAATACAATGGGTACTAGTGCTGGCTTCTCCACAAATGAGGAAATGATTCAAGACTTGTCATTTAATTTTAAATGGAATATGACTGATCGTGCCCATTTGAATTTTGATATTCAGACAGTAGATGCAACGCTTGACTCGTATGGCGTGAGCTCTGGCCTGAACTCCTATGCGAATACCAGGTTGGATCTTTCCGGTGAAGAATTTAATGTGATATTGGAAAATCCTCATGGGATTAATCCTACTGGATACGATACCGATGTTGGTATTTTTGGGACCAAAGGCAATTACGCGCCTGTTAACATCAATGCTAGCCGTGGAAATGGTTCAGGGGACGAGTTTGCCACCAAAGTTGATTTTGTTTTTGATGTTGAAAATGGCTATATCGATAAAATTAAAGCTGGTGTTCGCTATGCTGACCGTGAGCAGAATGTTAACTCTGCAGGCCTTTGGGCACCGGTTTGGGATTTCTGGGCCAACCAAGGTGGTGACTGGTCTAGTTTGGAAAGCCCTGCTGCTGTATTGACTCGTCAAGTACCGACCTTATTGACGGATGGTACGCAACTACAGATTGACGGTGTGAATCAGACACATGACCATGATTATCACTTCAAGGGCTATCCGGTAGATGATTATATTGCCAGAGAGTGGGGCAACGAATGGGGTAACCTTTATACCTATGATGGTATTAATAAATTGGTTTTCCCTAACCCCAAAAAAATGGGTGATTGGGAAAACACAATGACCGGAGAAGCATTGGGAACTCCTAATGTAGGTTTCGTTTCAGTTTGTTCTCGTGAGGGTGTGGTGCCTGGTACCTGTTACAAACCAAATGAATCCCTGAATGTTAGCGAGGTAACGGAAGCTGCCTACATTCAAATGAACTTTGGTGGTGAGAATTTGCAATTGTTTGGTCGTCCACTGACCGGAAACATTGGCGTACGCTACGTTGAAACCGAGATTGTAAGTAGCGGTGGTCAGGATATTGCCGAGCTTGGTCCAGCTGTTGAACATGGAGAACCAGTAGAGGGTGGTCAGCCTAATTTTACGGACTATTCTCTTCGTCATTATCTGTCTGATGAAGAGGATCGGTTTGTCCCCCTCTCCAATTCGGGTACGGGCTTCTCTGTAGCTACATCAACAGCAATACATCGCAACGTGTTACCCAGTTTTAACTTGAAATACCAAATTACTGACAAGTTTCAATCGCGTTTAGCGTGGTCTCGCGCAATGTCACGCCCGGATATTGGCCTGTTGCGAAACTATATTAATGTAAGATACAGACACCCAGAGAATAACCTTAATGATGAATCGTGGGTTATTGAAAATGGCCAGATTGTGGGCGCGAATTTGGACTTTGTGGCCAATGCTGCGAATCCATTCTTAAAGCCGACAGTTGCGGACCAGATTGACTTTACGCTTGAGTATTATTTCTCGCGTGTTGGCAATGTGAGTATGGCGCTGTTTGATAAGAAGTTTGATGACTATATTCAGAACTCAAACTATTCAAGACCGGTTACACATAACGGGGTTACCCGCGATGTATTTGTCAGTGGCCCAGTAAATGGCGATGGCGCATCACTGCAGGGGATTGAATTACAAGGCACCTTTTTCTTGAATTTCTTACCTGGTCGGGTTGATGGATTTGGTGTGCAGGCCAACTATACCCATATCGAGAATAAGGGTATGGAGAGTTCTGGCTTGAGCTCAGGAGCAGAAGATGGCTCTGCAGGTGGACTTTCAGTCGATGTTATCGAAGTAACTCGATTGGAAGGGTTGTCTGATGATGCTTATAACGTCAATGTGTTTTACGACAAGCACGGTTTTTCTGCACGTGTTGCGTATAACTGGCGTTCTGAATTCTTAATTACGGCAGCGGATTGCTGTATGAGTTACCCGGTTTGGGGTGATGACTACGGTCAAGTAGATGCATCCGTAAACTATAAATTCAATGATAATTACTTCGTTAGCCTTGGTATAAGTAACCTTACTAAAGAAGGTATGGTGACCTCACAACAAGTTGAAGATGAGTCAGACGGTGGGTTGCGTTTACCGTCATCTGTAGGGAAAGCTGAGCGCCGTTATACGCTGAGCCTTCGTGCAAACTTCTAATACCAAACGTGGGTAAAAAACGCTGCTGCCCAAAAGGCAGCAGCGTTTTTTTATCTGGAGTATTGATATGCAAGCGCCCTATAAGATCGTTATTGTTGGTGGTGGCACTGCCGGGTGGATGACGGCGGCGGCATTGTCGACGCTCTATGCAAATAATAATTTTCAAATCACGCTAATCGAGTCAAAAGAGATTGGCAGTATTGGGGTAGGCGAGGCAACCTTACCGCATATGAAAGACTTCAATGCCCGCTTGGGTATTTCTGAAGTTGATATGATGAAAAAAACCAAAGCAACCTTTAAATTGGGAATCAAGTTTGTTGATTGGGGAAAGCTTGGATCTAATTACTACCATCCCTTTGGTGTTTATGGCACCAACCAAAATACCGCTAGCTTTTACGGTCTATATTCAAAAATAAGTCAGGAAAAAAAGATTGCTGATCTTTCGGACTACTCTTACGCCATAGCACTTTGCAGACAAAATAAATTTGAACTTTTTTCCAATGATGCCAATTGCATTTCCTCAACTTACAAATATGGCTATCATTTTGATGCTTCGCTATACGCTGAATATTTACGGGAGTTTTGTAAAAACAAAAGCGTTTCTGAAATCGATGGAAAAATCGATTATGTTGAGAGAAATAAAGACACAGGAAATATTTCATCGGTAAGGTTGGAGAGCGGTTTGACTATAGCCGGCGATTTTTTTATCGATTGTTCAGGGCTGCGCTCGCTGTTGCTTTCCAAAACGCTGGGGGTTGAGTTTGAGGACTGGTCGAAATGGCTGGTTTGCGATCGTGCCATCGCGCTCCCCAGTGAAAAACTTCCTGATTTACCGCCTTATACGACTTCAACTGCGAAAGAGGGCGGTTGGCAGTGGAAAATTCCATTACAGCACCGAACAGGTAATGGTTACGTTTATTCCAGCGCGTTTTTATCTGACCAGAAAGCAGTGGATTCACTGGTTGAGTCTGTTGGTGGGCAATCCAGTGAGACCCCGAGGCTAATTAAATTTAAGTCGGGGCGCTATAAAAAGTCTTGGGTAAATAATTGCCTCGCAATAGGTTTATCAAGTGGGTTTCTTGAGCCATTGGAATCTACCAGTATTTATCTAATTCAGGCTGCAATTATAAATTTCACTAAGTTATTCAGCGTGTCTCCTTCGCACGGCGCTGAGAGCAACGAATTTAATCGTCTTATGGATGTTGAGTATGATCGAATTAGAGATTTTTTAATTCTTCACTATCACTTGAATGACAGGAAGGATTCAGAACTGTGGAATTATTGTCGGGAAATGCGCGTGCCGGAGGAACTTACCGAAAAAATTAACATATTCAAGAAGAGGGGGCATGTCGAATGGTATCAGTTCGGGTTGTTCACCGTTCCGAGTTGGGTATCCATTTTTAATGGACAAGGTGTGAAAAACGTAGGATATGACCCTTTTGTTGCGGGACTTCCTCTCTCCGAGATTGAGAAGGTTTTGAAAGAAACCAAGTATAAAATTGATGCAAGAGCTGAAAATACGCCATTGCATAAAACGTTTTTAAATAGCTACCTGAAAACTCTCCAAGTATAGATCTCATGACAATAAATATTAAAAAAATAGTGGTAGTGGGTGCGGGAATAGATGCCTGGTTGACTGCATTATTTATCAAAACTGAATTTCTAAAGTACGGTGTGGATAATGATGTTGAGCTCATTGATACCGGGTACTCAATATCACCTCATAAATGCTTTCCGGTTCTTCCCGGTTATCGCCACCTTCATGAGCGGCTGGGGGCTAATGAGGAGGCGCTTCTGCGTTCGGCCAAATCTACACGTTTCTATGCGCAACGCTTTAGTGGGTGGAATGCTTATCAGAATGACTATTTCATTGCCTATGACAAACCAGGTGTGGATATCGCTGGCGCAAAGTTTTACCAATGCTGGCAAAAAGCACATAAAAGCGGCTTGAGTGCTTCATTTGAGGAGTTCAGCTTGGGTATTTTAGCTGCCAAGCATGGAAAGCTCGTCATTAAATGTGCCGACGAAAGTCTGCAGACTCCGAGTTATGGCTATCACTTGGATGCATCGAATTACACGGCTGCAATAAAGCGTGCCGCTATTGCGCGAGGCGTTAATCACAGGGCTTCAGACATTCACACGATAACGGTTAATGATGGAAATATAGATGGACTTTTATTAACCGATGGAGATTATATTTCAGGTGATCTTTTTATCGATGCATCCGGAAGTAAACGGCGCTTGCTCAGGGAGATGGGCAACAATGAATTTGAAAGCTGGTCGGCGTGGTTTAAATGTGACAAGCAAATATCCTGCTCGGTAAATAAATTTCAAACCACGCCTGGTTTTAGTCAAATCACAGCGTTTGCTGAGGGATGGTTTGGTTTATATCCACTGGAGGATAGAACTGCAGTCCAAATACACTATTCTTCCGCCCACATATCACATGAGAACGTCATTAAAAAAGTTTCTGTTTTATGTGGCGCAGCATTATCACCCTCGCCAGAAGAAGATTGCAGTTACGGGGTGATCAACAAGCCATGGTCTGGAAATTGTATTGGCGTTGGTTCGGCGGCCTGTTCGCTGGATAGTCTGGATGCGGTAGAGCTATTCCCGTTGGTCACGTCTCTTTCATTATTGCGGGATTATTTTCCGCAGGATTCCAATCAAGCGCTCGAGTCAAAAAAATTCAATGAGCGATTTACCTCCCATATGTTTCGCCTAAGAGACTTCCAGTTGGCACATTACTGTTTAAATGGCAGAACAGATGACGAATTTTGGAACGTCTACCGTACATTAAGTTTGCCAGAATCCCTTGTTAAAAAAATGGAGGTGTTTAAAAAGATTGGTTTTGTTTCGCTATTGGAAGATGAAACATTTGATGAACATAGCTGGACGTATTTACTGAATGGCTCGCTATTGGGTGCTATGAACCATGACCCATTTGTTGACTCCATTCCGGAAGAAATACTGAAAGAACGGTTTTATATTTTATTAAAGTCCATCGCTAAAACAATAACTGAATCTGATTCTTTAAACTGAATTGATGTGTCCTGTTGGGGTTACTATGCTCAATGCAACAATAAATAAAATCGTCATTGCGGGTGGCGGCACCTCGGGTTGGATGCTGGCTGCCGCCCTTTCCAAATTGCAAGGAAAAGATAAGTACGATATTACCTTGATCGAGTCAGAGGTGATTGGTTCTATTGGTGTGGGTGAAGCCACTATTCCCAATATTCAACTTTATACTGGCTTTCTAGGTATTGATGAGGGGGATTTCCTTCAAAAAACGCAAGGTACCTATAAATTAGGCATTGAGTTTATTGACTGGACTCGCAAAGGCGAATCGTACTTTCACCCATTTGGTGGTATTGGTGCCCCGTTAAATGGAATCGACTTTATTCACTATTGGCTAAGGAACCGCGAGGAGGGGGGAAGCAGTGATTTTGGTTTGTTCAATGCGGAAACGCTCGCCGCACGCGAGAATAAATGCAGTCGTATGGAAGGCAATCCGAGACCTGATTTACCTTCTGTCAATTGTGCATACCATTTTGACGCGGCACTGGTTGCCAAATACCTGCGCACTTATGCTGAAACTCGTGGCGTAACCAGAGTAGAGGGTGAAATCGTCGCGGTCGAGCAGAATCCAACAACTGGCCATGTTGAATCTTTGGTACTTAAATCCGGCGAAAAAATTGCAGGGCATCTTTTTCTTGATTGCACCGGGTTTTCATCGCTCTTGATTGGTAAAACCTTAGGCTCGGAATTTATTGATTGGTCGCACTGGCTACCCTGTGACTCGGCAGTGGTCATGCCTTGCGAATCCGATGTCGGTCCGCTAAAGCCATACACCTGCTCTACTGCAAAAGAATACGGCTGGCAGTGGCGAATTCCACTTCAGAACCGGATAGGGAATGGGTATGTATATGCCAGCCAGTACATCAGCGACGAATTAGCCACACAGTCGCTGGTGACTTCGATAGAAGGAAAGCCATTAGGTGAGCCTCGAATTATAAAATTTAAGTCCGGCTATCGAAAGAAAATATGGGATAAAAATGTCATTGCCTGCGGGCTTTCGGGTGGCTTTCTGGAGCCGCTGGAGTCAACCGCTATATATCTCGTTCAATCTACGATCACTAAATTGTTGGCTCATTTACCCAAGAATAATTTTGATCCCTATGTCATCACTACCTTCAATCAAAAAATACATGCTGAGTACCAGAATATTAGGGATTTTTTGATTGCACACTACAAACTTACCGAGCGAAACGACACGGAATTTTGGCGTCACTGTCAGGACATGGAACTGCCGGAGTCACTTAAAGAACGTTTGGGATTATTTAAAGCCAGTGCAAGTTGTAATGTGCAGCATGCTGAGTTATTTAAAGAACACAGCTGGTTTGCGGTGCTAATTGGCCAAGGATTAATGCCGGATAGCTATCATCCTTTGGCGGATATGCTGAGTAAAGGTGAGCACAAAAATTTTCTATCTAATATTCATTCGGCGGTATCAGAAAGAGTTACCTTGTTGGATGACCATAGGGATTATTTAAATAAATATCTTGGTTAAGTGTTCAGCCAACTTGGGGAAATGTATTTATGTATGATGTTGAAGCGCCATTGCATTGGAAACAAAAGGGTTTATGAGAATAATATTTTTGGCGCTTCCTTGAGAATAAAATCCTATAACCAAACGTCAGCAGGCCCTAAATGTCATAAAAAAATTGCATTATCCCTATTCAGTAAACCCGCTTTGTGTTTAATAATGGGATTGGTAGTGTGTAGCATGAGAGTTACCTCGTTGGTTTTGATTCAGGATTCGACACCCATATTCAAAACCGGTAACTCTCTTCTTTCAAGTAGAAGTGTCAGATCAAGTCGCGGCTAGTACAGATCATCATTGAGTTTTACTTGAAAAAATGAATATTGTTATTTTTTTTAATTTATATGCTATTTAAATATTAATTAATCTCTAACATAGGGCATTCTATGAGAGTGAATGCGGAACTTCATTCCGTAAGGCTGTCTACTCATGGGCTCCCCTGCTTGATGGGATAAATTTAGATTTATTAAAGTCTACATTTATCCCTTTTTATTGCCTGATTTGATATAAAAATAAAACGGTGAGTGCAAAACCCCTAAAAAAAATTGGTTGATGGATTAAATAATCGTCCCAGAAAAACGTAGGCTTTCAAAACACCAGCTGTTTCTATGCAGATAGAAAGAAATGGCAGCATTAGTTGCTTAAACGGTTATGCACTTCGCGGTTGAATCCTCCCATATAAAAATGGTGTTAGAAATAAATTAAAAATAATCAATTGCTAACCTGGTTCGGCTATCAATACCGGGTTAACATTCTTTTTGGGGTAACGAGATGAAAATTTTAAAGTACGTTCCGCAATTACTTTTCGTATTTGCAATTTTTGTTAATAGCTGCGCTGTATTTGCAGAAGAATATACTTGGGATAGCGTAGCCATGGGCGGTGGTGGGTTTGTAAGCGCGGTGATTCCTAGCAGGACGCAACAAAATTTATTTTATGCTCGTACCGACGTTGGCGGTGCTTATCGTTGGGATCATGCTCAGTCCCGCTGGGTTTCCCTGACTGACTGGGTCAGTGAAGACCAGGTAGGGTATTTAGGTGTTGAATCAATTGCGTTAGATCCGCAAGATTCAGCCAAGGTTTATATGCTGGTGGGTCTTTCTTATTTCAATAATGGAAAGACAGCCATACTGCGCTCTAATGATTACGGTAAAACGTTTTCGATTGTTGATGTTTCCAGTCAATTTAAGGCCCATGGAAATGGTATTGGGCGGTCAAGCGGTGAGAAGCTACATGTTGACCCTCTCAATTCTAATACGTTGTACACGGGTACCCGTTGGAACGGTTTATTTAAATCGACTGATGCGGGTGCAACTTGGTCGCGTTTGAGTGGATTGGATGTGACTACTACGCCGAATGAGAACGGAGTCAGCTTCGTTTTGCTCGATCCGACGAGCGGTGCTAATGGCGCGACTCAAACAATCTTTGCAGGAATTTCGCGCTACCCAACGGTAGGCGCAAACTTTTATCAATCCAAAGATGCCGGCCAGACTTTCTCTGCAATTAGTGGCGGCCCTGCCGGTTTAATGCCGGTACGCGCGGTTCAGGATAAAAATGGCAATCTAATTATTGTGTACGCAAATGGCTCAGGTCCGCATGGTCATTGGGCGCAGCCTGAGCCTATGGATCAAGGGCAAGTGTGGAAATACAATCCTTCCGCCAATACTTGGTCTAACATTTCACCGGCTGGTTTTAATCATGCATTTGGTGGTGTGTCAGTCGATCCAAATGACGCCAATCATATTATTGTGTCCAGTACCAATGTCTGGCAATTTCAATACACAGGTACAGGCGGAAGTGGTTTTGGCGATCAAATTTTTTCAACAACAGACGGCT
>DQHS01000112.1 GCA_003524365.1 Cellvibrio sp. | reverse complement strand
CAGAATACTGTAGGGCGTTTTTTTTAATCCGCGTTTTTATTTTCCCTTGCGTATATTTCTTGTTGGCTTGTCTGGGGTCGATGCTCGCACTAAAAACGGTGGATTTTGTGGCGGCGCTCTGCTTAGATGCGTTCACTTTTAGCTACTTAATCTCAAGGTCTTAATGCCGTGCTGACAATTGATCTATCTGCTATCCAGTCCAACTGGCTCAAATTGCAAAGCATTGGTGCGGGTGCGGGAGTTGCTGGCGTTATCAAGGCGAATGCTTATGGTTTGGGTGCGGATCAAGTTGGCAATGCACTTTATGCGGTCGGCTGTCGGGAGTTCTTTTTTGCCTCAATAGATGAAGCGCTTGCGGCCAGGGCTTTTTTGTCATCCGATGCGATTATTTATGTGCTGGGCGGTATTCGTGCTGGCGATGAGCGCCTATTAATGGAGTCAAATTTAACGCCTGTTCTTTGTTCTCTCTCCGCAATAAATAGTTGGGCCGAGGCAAATGCTGTGCTGGGTTGTAATGCTTCCGCCGCAATAAAAATAAATACGGGGATGACTCGCTTCGGGCTTGATTTGCGCGAGTTTGAGTCTTTGTGTGGCAACCAGAATTTGCTGCATGCTGTTAACCCGGTGTTGCTGATGAGCCATCTTGCCTGTGCCGATGAGCGTGGCCATCCTCTTAATTCACAGCAGCAACATAGTTTTGCGAATTGCACCAAGCTAATAGGATCTCTGCTACCAAATCTTCGATTTAGTCTTGCAAACTCCTCGGGCATTTTTTTAGGTGCTCCGTGGCATTTTGATTTACTGCGCCCGGGAGCTGCGCTCTACGGCGTCAATCCTGTTCAAAATGATTCCAATCCTATGCTTCCGGTTTTACGGTTATCGCTGCCTATTATGCAAGTGCGTAAGCTCGATGCTACTGCTGCAATAGGATATGGCAGTAGTACGACTTTGCCTGATGGCGCACGTATAGCTGTCGTCGCCGGAGGTTATGCTGATGGGTTGCATCGTACTCTGGGCTTGCAGCCTGAGGGTTATTTAAATGGAAAACTGGTGAGGTCGGTCGGACGAATGTCGATGGATTCTACTATGTTTGATATTTCCTCTCTTGACTTGCCAAGCGAGCAACTCCTGGGGCTGGAGATCGACGTGATTAATCCTCTCCTTTCATTGGAATACCTGAGTAAAAAAAATGCGTCGCTGGGATATGAAATTTTAACTAGTCTTGGCGCGGGGCGTTATCCGCGTGAGTATTTAGCAGGCTCTCATAATGGTTGAAAATAATATTCTGGAGGCTGGTTCCTTGCGAAAAATGCTGGACTTGCTCGCAGACGGACAATTTCACTCAGGTGAGGAGCTGGGGATGCTGCTAGGGGTTAGTCGCGCAGCAGTCTGGAAGCATTTGCAAAAACTGGAAGGATTGGGGATCAAGCTGCTTTCAGTTAAGGGACGAGGATATTGTATTGATGGTGGATTGGATTTGCTTGATCTTAAAAAAATAGTAGAGCAGGTGCGCTCAGCCTTGCCGCTTAAATTGAATATATTCCCTCAAATTGATTCAACCAACTCCTATCTTATGCGCCACGAAAATCCCGCGCTGCAAGTGTGTTTGGCCGAGTCGCAAAGTGCGGGGCGTGGGCGGCGTGGGCGTGTTTGGGTGAGCCCGTTTGCGCAGAATATTTATTGTTCTATTGGCTGGGGGTTTGAAGGAGGAGTCGCGGCACTTGAGGGCCTAAGTTTGGCGGTCGGGTTAACGATAGTGCGCGCCCTGCAGCGCTACGGTATCACTGGTTTGGAGTTGAAATGGCCAAACGATGTGCTCTACCAGAATCAAAAACTTGCTGGCGTATTAATTGAAATCGCTGGCGATCCTGCGGGTTACTGTCAGGTGGTTGTGGGGGTAGGGATCAATGTTGCTATGGGAGAAGATCAGGATAATGCAATATCCCAGCCTTGGATTGACCTGCGCAGCATTCTCGCTCAGCAGGGGCTTCCTCCTCCTTCGCGCAATCAACTGGTGGCCACCTTAATTGATGAAATGGTTTTAGTGCTCAACGGCTTCGAGACGGCAGGTTTTTCCGATTATTGTGCTGAGTGGCAGTCATTAAATGCGCATGCCGGGCAGATGGTTGAGTTGCGTAACGGCAACATCGTCTGTTCCGGCATCTGTGTTGGTGTGAATGAAGTCGGTGCTTTGGTGCTGGAAACAGCTAAGGGTAATGAGATGTTCCATGGTGGCGAGATATCCCTGAGGCGCGTTCATGATTCTTGAGATAGATATGGGTAATACGCGTCTAAAGTGGCGTGTCCGCTATCAGCAAGCGACAGTGGCTCAGAGCGCTATTGGGGTTGAAGAGTCTCTGGGCTTGCTAGTCGATAAAATCGAGCCATATCGTAATGCAATAAGCGCAGTATCTGTCGCATCTGTGGTTGGCGAGCTTTTCGAGCAGCGGCTTGCAGATTGGTCTATTGGATATTTGGATGTGCTGCCTGTGTTTGCGCGTAGCAGCGCAATCTGCGGATTGGTACGCAATGGTTATCACAATCCGCAAGCGCTGGGTGTGGATCGTTGGTTGGGAATAGTGGCGGCTTATCGGCTTGTAAGTGCTGCCTGCATTGTTGTCTCCTGTGGCACGGCTGTCACGGTGGATTTGATTGCGCGCAATGGCAAGCATATGGGTGGGTTCATAGCACCGGGACTAAACCTTGTGCTAGATTCGCTCACATCCGGAACTCGCCAGATAAAATTAGACCGCACAGTTACGGGGCTGGACTTGTCCCCAGCCGCGGCGACATCGGAGGCTGTCTATTCAGCTTGCGCAGCTATGCTGACTGGGTTAGTCGATAACGGAGTACGGCAATTGCGCAGACTCGATCAAAATAGTGAATTCCAAATGGTTTTCACTGGTGGTGATGCAGGTAAGTTGTTGTCTTTTTATCCTCAGGCTCGATTGGTTCCCGATTTGGTATTGGACGGTCTTGCTTGTGTTTTGGATTATCCCCAACAGTTGGAGTAACGAATGCGGGCAATTTTTATTTTATTGTTGGTGGGTAATCTCGTTTTTTTTGGATATCACTACTTCTTTGCTGTTAAAAATGAAATCGCGCCTCAGGTCAATACAGTGCAGGTTTCCGGCAAAGGGGAGGGGTTACAGTTGCTGACTGAACAAGCGGACACCTCAATGCTTCAGGCAAGGGTAAAGCCTGAATTAAAGACGGAGGTGCCGTCTGTCGGTAATGAAACTACGAATGCTGAGTTTTGCACCATGATTGGCCCCTACAGTCAGTTACTTCAGGCTGAATATGCAGTGGAGCGCTTGGTTGCTTTGGGTGCGGCTGCCCATATCACCCCCGTTGAAATCAAGGAGGGTGAATCCTATTGGGTCTTCTTGAGGCCGGAGGTGTCTGAAAAAGAAGCATTGCGGCGCCTGTACGAGCTGCAAAAGAAAAATATTGAGAGTCATGTAATTACTAAGGGTGAGCTGACGAATGGTATTTCGTTTGGCCGATTTGCGGATTATATCGATGCCGAAGCGCGATCCAACGAAATCAAACAGCAAGGTTATGAAGTGGATATAAAGATGCTTCCAAAAATGATTCATGAAACCTGGGTTGTAATTGAAGCGGGTTTTGCTGAAAAAATAGACGAAACAGTGTGGGCGGATTTATTAACTAAAGAAACAGCCTTGGAAAAGAGACAAAATTTCTGTTTAGGTGTTGCTTCCCAGTAAATGTTTCACTAGAATTCTGCCTCCACAAACAGCCGTGGTCAAAAAGCTGGCGTAGCTCAGTAGGTAGAGCAGCTGACTTGTAATCAGC
>DQHS01000122.1 GCA_003524365.1 Cellvibrio sp. | reverse complement strand
CAGTCATGCATTGCTCCGCGCATCGACGACGTTCAATTGGGGTTCGTCATCGGATATAAAACGCGGCGCATAACGGAAGAAATCGTAAATGAATAATGCAACACCTATGGTAAATATCGATGCTGTCACGATTAGCATAAGAAAGTGAACTTGAATTTTTAATTGCGCATCCAAGTAGCCCATGCCCATGATCCGCTCTAAATAGACTTGGCCAATGCCCGCCGTCGCGAAAGACAATGTCATTCCAAACATACCGGTGATTTGCATCCAGAAGGCCCAGTAGCCGAGACTGCTGCCACTCTCAGGGCGGTTGCGTGTCAGCGACGGAGCCGCGTAAGTAATCATCGCCAACACAATCATTACGTAGGCCCCATAAAACGCGGCATGGCCATGCATGGCAGTGATGAGCGTGCCGTGAGTCCATTTATTAACGCTTGGCCAAGTGTGGGCAAGCCCTAATAAGCCCGCGCCAAACAACGTGAAGAGCGCGCNNGAGGCAACCAATAACTAGGCACGCCAACCCAGTAATAATGATGCGCAGTGCCAAGTATGCCGGCGATAAATACCAATCCTACGATGACATAAAGCCATTTTTCCATGACCTCCCGATCCGCACCAGACAGGCGGATGAGTAGATAGGCCATAAAGGCAGCCATGATCATCATCCATACACCTTCTACCCAAAGATGAATGGTCCACCAACGATAAAAAATCGACACCGTGTAATTTTCGTAATGCAACAGCGCAGGAAAAAATAAAACAGCGGAACTGAATAGGCCGAGGAGCAGTACACCTTCAGTGGTAGTGAACCGGCCGGATTTTTTAATGGTCATGCTAATGTTGTAAAGAAACATCAGCATGCAAATCACGATAACAATTTTGTGTGGCAGTGGTTGCTCCAACAACTTATTGCCGGTGCCGTAGCGAAATAAATAGCCGATGACTGCGGTCACACCCATGATTGTCCATAAAACCAGTTGGATGTACGCAAGTTTGGTGCTGTGTAATTCAGTGCGGGATTCGTCGGGCACCATCCAATAGGTTGCGCCCATAAATCCGGTCAAAACCCATACGATGAGTAAGTTGGTATGAATTACTTTTGTTACATCAAACGGCAAAATATATAGCAGTGGATCAGGGCCCAAATATTTTGCTGCGGAGAGTAAACCGAACACGAGTTGTAAACCGAACAGGGTCATCGCCACGGCAAAATACCAGTAAGCAACTGATTGGGATTTATATTGCATCGTTATTCTCCATTGCAGGCTTATTTAAGCGTGGCCAAATAAGCAACCAAATTATCGAGCTGCTCGGCAGTGAGGGTCTCTTCATAGCCTGTTGGCATGAAGGATGCTCCGTTAGCGGAATACATATCGCCGGGAATTAAATGATTACTCGGTGAGACGATGGACTCGCGAATATAACCTTCAACGTCTCTTGCGTTGCCTTTATAAAGGTCGGATTCAACCAGCTCCGCTGCGCGTGATGCAATACCAGCGAGTGTTGGGCCTGCCATATTTGCGCCGGGCGCAGTGGAGTGGCAAGCATTGCACGCCGGTGTGGCGGTACGAAATACATGTTCACCTTGAGCGCGTGGGTCATCTGCAGTTGTCACCGGGCGGATCGCCGCTGCAGCCGTGCCCTCGCCTGATGCAACGGCCCCCACTGAATCACTGCCGGGAATAAAACCACCGGTCACCAAAATCGGCCGTGGCGGCCAGCCTTGGTTATCAACCTTGCTGACCCAATCCAGAAAAACGATTAGATCGGTAATTTCTTCTTCACTTAAATTTTGTTTCGGCATTAATCGACGATGTTTATTTTCGTCATAAAATTTTGAAGGGTCACGCATGTAAGCTTGCAAATAAGCCGCGCCGCGATGTTGTGTGATTTTGGTGAGATCAGGAGCGTAATAGGCGCCTTCACCGAACAGCGTATGGCAATTTATGCAGTTATATTTATGCCAAACATCTTTTCCGTGTGTGACTTGCGGCGTGATATTTTCCGCATTGGTCAGTTCATCAAATTTAGTGTGGCTGTGCAAGGTAAGGCCGAGGAAAATTAATACCGAAAGTCCAGTCCCTGCAATAGCGAAAATTCTCGCTTGACGATTATTCATAATTACTGCCCCCTAGACACCAATCCCGGCCCAATACAAAACCGAAATGAAAAAGGCATAAAGTATTGCCGCAGCCATTCCTGTCAAAACTAGAAAACTCAGTATTTTAATCGGCCCATAAAATGTTTTATGTTGCATAGATGTTTACTCCTTGTTTGCGCGGTTTTAGCTAACCTAACACGGGAAAATGAGAGCGCAATACCTCATAAGGAGTAGTGCGCCATTATCGTAGTAATATGGAAATTAATTTGCGAAAGGGAAGTGTAGTGTCAAACGAGGGCGCGCTTGCCCTCATTAAAAGAAATAAAAATTTTTATATTTACGCTGATTAACACAGTCAACGTTCCTTTACTTCAAATACCCATCACCACATTGCGAATATCATCAAAGAAGCGTCTCTCGTCAATGTTTGTCTAAAACTGAGCGCAGAAGAGCTGGTTGATAGCGGCCATGTAAAAAATTTACGGCATAGGGAAAAAGGTCTGAGTAGACAGTAACTACCCAAATCGATTGTTTTAATCGGGGGCTCGTTTCATAATTCGTATCGCGGGGCGACTGACCAGATGCGATTGAGCAGCTCCCAGTGGGTAATCCCGTAATCGCGCAAAGCGGTTCGAGGCGAGAGCTGAAGTGATTCTGGATACGTAAGACAAAAAAGCACGCCGAGTCAAGAGAGTTCTTGACCCATCACTCTTAACCGTAATATCACATGCCAGATGCATCATGTCGTGAAAAATTACTGCTTGATAAGAATAATTTGCCAAGATAATCACAGGTATTATTTATCTCTAATCAAGTCTGATTAAGGATCTGGTCTCGCCAATTCTTAGTGTGTTAGGAAATAATCAATCTTGCGCTACAAGGCTTCATCATATGAAAACACCATTAATTACCAGAGAGGGGTACAACGCTCTTAAAGAAGAATTGGATCATCTTTGGCGAGTGGAGAGGCCTGATGTAACTCAAAAGGTGTCTTGGGCTGCAAGCTTGGGGGATCGTAGCGAGAACGCTGATTATCAATATAATAAAAAAAGGTTGCGTGAAATTGATCGCCGTGTGAGATATTTAAGGAAGTGCCTGGAAGATCTGAAAATAGTAGATTATTCGCCAGTCCAGGAAGGGAAAGTCTTTTTTGGAGCTTGGGTCGAAATTGAAAATGAAGAAGGTGAGAAAATGCGATTCAGGATTGTCGGTTACGATGAGATTTTTAATACAAAGGATTACATATCTATAGACTCCCCAATGGCCAGAGCGCTGGTTAAAAAGCAGGTGGATGATGAAGCAGTTGTTAAAACCGAAGCAGGAGAATTTACCTGGTACATAAATCGGATCGAATATCAGAAATAGTATATGAAAATAGTACTGTACTATTTATAAATTATTAATTCTAAAAAGTGAAATCAAAAATAGTACGCAAAGTGGGATTCTTTTGGAGAATCCCCATTCTCGCTGCGGTCGCCGTTCTTTGCGGCTTCGTGCACGACTTGTGTAACTTTTCGCTGGGCGGGCGCCAACGTCCCATAAGTTATCTCCGACAATTAATTCTTGCTAAAAACAGTTAAATAAAATGCTAACTCTTCATTAAGTGCGCGTTGGATATTGTGCGCTTGGCGAAAGCCATGACCTTCTTCTTCGAAGGTTACGTATTTGGTCATTATGCCTTTTTTTTGCAGTGCAGCGACCATGGCTTCTGCCTGCGCGGGCGGCACTACTTTATCTTGCAGCCCCTGCAAAAAAATTACCGGGCAATTGAGTTGTTCTATGTGATGAATGGGGGAACGTTCCTGATAAATAGCTTTCTGCGCAGGATATTCGCCCACCAACGAATCCAAATAGTGTGCTTCAAACTTATGGGTGTCGCGCGCGAGCGCTTCCAAATCGCCAATGCCGTACAAACTCGCGCCTGCTTTAAATACGTCACTAAAGGTCAGTGCGGCGAGCACTGTGTAACCACCGGCGCTGGAGCCGCGAATGGCAACTTTGTTTTTATCGATAAGCTGCTGCGCCGCTAAATAGTCCACACCGCTGCATACATCGATCACATCGGTAATCCCCCAGTTGTTTTTCAAACGGGCGCGATATTGTTTCCCGTAGCCAGTGCTGCCGCGATAATTTACATCCAGCACGGCGAATCCACGGCTGGTCCAGAATTGGATTTTTAAATTGAGCGAGCTTTCGGTGGCACCAGTCGGGCCGCCATGACACATGACCAATAGCGGCGGCAATTGTTCGGTTGGTTGTTTAACGTCAGGATTTTTTGGTGCATAAAAAAATCCGTGTGCACTTTCACCATCGCGGGTGGGGAATGTGATGGGGTGTGCTGGTGAAATAAAATCTTCTGGTACGGCTTTCGCGGTGTTGCTCAGTGCAGTTAATTTT